>NZ_JBVJWR010000007.1:0-360856 GCF_055602235.1 Streptomyces sp. NPDC037410 | reverse complement strand
GGGAAGCGCACCTCCCCGACAACAAGACACCAAAGGGGGAGGTTCTGTGTCATTTCGTCGTCGGAGTCACGCGCGGGGGGGGCGCCCCCCCCCCCCCCCCCCCCCCCGCCCCTCTCATGTCCGTACGGCTCAGGCCGACTTCTCGTGCCTGCCGTCGTTCTTCACGATCCGCGGGACCAGCGTCGGGTTGACGTTGTTGCGGACGACGTCGGCCGTGATGACCACGCGGGCCACGTCCTTGCGGGACGGGACCTCGTACATGACCGACTGGAGGACCTCCTCCATGATGGCGCGCAGGCCGCGCGCGCCGGTGCCGCGGAGGATCGCCTGGTCGGCGATGGCCTCCAGGGCCGGGCGGTCGAAGTCCAGTTCCACGCCGTCGAGTTCGAAGAGGCGCTGGTACTGCTTCACCAGCGCGTTGCGCGGCTCGACCAGGATCTGGAGGAGCGCCTCGCGGTCCAGGTTGTGGACGGAGGTGAGCACGGGGAGACGGCCGATGAACTCGGGGATCATCCCGAACTTCACCAGGTCCTCCGGCATGACCTCCTGGAACTGGTCGCTCGCCTCGATCTCGCGCTTGGAGCGGATGGTCGCCCCGAAGCCGATGCCCTTGGCGCCCGCCCGCGACTCGATGATCTTCTCCAGGCCGGCGAAGGCGCCGCCCACGATGAAGAGCACGTTCGTCGTGTCGATCTGGATGAACTCCTGGTGCGGGTGCTTCCGGCCGCCCTGCGGCGGCACCGAGGCCGTCGTGCCCTCCAGGATCTTGAGGAGGGCCTGCTGCACGCCCTCGCCCGAGACGTCACGCGTGATCGACGGGTTTTCGCTCTTACGGGCGACCTTGTCGATCTCGTCGATGTAGATGATCCCGGTCTCGGCCTTCTTGACGTCGTAGTCGGCCGCCTGGATCAGCTTGAGCAGGATGTTCTCGACGTCCTCGCCGACATAGCCGGCCTCCGTCAGCGCCGTCGCGTCGGCGATGGCGAACGGGACGTTGAGCATGCGGGCCAGGGTCTGCGCCAGCAGCGTCTTGCCCGAGCCCGTGGGGCCGAGCAGCAGAATGTTGGACTTCGCCAGTTCGATGGCGTCGTCACGGCCCTGCGCGCCACCGTTCTCGCCGGCCTGGACGCGCTTGTAGTGGTTGTACACCGCGACCGAGAGGGCCTTCTTCGCCGGCTCCTGGCCGACGACGTAGCCCTCCAGGAACTCGTAGATCTCGCGGGGCTTCGGGAGTTCCTCCCACCGCACCTCGCTCGTCTCCGCGAGTTCTTCCTCGATGATCTCGTTGCAGAGGTCGATGCACTCGTCGCAGATGTACACACCGGGTCCCGCGATGAGCTTCTTCACCTGCTTCTGGCTCTTTCCGCAGAACGAGCACTTGAGCAGATCGCCGCCATCACCGATGCGTGCCACGAGGTGCTTCCCCTTCGCCTGGGAGCGCTTGGTTCAGCGACTCCTGGTGCCTCATATTCGACGGTACCTTGCCGGGCCCCCCGTTCGGGCCCCCCTTGGCGTGGTTGACATGGTCGCAATTCGGCCACACCAACCACGGCGAGGGAAGGTCGGGCGTCAGCGCTCCGCGGAGGCCGTGCTCTTGCGGGTCGAGACGATCTGGTCGATCAGGCCGTACGCCAGGGCGTCCTCGGCCGTCAGGATCTTGTCGCGCTCGATGTCGTCGCGGATCTTCTCGATCGGCGTCGAGGAGTGCTTGGCCAGCATCTCCTCCAGCTGGCTGCGCATGCGCAGGATCTCGTTGGCCGCGATCTCCAGGTCGGAGAGCTGCTCACGGCCGGTGCCGCCGGAGGGCTGGTGGATCAGCACGCGGGCGTTCGGCAGGGCCATCCGCTTGCCGGGGGTGCCGGCGGCGAGCAGCACGGCCGCGGCGGAGGCCGCCTGGCCCATGCAGACCGTCTGGATGTCCGGCTTCACGAACTGCATCGTGTCGTAGATCGCCGTGAGGGCGGTGAAGGAGCCGCCCGGGCTGTTGATGTAGATCGAGATGTCGCGGTCCGGGTCCATCGACTCCAGGCACAGCAGCTGCGCCATGACGTCGTTGGCGGAGGCGTCGTCGATCTGCACGCCGAGGAAGATCACGCGCTCCTCGAAGAGCTTCGCGTACGGGTCGTACTCGCGCACGCCCTGCGAGGTGCGCTCCACGAAGCGGGGCACGACGTAGCGGTTGTCCATCGGCGCGCCGGTGTAGAGGCCGCTCGGGGAGAGGTTGTTCTGCATCTGGGTGTTCACCGTCCTGGTGGCGTTCAGAGGGGGCTGGGGGCTCTTCGGCGGGCTGCCGGCGCTCAGGCGCCCGTGCCGCCGCCGCCCGGAACACCCGCGGCGTGCGTGATGATGTCGTCGATGAGGCCGTACTCCTTGGCCTCGTCCGCGGTGAACCAGCGGTCGCGGTCGCCGTCACGGATGATCGCCTCGACGGTCTGGCCGGAGTGCTGCGCGGTGATCTCGGCCATGCGCTGCTTGGTGCGCAGCAGGTACTGGGCCTGGATCTTGATGTCGGAGGCGGTGCCGCCGATGCCGGCGGAGCCCTGGTGCATCAGGATGTCGGTGTTCGGCAGCGCGAAGCGCTTGCCGGGGGCGCCGGCGGTGAGCAGGAACTGGCCCATGGAGGCGGCCATGCCCATGCCGATGGTGACGACGTCGTTCGGGATGAACTGCATGGTGTCGTAGACCGCCATGCCGGCCGTCACCGAGCCGCCGGGGCTGTTGATGTACAGGTAGATGTCCTTCTCCGGCTCGGCGGCCAGGAGGAGCATCTGGGCGGTGATCTTGTTGGCGATCTCGTCGTCGACCTGCTGGCCTAGGAAGATGATCCGCTCGCCGAGCAGCCGGTTGTAGACATGGTCGCCGAGGCCGCCACCGATGGACGGCTCACCCGCGGCGTAAGGCTTCAGATTCGTCACGTATCCACCTGCTCGTCTCCGACGGCCCCGGGCCGTCTCAGCGTCTTGTTCTGAGGGCAGTGCCCTCGTATTCATGGACCCTAACGCGCAGGTCGGACAACGCCATCCCGGTTCCGGAACTGTTCGCTTGGAGCGCAAGGTAGTTGGGGGGCGTGTAAGCGGGTCCGGTTACGTCCACGGGCCCGTACGCACAGCAGTGCGTACGGGCCCGTGGAACAGGGTCCGCCGGGGGCGGGTGCCCTTACTTGTCCTCGGAGACCTCGGTCTCGCCGGTGACGGCCTCGACGGCCTCGGCGGCGGCCTCGACCTCGTCCTCGTCGTCGGAGAGGTCGACGACCTCGCCCTTGGTGTCGACGACCTTGGCGGCCTCGACGACGACCGCGAGGGCCTTGCCGCGGGCGACCTCGCCGACGAGCATCGGCACCTGGCCCTGCTGGGCCACGGCCTGGGCGAACTGGTCGGGGCTCATGCCGGAGGAGGCGGCACGGCGGAACAGGTGCTCGGTGAGCTCCTCGCGGGAGACGTCGAGCTTCTCCTTGTTGACGAGCTCATCGAGGATGAACTGCGTCTTGATGCCCTTCTCGGCCTGCTCCTTGGTCTCGGCCAGGAACTCTTCCTCGGTCTTGCCCTGGATCTCCAGGTACTTCGCGAGGTCGAGGCCCATCTGGCCGAGCTGGTGGTGCTCCAGGTTGTGCTTGCGGGTGTTGATCTCGTCCTCGAGAAGCTTCTCGGGCATCGGGACCTCGACCAGCTTGAGGAGCTCGTCGAGGACGCGCTCCTGGGCCTGGGTGGCCTGGTCGAACTGCTTCATGTTCTCGAGGCGCTTGCGGCTGTCGGCCTTGAGCTCGTCGAGGGTGTCGAACTCGGACGCCATCTGGGCGAACTCGTCGTCGAGCTCGGGGAGCTCACGGGCGGCGACGGCGGTGACCTTGACGGTGACCTCGGCGTCCTTGCCCTCGGCGGAGCCGCCCTTCAGCTGCGAGGTGAAGGTGGCCTCGCCACCGGCCTCCAGGCCCTTGACGGCCTCGTCGATGCCGTCGAGGAGCTCGCCGGAGCCGATGGTGTACGAGACGTCGCTGGCGACACCGTCGGGCAGGACCTCGCCGTCGACCTTGGCCTCCAGGTCGATGGTGACGACGTCGCCCTCGGCGGCGGCACGCTCGACGGTCT
This sequence comes from Streptomyces sp. NPDC037410, assembly GCF_055602235.1. NCBI lineage: Bacteria > Bacillati > Actinomycetota > Actinomycetes > Kitasatosporales > Streptomycetaceae > Streptomyces > Streptomyces sp. NPDC037410. The sequence continues at coordinate 356,771 of NZ_JBVJWR010000007.1, read as the reverse complement.
TCGTCGAGGCGAAGCGCTCGCGGAGCTGCTCCACGGACTTCTCGACGTCCTCGTCGGTGACCTCGACCGCGTCGACGGTGACCTCGATGCCGGAGTAGTCCGGGATCTCGATCGTCGGGCGGACGTCGACCTCGGCGGTGAAGGCCAGCAGCTCGCCGTCCTTCAGCTCGGTGATGTCGACCTCGGGCTGGCCGAGCGGGTTGACGTCGGCCTCGTTGACGGCCTCGGTGTAGAACTTCGGGAGCGCGTCGTTGACGGCCTCCTCCAGCACGGCGCCGCGGCCGAACCGCTGGTCGATCACGCGGGCCGGGATCTTGCCCTTACGGAAGCCCTTGACCGTGACCTGCTGGTTGATCTTCTTGTACGCCGCGTCGAGGCTGTCCTTGAGCTCCTCGAAGGGCACCTCGACAGTGAGCCGAACCCGGGTCGGGTTCAGGGTCTCCACGGCGCTCTTCACGGTTCGGTCTCCTTGTGGCTGATTCCTGGAATCCGCCGGGGCCGCGTGTGGCGGTTCCGGCGGGTCGGCCCGGTCAGAAAGACACACGGGCACGCAGCTTGCATAGTAACCGCAAGCGGGATGACGCCCACAACGTGATCAAGAACGCGCGAGGTGAGCGCGTGATCGTCATGGTCGGGGTGGCGGGATTTGAACCCACGGCCTTCCGCTCCCAAAGCGGACGCGCTACCAAGCTGCGCCACACCCCGTCGGTGCGACACGTAGGGTACATGGACGGGGACTGTGCGGCGCCCCCTGTTTTCCGGGTGTGCGCGAACGGCCCGTGACCGGCTACCATGCTCCTCGTGCCGCGGTCCTCGTGACCTGCGGCGCGATGCTGTGCGGGTGTAGCTCAATGGTAGAGCACTAGTCTTCCAAACTAGCTACGCGGGTTCGATTCCCGTCACCCGCTCCACTACGAGAAAACCCCAGGCCACCTGGGGTTTTCTTGGTTTCGGGCCCTCGGCCGCTCAGAACTTTATGGCGGCGATCGTCTGCGTTATCGAGTCCAGGAAGCGCTGGATGTCGTCGGCCATGCCGGTGGAGGCGAGGAAGAAGCCGAAGAGGACCGCGATCACGGCCGGGCCGCCCTTGAGGTTTCCCCCTCGGATCAGCACCACCAGGATGATTGCCAACAGCAACACCACAGACAGTGAAATGGCCACAACTGATCACACCCTCGGTCGGTCCCGCCTTGCCCACCAGGGAGCCCCTGTCTCGGAACACCCCCCGCTGTCTCCATCGTGCCATCAACCCCCCTGCCCTGGCTGCCGGGTGACGAATCGTCGTGCAGAAGATCACGTCACACGGAAGCGGTTCAGGCCGGACGCGAGAGGAGGAGTAGGGCGCGGTCGTCGTTGACGTCCTTGGCTACGGCCTCGATCAGGTGCCAGGCGACGCCCTCGAAGCCCTCGGCGACGCAGCGGTCGGCCTCGCCGGTGAGGCGGTCGATGCCCTCGGCGATGTCCCGGTCGGCGGCCTCGACCAGGCCGTCGGTGAAGAGCATGAGGACGTCGCCGGGCCGCAGGGAGCCCTTGACCGGGTGGAACTCGGCCCCGTCGTAGACGCCGAGGAGGGGCCCGTCGGCGGCCTTCTCCTCCCAGCGGCCGCTGCCCGCGTGGAGCTGGAGGGCGGGCAGATGGCCGGCGGAGAAGAGTTCGTAGTCGCCGGATTCCAGGTCGAGGACGAGGTGGATGGAGGTGGCGAAGCCCTCGTCCCAGTTCTGGCGGAGGAGGTAGCCGTTGGCCGCGGGCAGGAAGCCGTGCGGCGGCAGCGAGCCGAGGAGTCCGCCGAAGGCGCCGGAGAGCAGCAGGGAGCGGGAGGCCGCGTCCATGCCCTTGCCGGAGACGTCGGTGAGGACGACCTCCAGGGTGCGCCCGCCGTGGGTGCGGGCGGCGACGACGAAGTCGCCCGAGAAGGACTGGCCGCCGGCCGGGCGCAGCGCCATCTCGCGGTGCCAGCCCTGCGGGAGCCGGGGCAGGGCGCTCTGGACCCGGATGCGTTCGCGCAGGTCGAAGAGCATGGTGCCGCCGCGCCGCCAGGGCACGCCGACGCGGGCGCGGAACTGGGCGATGAGCAGCCCGAAGAGTCCGCAGGCGGCGACGACCAGGACGGTGCCGGGGGTGACCCTGGCCGGGCCCTGGGTGTACGGGCCGAGGACGACGGACTCGACGATGAGGGCGCCCGCGGCCGCCGCGTACAGGGCGAGCAGGCTGGCGGGGCGCAGCAGCAGCCCGCCGGCGACGATCGGCAGGACGAGCGCGGCGGGCGCGCACCAGACGGGGTCGAGGAGGCTCCCGCACGCGATGGCGGGGATCATCACGAGGAGTCCGGCGAAGGCGAGCCAGTCGGCGCCGTCGCCGCGGAAGTAGTCGACGGCGGACCTGCGCAGCGCGACGCGGGCCCGGCGCACGCGCCTGCGTGTCCGGGCCGCGTACGAGTTCACTCCGGCTCGCTGTCCCATTGGCCTGGACCCTATCCATCCCGTCGGACATCGTGCAGGGGGTACCCCGGTGACAATGTGCGTGAAATCGGGTCGCCCCGGACGCGCGCCGCTGATATCGATGGCATATGACGACTGAACTGCGGGTTCTCGACCCGTCGGAGTGGGAGCGCTGGTACGGAGTCCTCGAGCTCGCGTTCGGAGGCGTGGCCGAGGCGCCGGAGGAGCGGGAGCTGTACCGCGGCCTGACCGAGTTCGACCGTTTCATCGGCGCCTGGGACGGCGATCTGTGCGTCGGTACGACGGGGGCGTTCACGTTCCGGCTCACGGTGCCGGGCGGGGCGTCGGTCCCGGCGGCCGGGGTGACGATGGTGAGCGTGGCCGGAACGCACCGGCGGCGCGGGATCCTCACCTCGATGATGCGGCGGCAGCTGGACGACGTACGGAGCTGGGGCGAGCCGCTGGCGGTCCTGACGGCCTCCGAGCCGGAGATCTACGGCCGCTTCGGCTACGGCGCGGCGACGTACGCGGCGCACGCGACCATCGACACGAACCGGGTGCGGCTGAGCGTGCCGGCGGGCCCCGAGGGCGTGGACGGCGTGACGCTGCGGGTGACGAGCCTGGAGGAGGGTCTCGACGCGGCCGAGGCGGTGTACGCGAAGCTGGTCCCCGGCCGGCCCGGGATGCTGGCGCGACGGCCCGGCTGGGAGCGGCAGGCGCTGCTCGACCCGCCGGGCGACCGGGGAGGGGCCTCGCCGCGGATGTGCCTGCTGGCCGAGCGGGGCGGTGCGGTCGTCGGGTACGCGCACTACGCGATCAAGCCGGACTGGTCCTCCGCGGGGCCCGACGGTTCCGTCTCGGTGCACCAGCTGGCCGGCCTCGACGCGGTGGCGGAGGCGGCGCTGTGGCGCTTCCTGTGCTCGGTGGACCTGACGGCGAAGGTGAAGATCCACAACCGGCCGGTGGACGACGCGTGGCAGCACCTGGTGTCGGACGTCCGGCGCTGCGCGCCGACGCTGCGGGAGAGTCTTTTCGTACGGCTCGTGGAGGTGGGTGCGGCGCTTGAGGCGCGGACGTACCAGGCGCCGGTGGACGTGGTGTTCGAGGTCGCGGACGCGTTCTGTCCCTGGAACGAGGGGCGGTGGCGGCTGACGGGTGACGCGAAGGGGGCGACCTGTGTGCGTACGGGGGATGCGCCCGATCTCGCGCTGTCCGTGCGGGAGTTGGGGGCGGCGTACCTGGGCGGGGCCTCGTTGGTGTCGCTCGCCTCGGCAGGGCGGGTGCGGGAGCTGCGGGACGGGGCGCTGGTCGAGGCGTCCGCGGCCTTCGGGTCCCCGGTTGCCCCCTGGCTACCGCACGGGTTCTAGGGCGGGGCGGCAACGGGTCGGGCAGCGCCCACGGGTCAGCGCTGCTGGCACCCCGGGCACCAGAAGAGGTTTCTGGCCGCCAGGTTCGCCGTGCGGATCTCGTCGCCGCAGATGTGGCACGGCATGTTCGCGCGGCGGTAGACGTAGACCTCGCCGCCGTGGTCGTCCACGCGGGGTGGGCGGCCCATGGCCTCGGGGGTGTGTTCGGGGCGGACCGTGTCGATGCGGTTCAGGCGGACGCCCTCGCGCATGAGGGCCGCCAGGTCCTCCCAGATCGCGGTCCACTCCCCCGCGGTGAGGTCCTTGCCCGCGCGGTACGGGTCGATGCCGTGCCGGAAGAGGACCTCGGCGCGGTAGACGTTGCCGACGCCCGCGATGACCTTCTGGTCCATGAGGAGGGCGGCGATCGTCGTGCGGCTGCGAGAGATGCGGTGCCAGGCCTTCGCCCGGTCGTCGTCCTCGCGGAGCGGGTCCGGGCCGAGGCGGTCGTGTATCGCCTGCTTCTCGGCGTCCGTGATCAGCGCGCAGGTGGTGGGGCCGCGCAGGTCGACGTACCCCTCGGGGTTGGCGAGCCGCAGCCGGACCGTGTCCGTGGGCGGCGGGGCCGGGGCGTCGCCGAAGTTCACCTTGCCGAAGAGGCCCAGGTGGATGTGGATCCATTCGTCGCCGGGGAAACCCAGGAAGAGGTGCTTCCCGTGGGCTTCGGTCGTCTCCAGGGTCGTGCCGTCGAGCAGGGCCGCCGAGTCGGCGAACTTGCCCTGGGGGCTGGAGACGCGCACGGGCCGGCCGCCGAACCGCTCGCGGTGGTCGGCGGCCAGCCGGTGGATGGTGTGCCCTTCGGGCATCAGGCGGTCGGCTCCTGCGGGTGGTGCGCGGGGATCGGGGGGAGCTCGCCGGTGGTCTCGTACGCGGTGAGCATGTCGATCCGGCGGGTGTGGCGCTCGTCACCGGAGTACGGCGTGCTCAGGAAGATCTCGACGAACTTGGTCGCCTCTTCCCGGGTGTGCATCCGGCCGCCGACGGAGACCACGTTGGCGTTGTTGTGCTCGCGGCCGAGGGCGGCGGTCTGCTCGCTCCAGGCGAGGGCGGCGCGCACCCCCTTCACCTTGTTGGCGGCGATCTGCTCGCCGTTGCCGGAGCCGCCGATGACGATGCCCAGGCTGTCCGGGTCCGCGGCCGTCTTCTCGGCGGCACGCAGGCAGAACGGCGGGTAGTCGTCGAGGGCGTCGTAGATGTGGGGGCCGCAGTCGACGGGCTCGTGGCCGTGTGCCGTGAGCCACTCGACGAGGTGGTTCTTTAGTTCAAAGCCGGCGTGGTCGGAACCGATATAGACGCGCATGATGCCGAGTGTGGCACGCCAGGGCCCGGGTAGCAGGCATCGGGGTCGGGAGCTTCACCCGGCCTGGTACGGACCTTCGACTTCGCGAGGTCGCCCGTACAACGATCCGGAATGAGGTCTTCCGATCATCCCTGTTCACGGGGTTCAATGCTCTGGCTCGCGACCCGAGCGCCCCCCACACACGAGGAAGCGTCTGTGAACACGCAACCGACCCTGACGAAGGACGGCCAGGAGACCGGCACCACCGGTGGCTCGCAGTCCTCCGACGGCCTCAAGGCCGGACTCAAGAACCGCCATCTGTCGATGATCGCGATCGGCGGCGTCATCGGCGCCGGTCTCTTCGTCGGCTCCGGCTCCGGCATCGCCGCGGCCGGTCCCGCGATCCTCCTCTCGTACGCACTCGTCGGCGCGATGGTCGTCTTCGTGATGCGGATGCTCGGCGAGATGGCCGCCGCCCGGCCGTCCTCCGGCTCCTTCTCGGCCTACGCCGACCAGGCGCTCGGCCGCTGGGCCGGCTTCACCATCGGCTGGCTGTACTGGTTCTTCTGGGTCGTCGTCCTCGCCGTCGAGGCGACCGCGGGCGCGAAGATCCTGGAGAGCTGGGTCCCGGCCGTGCCGCAGTGGGGCTGGGCGCTCATCGTGATGGTGGTGCTGACCGCGACCAACCTGGGCTCCGTCGCCTCGTACGGCGAGTTCGAGTTCTGGTTCGCCGGCATCAAGGTCGTCGCCATCGGCGCCTTCGTCGTCATCGGCCTGCTCGCCGTCTTCGGCGTGCTGCCCGGCTCGGACAACCCGGGCGCCGGATTCGCGCACCTCACCGACAGCGGGGGCTTCTTCCCGATGGGCGCGGGCGCGGTCCTCACCGGTGTCCTGATGGTCGTCTTCTCCTTCATGGGCAGCGAGATCGTCACCCTGGCCGCCGGCGAGTCCGAGGACCCGCAGAAGGCGGTCACCAAGGCCACCAACAGCGTGATCTGGCGGATCGGCGTCTTCTACCTGGGCTCGATCTTCGTCGTCCTGACCCTGCTGCCGTGGAACGACAAGTCGATCGTCGACAAGGGCTCGTACGTCGCCGCCCTCGACTCCATCGGCATCGCGCACGCCGGCCAGATCATGAACGTGATCGTCCTGACGGCCGTCCTGTCCTGCCTGAACTCTGGCCTCTACACGGCCTCCCGCATGGCCTTCTCGCTCGGTCAGCGCGGTGACGCGCCCAAGGCCTTCGCGAAGACCAACAAGCGGGGCGTGCCGACGGCCGCGATCCTCGGCTCGGTCGTCTTCGGCTTCGTCGCGGTCTTCTTCAACTACAAGTGGCCGGACACCGTCTTCGCCTTCCTGCTGAACTCCTCCGGCGCCGTCGCCCTCTTCGTCTGGCTGGTCATCTGCGTGACCCAGCTGCGGATGCGCGGCATCATCCTGCGGGAGTCGCCGGAGAAGCTGGTCGTGAAGATGTGGCTCTTCCCGTACCTGACCTGGGCGACCATCGTCATGATCGTCGGCGTCCTCGGCTACATGGTCGTCGACGGCGGCAGCAATCGTGAGCAGGTCGTGCTGTCCCTGCTCGTGGCCGCGCTCGTGATGGCGATCGCGGTCGTCCGCCAGCGCTTCGGCAAGACCGAGCAGCTCGCGGAGCTCTCCGAGAGCCGCTGACCACGCACGCGAGAGGGCCCGCCGTTCCCCGGGGAACGGCGGGCCCTCTCGTATGTGTACGGGGCGGGGCTCAGCCCTTGCGGCCGACGAGCTTCCAGGCGGCCGGCAGGGCGCCCATGGCGAGCGCGGCCTTGAGGGCGTCGCCGATGAGGAACGGGGTGAGGCCGGCGGCGACGGCCTGACCGAGGGTCATGCCGGTGGCGAGGGCCAGGTACGGCACGCCGACCGCGTAGATGAGCGCGGAGCCGAGCACCATCGCGCCGGCCGTGCGGAGCACGGAGCGGTCGGCGCCGCGGCGGGCGAGGGCGCCGACGACGGTGGAGGCGAGGAGCATGCCGAGGATGTAGCCGAAGGACGGCATGCCGTAGCCCGAGGAGCCCTCGGCGAACCAGGGCATGCCCGCCATGCCCGCGACGGCGTACAGGGCGAGGGCGAGGAAGCCGCGGCGGGCGCCGAGCGCGGTGCCGACGAGCAGGGCGGCGAAGGTCTGGCCGGAGACCGGGACCGGGGAGCCGGGGACCGGGACCGAGAGCTGCGCGGCGAGTCCGGTGAGGGCGGCGCCGCCGACGACCAGGGCGATGTCGCGGGCGCGACTCGCCGGGATGAGGTCGGCGAGGACGGCGCCCGCCCGGAGGGTGCGGACGGGGGCGGTGGCGGTGCTCATCGGTACTCCGCGGGGTGAGGGTGGGAGGGACAGGTTGACGCTATGCCAGGAGTGAGCGTCCGATCACCGTCAGCCGTCGACAAAGCGGCGGTCGAGCGTTTCATGGAGATCGAACAAAGCCCGCCGATCACACCTCGCGCCACGTGACGCTTGTCACTGGGACCTCATGCCAGGAGGTCCCTTTTGCGCCAAGGGGCGTTCGCTGGAGAGACTGTGGGGTCTCCATAAACCGTCAGAGAGCACGAGCCCCCCACATGCACGAACCCCTCGCCCCCGAGAGGGAGCCGCTCGCTCCCGAACCGGAGTCCCTCTCCCACGGCCTGAAGCAGCGTCATCTGACGATGCTGGGGCTCGGCGGGGTGATCGGCGCCGGTCTCTTCGTCGGCTCGGGCGCCGGCATCGCCGTCGCCGGACCCGGCATCGTCGTCTCGTACCTGCTCGCCGGGGCGCTCGCGATGCTGATCATGCGCATGCTCGGCGAGATGTCGGCGGCGATGCCCGCCTCGGGCGCCTTCTCGGTGCACGCGGAGCGGGCGCTCGGCCGCTGGGCGGGGTTCTCGGTGGGCTGGCTCTACTGGTTCCTGCTCGTCGTGGTCCTCGCCGTGGAGGCGACGGGCGCGGCGAGGATCGCGCACGGCTGGGTGCCGGACGTGCCGCAGTGGGGCTGGGTGCTGGTCTTCATGATCGTGTTCACCCTGGCCAACCTGGCGGCGGTGAAGAACTTCGGCGAGTTCGAGTTCTGGTTCGCGGCGCTCAAGGTCGGCGCGATCGTCCTCTTCCTGGTCCTCGGCGTGCTCGCGATCCTGGGCCGGCTGCCGGACACGGATCCGGTGGGGCTCGCGAACCTGACCGGGCAGGGCGGCTTCCTGCCGAACGGCTGGTCCGGGGTGGTCTCCGGGGTCCTGGCGGTCATCTTCGCCTTCGGCGGTCTGGAGGTCGTCACGATCGCGGCGGCGGAGTCCGACGACCCGGCGCGGAACGTGGCGCGGGCGGTGCGCAGTGCGGTCTGGCGGATCCTGCTCTTCTACGTGGGCTCGATGCTGGTCATCGTGACGCTGCTGCCGTGGACGTCGATGAAGCCGGGCGAGTCGCCGTACGTGGCGGTCCTGGACGCGATCGGGGTGCCGGCGGCGGGTCAGATCATGAACGTGGTGGTGTTCGTGGCGCTGCTCTCGGCGCTCAACGCGAACCTGTACGGGTCCTCCCGGATGGTGTTCTCACTGGCGGAGCGCGGGGAGGCGCCCAAGGGGCTGCTCAGGGTCTCGGGAGGCGGGAGCAGGAGCGGAGGCGTGCCGCGCCGGGCGGTGCTGGCCTCGGTGGCCTTCGGCTTCGTCTCCGTCCTGCTCAATCTGAAGTGGCCGGATTCCGTCTTCCTCTACATGCTCAACGCGGTCGGCGCGGTGCTGCTCTTCGTCTGGGCGCTGATCGCGGTCTCGCAGCTGCGGCTGCGGCGCCGGATCGAGCGGGAGGCGCCCGAGACGCTGAGCCTGCGGATGTGGGGCTTCCCGTGGCTGACGTGGGTGGCGCTGGCCGCGATGGGCGCGGTGCTCGTCCTGATGCTGTTCGACGACGGGGCGCGGCCGCAGGTGCTGTGGTCGGCGGGGGCGACCGGGGCCGTCCTGCTGGTGGCGTGGGCGCGGGAGCTGCATACGAACCGGAACTGAATCTTCACCTTGTGTGAACTCTGTGCCCGGATACCGGACAACTGTTCCCTCTGGGCGGTGGTGGCCCTCAGACTGTGGGCCACCCTCCCGTCTCACCTAGTGAACAGAGTTCGCCCATGTCTCGGACCACCGCGCCCGCGCCGGCCGACCGCAAGGACGGCGCGACGACCCCCACCGGGGGCCTGACCCATGGCCTGAAGCAGCGCCATCTGTCGATGATCGCCCTCGGCGGCGTCATCGGCGCCGGCCTGTTCGTCGGCTCCGGCGCCGGCATCGCCGCCGCAGGACCCGGCATCGTCCTCGCCTACGCGGTCTCGGGCCTGCTCGTCATGCTCGTGATGCGCATGCTGGGCGAGATGTCGGCCGCGCACCCCTCCTCCGGCTCCTTCTCCTCGCACGCCGAGCGGGCGTTCGGCTCCTGGGCCGGCTTCACCTCCGGCTGGTCGTTCTGGGTGCTGCTCAGCGTCGCCGTCGGCCTGGAGGGCATCGGCGCCGCGAAGATCGTCACCGGCTGGCTGCCCGGCACCCCCGAGTGGGCCTGGGTCGCGCTCTTCATGCTGGTCTTCTGCGGCACCAACCTGGCGGCCGTGAAGAACTTCGGCGAGTTCGAGTTCTGGTTCGCCGCGCTCAAGGTCGGCGCCATCACGCTCTTCCTGGGCCTCGGCGTGCTCGCGATCCTGGGCGTCCTGCCCGGCACCGACTCGCCCGGCACCGGCAACCTCTTCGGCCAGGGCGGCTTCCTGCCCAACGGCAGCGAGGGCCTGATCGTCGGCCTGCTGGCCTCGGTGTTCTCGTACGGCGGCATGGAGACCGTCTCCATCGCCGCCGCCGAGTCCGAGAACCCCGTCAAGGGCGTCGCGAGCGCCGTGCGCACCGCGATGTGGCGCATCTCGCTCTTCTACATCGGCTCGATGGCCGTCATCGTCACGCTCGTGCCGTGGGACGACAAGGCCGTCATCGAGAAGGGCCCGTACGTCGCCGCGCTCGACCACCTGGGCATCCCCGGCGCCGGCCAGATCATGAACGTGGTCGTGCTCGTCGCCCTGCTGTCCGCGATGAACGCCAACGTCTACGGCGCCTCGCGCATCGCCTTCTCGCTCGTCCACCGCGGCCTCGGCCCGAAGGCGCTCGGCAAGGTCTCCGGCGGTGCTCCGCGCCTGGCCGTGCTCGCCTCCTGCTTCTTCGGCTTCGTCTGCGTGGGTCTGAACTACTGGTCCCCCGACACGATCTTCCCGTGGCTGCTCAACATGATCGGCGGCGTGATCCTGGTCGTCTGGATCTTCATCGCGGCCTCGCAGCTGGCGCTGCGCCGCCGCCTGGAGCGCGAGGCGCCGGAGAAGCTGGTCGTGCGGATGTGGGGCTTCCCGTACCTGACCTGGGCGGCGCTGGCCGGCATGGCGGCGATCTTCTTCCTGATGGCCCGCGACGAGGGCACCCGCGTGCAGCTGTACGCGACGGGGGCGATGACCCTGGTGCTGGCCGCGATCGGCCTCGTCCGCCAGATGACCGGGGCGGGCCGCGCTTCCTGACCCCTCCCCGCTCCCTTCCTCGGCGAGACCCCCGGACCACCGCTCGGTCCGGGGGTCTCGTCGTGTCCGGGACCTGGGCCCGAGGGCTGATCAACTTCTACCGCACCTACTGTTAGCCTGCACTTGCACATGATGTGCAATAAGCCTTCGGAGGGGACGGCCCATGGCGATCTACACACTTCCCGAGCTGCCGTACGACTACGCGGCGCTGGAGCCGGTGATCAACCCGGAGATCATCGAGCTGCACCACGACAAGCACCACGCCGCTTACGTCAAGGGCGCGAACGACACCCTGGAGCAGCTGGAGGAGGCGCGCGAGAAGGACCAGTGGGGCGCGGTCAACGGCCTGGAGAAGAACCTCGCGTTCCACCTCTCCGGCCACATCCTGCACTCCATCTACTGGAACAACATGGCGAGCCCGAAGGCCGGCGAGGGCGGCGGCGAGCCGCTGGCCGCCGACGGCGTCGGTGAGCTCGCGGACGCGATCACCGCGTCCTTCGGCTCCTTCGCCCGGTTCAAGGCCCAGCTGACCAAGGCCTCCGCGACCACCCAGGGCTCCGGCTGGGGCGTCCTCGCGTACGAGCCGGTCAGCGGCCGTCTCATCGTCGAGCAGGTCTACGACCACCAGGGCAACGTCGGCCAGGGCTCGGTCCCGATCCTGGTCTTCGACGCCTGGGAGCACGCCTTCTACCTGCAGTACAAGAACCAGAAGGTCGACTTCATCGAGGCCATGTGGCAGGTCGTCGACTGGCAGGACGTGCACCGGCGCTACCTGTCGGCGAAGGCCTCGGTGCCGCTGATCTCCTTCTGAACCCCCGGCTCCTGCTCGTGATCGTCTTCTCAGCCTTCACCGGGCAGGTGGAAAAGAGGACGGCCCCCGCGATGACGTGAATCGCGGGGGCCGTCTGCCGCACGAAAGCGACTACTCGAAGCTGGGCGCCGCCGTGCGGGTGCGCTTGATCTCGTAGAAGCCCGGCGTCGACGCCACGAGCAGCGTGCCGTCCCACAGCCGGGCGGCGTCGTCGCCGCGCGGGGTCGGGGTGACGACGGGGCCGAAGAAGGCGACCTCGTCGCCCGTCGGGCCCGGGACCGCGATGACCGGGGTGCCGACGTCCTGGCCGACCTTGCCGATGCCCTCCGTGTGGGAGGCGCGCAGCTCGGCGTCGTACGTGTCCTTGTCGGCGTACTCCACGAGGTCCTCGGGAAGACCGACCTCCTTCAGGGCGGCGGCGATCGCCTCCTTCGTCGGGGCCTCGCCGTTGTTGTGGAAGCGGGTGCCGAGCGCGGTGTAGAGCTTGCCGACGTACTCCTCGCCGTGCAGCTCCTTGGCGGCGGTCACCACACGGACCGGGCCCCACGCCGTGGTCCGCAGCATCTCCCGGTACTCCTCCGGGACCTCGTCGATCTTGTTCTCGTTGAGCACGGCCAGGCTCATGACCTTCCAGCGCACGTCGACCGGGCGCACCTGCTCCACCTCCAGCATCCAGCGGGAGGTCATCCAGGCCCACGGGCACAGCGGGTCGAAGTAGAAGTCGGCGGTGGTCCTGCTCTCGGACATGTCACTCCTCGGTAAGGCCGCATGAAGGGGTCGTGCCGAAAGGGGGGAACGTCCGGGAGGTCCGGCCGCATTCCCGCGCTCCGGCATTGCCGTGTGCCGCGTGACAGCAGCGCATGGGAGGATCGGTGCTGTTTCGAACGCGCCACGAAGGAGTGACCGTGCCCGGTGAGAATCTGTCCCGCGACGAGGCCCACGAGCGGGCCGCGCTGCTGTCCGTCGACGGGTACGAGGTCGTCCTCGACCTGCGGTCGGCGGTCGGCGAGTCCGACGAGGCGGTGCGCACCTTCCGCTCGCGGACGACGATCCGGTTCCGCCGCACCGGCGAGGGCACGAGCACGTTCGTCGACCTGATCGCCCCCTCGGTGAACGCGGTCACGCTCAACGGCCGCGCGCTCGACCCGGCGGTGGTCTTCGACGGCGCGCGGATCGCGCTCGACGGGCTCGCCGACGAGAACACGCTCGTGGTGGACGCGCAGTGCGCCTACAGCCGGACCGGCGAGGGCATGCACCGCTTCGTCGACCCGGAGGACGGCGAGGTCTACCTCTACACGCAGTACGAGCCGGCCGACGCCCGCCGGGTGTACGCGAACTTCGAGCAGCCCGACCTCAAGGCCCCGTACCGCTTCGCGGTGACCGCGCCCGAGGGCTGGACGGTGTGGTCGAACGGCGCGGGCGAGCAGGACGCCGAGGGAGTGTGGCGGTTCGCGGAGACCGCGCCGATCTCCACGTACATCACCTGCGTCGTGGCCGGCCCGTACCACTACGTCACCGACAGCTACACGCGCGGCGACCTGGAGATCCCGCTCGGCGCGATGTGCCGCAAGTCGCTCGCGAAGTACTTCGACGCCGACGACGTCTTCCTGATCACCAAGCAGGGCTTCGACTTCTTCCACGACAACTTCGACTACCCGTACCCCTTCGGGAAGTACGACCAGGCCTTCGTCCCCGAGTACAACCTCGGCGCGATGGAGAACCCGGGCATGGTGACCTTCCGCGAGGAGTACATCTACCGGGGCAAGGTCACCCAGGCCGCGTACGAGAGCCGGGCCAACGTCATCCTGCACGAGATGGCGCACATGTGGTTCGGCGACCTGGTCACCATGGTGTGGTGGGACGACCTGTGGCTGAAGGAGTCCTTCGCGGACTTCATGGGCTCCTTCGTGAACGCCGAGGCCACCCGCTTCACCAACAGCTGGGTGACCTTCGCCAACAACCGCAAGGCCTGGGCGTACCGCGCCGACCAGCTGCCGTCCACGCACCCGATCACGGCCGACATCCGTGACCTGGAGGACGCCAAGCTCAACTTCGACGGCATCACGTACGCCAAGGGCGCCTCGGTGCTCAAGCAGCTCGTCGCGTACGCCGGGCGGGACGCGTTCCTGGAGGGCGCGCGCCGCTACTTCAAGCGCCACGCCTACGGGAACACGCGCCTGGCCGACCTCCTCGCGATCCTGGAGGAGACCTCCGGACGCGACATGAAGACCTGGGCGAAGTCCTGGCTGCAGACCTCCGGCGTCAACAGCCTGACCCCCGCCGTCACCTACGACGCGGAGGGCCGGATCACCGAGCTCGCCGTCCTCCAGGAGGGCGACGCTGTGCCCGATCAGCCGACTCCGTCGGCGGGGCGTCCGCACCGCGCCGCCGTCGGCCTCTACCGGCTCTCCGGCGGGGAGCTCGTGCGGTACGCGCGGGCCGAGGCCGACATCACCGGCACCCGGACCGTCGTCGAGGCGCTCGCGGGCGAGGAGAAGCCCGACCTGGTGCTCGTCAACGACGACGACCTGACCTACTGCAAGATCCGCTTCGACGAGGGCTCGCTCGCGACCCTCCGCGCGCACCTCGGCGACATCACCGACCCCCTGGCCCGCGCCCTGTGCTGGTCGGCGCTGTGGAACCTGACCCGCGACGGGCTCATGCCCGCCCGGGACTTCGTCTCCGTCGCGCTCGCCTTCGCGGGCCGCGAGACCGACATCGGCGTCCTCCAGATGGTGCACGGCTGGGCGAGGTCGGCCGTCACCCTCTACGCGACGCCCGCGTGGCGCGAGGAGGGCGGGCGGCTGCTCGCCGAGGGCGGGCTACGCGAGCTGCGGGTGGCCGAGCCGGGCAGCGAGCACCAGCTGACCTGGGCGCGGTTCTTCGCGGCGACCGCCTCCGCCGACGCCGACTTCCAGCTCCTGGAGGGGCTGCTCGACGGCGCGGCGAAGATCGACGGCCTCGACCTCGACCAGGAGCTGCGCTGGGCACTGCTCTCCCCGCTGGCCTCGCACGGCCGCGCGGACGAGGCCCGGATCGGCGAGGAGCTGGCCCGGGACGACACGGCCACCGGCAAGCGCCACCAGACCCGCCTGCTCGCCTCGCGGCCCTCGGCGGCGGTCAAGGCGCAGGCCTGGGCGCAGGTCGTCGAGTCGGACACCCTGTCGAACGCGCTGGTCGAGGCGACCATCGAAGGCTTCGTGCAGCCCTCGCAGCGCGAGCTGATCGCGCCGTACGCGGAGAAGTACTTCGCGGCGATCGAGCGGGTCTGGGACGAGCGGTCGATCCAGATCGGCATCCACGTGGTCCGGGGCCTGTTCCCGGGGCTCCAGGACCGTCCGGAGACGCTGGCCGCGACCGACGCCTGGCTGTCGGAGCACGCCTCGGCGGCGCCGGCCCTGCGCCGTCTCGTCCTGGAGGCCCGCGACGACCTGGCGCGGGCGCTGCGGGCGCAGGAGTGCGATGGCCGCGCGGCGGAGTAAGCCGTAGGCCCTGGGGGCGGCGCGCTTGACGGCGTGCCGCCCCGCAGGGCTTCGGGGTGCGGGCTTCGGCCCCGCAGCCCCCTCGCCGTGTCGGTGCCGGCGCAGGCCGGGACCCGCCCCCATCGGCAGTCGAACGTGCGTACTTTAGGGCGAGGTTGTCCCGGAATGTCGACGGGCGTGTAACAGGGGTTAGGGGAGCCTTCGGAAGCGGAAGACCCCCGGCATGAACCACAACACCCCCATCACCCCCCGCCCCCTCCCCCTCTCCTCCCGCACCGGTCGTGCGCAACGCCTCGCGTCCGCCGACCAGTTGAGGGCGCAGGGCATCGCCGCCGCCGAGGTCGCCGCGCACTGCCGGCCCGGCGGCTGGCAGCAGCTGCTGCCCGGCGTCTTCCTGCTCCAGCCCGGGCAGCCCACCAGCGAGGACCGGCTCAGGGCAGCGCTGCTCTACGCCCGCAGGACCGGCGCCGTACCCCCGCAGGGGCCCGACGCGATGATCACCGGGCTCGCCGCGCTCACCCTGCACCGCTTCTCCTCCGCTCCCCCGCTCACCGCCCTGGACCGGATCGACGTCCTCGTGCCGCGCACCCGCCGGCTGCGCTCGACCGGCTGGGTACGGGTGGTCCGCGCCCCCGAGTCGCCCGAGCCGGTGGAGCTCACGGGCCTGCCCGTCGCCCCCGTGGCCCGCGCCGTCGCCGACGCGGTGTCGGGCCTCTCGGACGCGGAGACCGTCCGCCGGCTGCTCACCGAGGCCGTACGCGGCGGGCACTGCGAACCCGGCGCGGTCGTACGGGAGTTGAGCCGGGCCCGGCTGCTCTCCCGGCCCCACGTGGTGGACGCGGTGGACGCGCTGCTCGCCGAGGGGCGCGCGCGCTCCGAGCAGCGGCTGTACGAGATGGTGCGGGAGTTCGCGCTGCCGGACCCGCTGTGGAACGTGGACCTGCGGCTGCCGGGCGGCCCGCACCTGGGCGGGGTGGACGCCTACTGGCCGGACCAGGCGGTCGCCGTGGAGCTGGACACCCGGGCGCCGCGACAGGACGACGACGAGCTGTGGACCGAGTACACCCGCAAGCGGGAGCACCTGGAGCGGCTCGGCATCACGGTCGTCCACCTCACCCCGCGCAAGCTGCGCGAGGCGATGGACCAGCAGGCCACCGTGGTCCGTACGGCCCTGATGGCCGCGGCGGACCGGCAGCCCGCCACGTACGTCGTCGTCCTGCCCCGGTGAGGGGCTACTTCTTCGGGGCGGTGCCGCAGAACTCGGCCTCGATGACCTTCTCGGCGCTCCCCGCCCAGTCGGCGTTGAAGTTGCCGGCGAGGGAGTGCTCGCCGTCGCGGGTCACCTGGGCGAGGGAGGTGGAGCCGTGGATGCCGCCGCCGTGGCCCCAGATCTCCTTCCCGCAGCTGAGCTTCTCCTTCATGAGCCCGAGGCCGTAGCCGACGTTCGGGTACTGGGGGGAGATGGGGACCGTGGTGGTCATCTCCTTCAGTCCGTCCTTCGTGAGGAGCCGGCCCTTGAGGAGTGCCCGGTAGAAGGTCTGCAGGTCACGGGAGTCGGAGATGATCTCGCCGGCCGAGCTCGCGATGCTCGGGTTGAGGTCGGAGACGTCGTGGACGGGGGCGTTCACGTCCCGGGAGAGCTTGGAGTACGCCGGGCTGCTGGGCTCCGGCATGGCCGAGCGGGTCCCGGGGACGGTGGTGGCGCGGAGCTTGAGCGGCTTGATGATGCGGTTCTCGACGGCCTGGCCGTACGGGCGGCCGGTGACCTTCTCGATCACCATGCCGGCGAGGACGAAGTTGGTGTTGGAGTAGTTCCAGCTGCTGCCGGGATCGAAGTCCGGCTTGTGGGCCATCGCGACGGAGACGAGCTGACGCGGGCTCCAGGTGTCGTAGCGGTGCTCCAGGAAGCCGGAGCCGAAGACCTTCTCCTGGAAGGCGGGGTCCTCGGTGTAGCTGTAGATGCCGCTGGTGTGGTTGAGCAGCTGGCGGACGGTGATCTCGCGGCCGTCGTGGCCGTTGCCCCGGACGACTCCGGGCAGCCACTTCTCGACCGGGTCGTCGAGGTCGATGCGGCCCTCGGCCTGGAGCTGGAGGAGGACGGTGGCGGTGAAGGTCTTCGTGATGGAGCCGACGCGGTAGCGGTCGTTGCCCTTGCGCTCGCCGGCGGTGCCGGTCCACTGGTCGCGTCCGTCGCGGGCCTGGGCGACGGCGCCGGGCACGCCGTCGGCGACGGCGGTGTCCAGGGCCCGCTGGGTGGCGGCGTGGTCCGGCTTCGCGGGAGCCGACGCCGCGAGGGCGGGTGCCGCGAGCGTGGTGGCGGCGAGGCCGGCCACGAGGGTGGCGGCGAGGACGGTGCGTACGGTGCGGGCGGCTGACATGCGGGGCTCCCCTGATCGTTGTACTGCGGTCAGGGGAGGGGACCGCGGGAGGGCGGGAGGGGGTTGATCGCGTCCGTGACGGTTGAGCCGTTTTCGGCCTTCCGGCAGAGGTCAGAGGTTGTCGTGCTGGGTGAGGTGCGAGCGCCCGAGGGGCGGCCGGTCGCGCCACAGCTGGAGGCCGATGTCGACGAGTTCCACGCGGGCGAGGGAGGGCACGGAGTCGAGCGGGTGCCAGGCGGCGAGGTCGGTGGAGCCGCCCTCCTCGTTCCGCAGGTCGCCGCCCGTGATCCGGGCCTCGTACAGGACCCGCAGCCCCTGCCAGTCGCCCGGGATGCCGAGGCGGCTGAGCCAGGAGCGCCGGATGGAGTCGATGCCGAGGAGCGCGGTCGGCTCGGTCAGATAGCCGGTCTCCTCCTCGACCTCGCGGACCACGGTGTGGACGGGATCCTCGCCGTGGTCCATGCCGCCGCCCGGCAGCGTCCACCGCTTCACGCCGTCCTTCGCGACCCAGCGGGCCAGGAGTATCTCCTCGCCCCGGACACACACGGCGTAGGCCGCCACCCTCAACTCCTGCTGCATGGGAAGAGGTTAGAACCAGGAGGCGGGGTACGTCCGCCCGGTTGTCCGGCCCGCCGCGAGCCCGGCGGCGACGAGGCGGCGGGAGGCCGGGCCGAGAAGGCCGAGAAACGACCAGAACCGTTCATTTACTCTTGAGGGGTTAGTTCCTCGAGGAGGGTGTCCGCCATGACCGTCATCGACCCCCGGCCGCTCACCGGCGAGCCCGTCTCCCTTGACCTGCTCAACACCCGCTGGAACGAGGAGGGCGTCCGCCGGGACCTGCTCGCGGGCGTCGAGGGCCTCGCCGTCTGGCTCGCCGCCCACGGCCTCGCCGAGCGGTTCGGCGCCGACGCGACCACCCTGCGCCACACCCTCGCCGCCCGGGACGCGCTCGCCGCGCTCGTCGACCACCCCGGCGACCCCGCCGCCACCGCGCGCGTCGACGCCGTCCTCGGCCACGGCCGCATCCGGGCCACGCTCACCACCGAAGGCCCCGGCGAGGAGGCCGAGTTCGCCGATCAGGCCTGGGGTCCCGGCTGGACCGCCGCCCGCGACTACCTCGACCTGCTGCGCACCGCGCCCGACCGGATCCGGGCCTGCGCCCACGAGGCCTGCACCCTCCACTTCTTCGACACCTCGCGGAACGGCACCCGCCGCTGGTGCTCCATGGCGGTCTGCGGCAACCGCGCCAAGGCCTCCCGCCATTACGCCCGTACGAAGGAGAGCTGAGCCCACCCACTCAAAACCAAAAACGGAATTCAACTTTCCTCGAATATGTCGAGTCGACTTGGGGCCATAGGGACCCGGGCGTCCGCTTTCACCACCCATGAACCTCAGATCTACCTCAGGGCTGCCAGAAATCCCCATCTCCGCCCCTGAATTCGTCTAACGTTCTTCTCGTCCAGCCCACCCAGGGTCGACAAAGGGGAGGGAAATCTGATGGGAATCAACATGAGGCGCGGGCCGCTCATCGCCGCGATCGCCTTTGTCGCCGTGGCGGGGATGGCCGCCCCGGCGACCGCGTCCGCCACAGTCCTGACCGCTCCCGGTCTCGTCGCCGAGGAGCCGACTCCGGTCGACACCACCCCCGTCGAGGAGCCGGTGAACACCGCACCGCCCGCAGAGCCGGAGGAGACCGGCCTGGAAGCGCCTGTCGACCCGGAGCCTGAGCCGATCGTCACCGGCAAGCCGCCCATAGATACCACCAACAGCGAGTACTGCGGCCCCACCCAGCGGATCTACATCCCCACCAGCAAGGGCGGGACCTACCACTCGGGCGTCGGCCCCACCAACGCGAACTACAACGGGACGTCATAGATTGTCCGCTCGACCTTCACCTCGGAGGTCACCGGATCGGTGGGCGTTTCCGTCACCGCCGGCCTCGCTCCCAGCGTCGGCGTGATGCTCGCCAAGATCGAGGCCAAGTACGAGGTGAACCTGTCCGCCAGCCTGACCGCGAAGCTGGGCAACACCATCGCCATCAACACTCCGCCCCGGAGGACGACCAACGCCAAGTATGGCGTCTACCGGCTCAAGAACACCGGTACGAGCTACTCCGTCTACAGCAACTGCTCGACCAGCCCCACGAAGACCGTCACCAGCTACTCACCGCTTAAGGTCGGCTGGTACGTATGGGAGAGCTGATCTTTCCCCGCGCGGGAGCGGCTTTGCTCGCCGGAACAGCACTCCTCTTGGGAACCGTCGGCTGCACCGGCAAGGGCGGCGAGCAGGCCTCGCCTCCACCTTCCGCTTCCACGTCCGCCAAGCCCAGTAGCACCCCGAGCAGCACACGAGCGGAACACATCGAGGGAGAGAGCGTCACCCAGGCCCCCAAACCGGTGAACGGAGCCGTTCTCCTGAGCGCGGCGTCACGGACAGGGAATGCGGCACTGCCGCTCGGCAAGAAGATCGACAAGGGACGGCTGGCCGTTCAGGTCAACTGCCAAGGCAAGGGCACACTCACGGTGTCGATCACACCTGCGGGCCTCGACTTCCCGCTCAGCTGTGTCGACGGCGAGGTGAGCAGCACCTACAACGAGTTCCATCTGAAGCGTTCACGCGATGACGGGACGATTCGAATATCAGCGCCGTCGACGGTTCGCTGGGCCCTGACGGTGGAGCAGTAAGGCAGGCAGAAATCTTCCGGAGAAGACGCCTGAAAATATTCGACGATTCCCAAGCTCCTAGGACCGGCCGCGAAATCCCGCAGGTCCTATTGAATTCACGCGCTCACAGCCCCCGGCGTGCGCACTCTCATCTAGGGACGCACGCCGGGGCTTCTGTGCTCCGGACCGCAACCGAAGCGCCCGCCGCAGGTGTGCACCCTCCTACGCCGTCCCGGTCATCGTCCCGTCCCTTGGACAATGGATTGGACAAGGCGGCCCGGGACATACGCATCATGGACCGGCAACACCCTGCACATACGTACGGAGGAGTCCCCGTGAAGGTCGGAATCGTCGGAGCCACCGGTCAGGTCGGCACGGTCATGCGCAAGATCCTCGCCGAGCGGGCTGCCACATCCCCTATTGGCCCGGTCGACGAGCTGCGCCTCTTCGCGTCCGCGCGCTCCGCCGGCACGGTCGTCGACGGCATCACCGTCGAGGACGCCTCCACCGCCGACTACACCGGCCTCGACATCGTGCTCTTCTCCGCCGGTGGCGCCACCTCCAAGGCCCTCGCCGAGAAGGTCGCCTCGCAGGGCGCCGTCGTGATCGACAACTCCTCCGCCTGGCGCCGCGACCCCGAGGTCCCGCTGGTGGTCTCCGAGGTCAACCCGCACGCGGTCAAGGACCGCCCCAAGGGCATCATCGCCAACCCGAACTGCACCACGATGGCCGCCATGCCGGTCCTCAAGCCGCTCCACCAGGAGGCCGGCCTCACCGCGCTGATCGCCACCACCTACCAGGCCGTCTCCGGCTCGGGCGTGGCCGGCGTCGCCGAGCTGCGCACGCAGGCCTGCGCCGTGGCCGAGCAGGCCGACCGGCTGGCCTTCGACGGCGAGGCCGTCGCCTTCCCCGAGCCGACCGTCTACCGGCGCCCCATCGCCTTCAACGTCGTCCCGCTGGCCGGCAACCTCGTCGACGACGGCACGCACGAGACCGACGAGGAGCAGAAGCTCCGCAACGAGTCCCGCAAGATCCTGGAGATCCCGGAGCTCAAGGTCTCCGGCACCTGTGTGCGCGTCCCGGTCTTCTCCGGCCACTCGCTCCAGGTCAACGCCCGCTTCGAGCGTCCGATCAGCGTCGAGCGCGCCTACGAGCTCCTCAAGGACGCCGAGGGCGTCGAGCTCTCCGAGATCCCGACCCCGCTCCAGGCGGCCGGCAAGGACGCCTCGTACGTGGGCCGCATCCGCGTGGACGAGACCGTCGAGAACGGCCTCGCGCTGTTCCTCTCCAACGACAACCTGCGCAAGGGCGCGGCGCTGAACGCCGTGCAGATCGCGGAGCTCGTCGCGGCGGAGCTCAAGGGCTGACCCGCACGACCCCTCGGAGGGGCGGCTTCCCTTTGCGGGGAGCCGCCCCTCCGACGTGTCCGCCCGTGCCAGAGTTCCCCCATGACCCAGATATCCAGAGGGGCCGACGTCCCGGTGCCCCCGCAGGCCCTTCATGTCGCGGTCAGCTGGCGGACCGGGCCCGGGGTGCCCGACGTGGACGTCTCCGCGCTGCTCCTCGGGGCCGGGGAGCGGGTGCGGGGCGACGCCGATCTGGTCTTCTACAACCACGCCGAGCACCCCTCGGGGGCCGTCCGGCACCTGGGGAAGTCGGCCCCCGGCGCGCCCGGCAGCCCGGCCGCGGACTGGCTGTGGCTGGACCTCGCGCGCGTGGAGCCCGATGTGGGGCGCCTGGTGATCGCCGCCTCGGCCGACGGGGGCGCCTTCGGGCAGGTGCCGGGGCTCGACATCCTGGTCACGGACGCGGCCGGCACCCCCCTGGCGTACTGCCCGATCGGGAACGCGACGACGGAGACGGCGTTCGTCTTCGGCGAGTTCTACCGGCAGGACGGCGGCTGGCGGTTCCTGGCGGTCGGCCAGGGGTACGCCTCGGGACTCGCCGGGCTCGCGACGGACTTCGGCATCGTGGTGGAGTACCCGCCGCCGCCGATCCCGGGCCCCGGTTACGTCCCGCCGCCCCCGCCCCCGGCGCCCGCCGCCCCGCCCGTGCCGGTGGCCGATCCGTACGGCGGGGAGTTCCGGCCCCGCGGGTACCAGGGGCGCGGCAAGGAGACCGTGCACTGCGATGCGGGTCTTCCGGCGGGGCACTGGGTGCTCCTGGAGATCGAGTCGTACCACTCGCTGTCCACGACGATCGAGTCCTGCGACGCGTACGGGCGGGCCGAGGACTATCTGCTCACGGCGTACGAGGACGACGTGCGCGCGCGTACCGTCGCCCTCGTCCCGCGCGCCCGCCCGCTGTCCCTGCGGGTGGAGGCCGACACCCCCTGGACGCTGCGGGTGCTGCCGCTGTCCCACGCGCGCCGTTTCGACAACCACGTCGAGGGCATCGCCCACGATCTGGTGATCTACGAGGGGCCGGCCGGGGTACTCGACTTCGCGCACCACGGGGAGTCGAACTTCACCGTCCACCAGCACACCCCGCCGGCCGACCCGCTCTACGACGACGAGGAGCAGGACCTGCTGGTCAACGAGATCGGCGAGGTCCGGGTGAGCACCCCGGTGCCGGGCCCCGGGCTGCTGCGGATCAGCGGTGACGGACCGTGGAAATGTTCCGTGCGCCGCTGAGGCGGGCCGTGGAAGGATGGCCCAAACGTCACGAACCGAGGAGTTGACCGGGTGCCTGGCACGAACCTGACCCGTGAAGAGGCTCAGCAGCGGGCGGCGCTGCTGACCGTGGACGCGTACGAGGTCGAACTCGACCTCACCGGTGCGCAGGAGGGCGGCACCTACCGGTCCGTCACCACCGTCCGCTTCGATTCCGCCGAGGACGGCGCCGAGACCTTCATCGACCTCGTCGCCCCCGCCGTCCACGAGGTGGTGCTCAACGGCCGCGCGCTCGACGTCGCCGCCGCCTTCCGCGACTCGCGGATCGCGCTCGACGGCCTCGCCCTGGGCCGCAACGAGCTGAAGGTCGTCGCCGACTGCGCGTACAC
The DNA here is from genome assembly GCF_055602235.1 of Streptomyces sp. NPDC037410. NCBI lineage: Bacteria > Bacillati > Actinomycetota > Actinomycetes > Kitasatosporales > Streptomycetaceae > Streptomyces > Streptomyces sp. NPDC037410. The sequence continues at coordinate 333,785 of NZ_JBVJWR010000007.1, read as the reverse complement.
CAACACCGGTGAGGGCCTGCACCGCTTCGTCGACCCGGTCGACGACCAGGCCTACCTCTACACCCAGTTCGAGGTGCCGGACGCGCGCCGCGTGTTCGCCTCCTTCGAGCAGCCCGACCTCAAGGCGACCTTCCAGTTCACGGTGAAGGCGCCGAGCGGCTGGTCGGTGATCTCGAACTCGCCGACGCCGAAGCCCGAGAACGACGTGTGGGTCTTCGAGCCGACCCCGCGCATCTCCACGTACATCACGGCCCTCATCGTCGGCCCGTACCACTCGGTGCACTCGACGTACGAGAAGGACGGGCAGGTCGTCCCGCTGGGCATCTACTGCCGTCCGTCGCTCGCCGAGTTCCTCGACGCGGACCACATCTTCGACGTGACCCGCCAGGGCTTCGACTGGTTCCAGGAGAAGTTCGCGTACGACTACCCGTTCGCCAAGTACGACCAGCTGTTCGTGCCGGAGTTCAACGCGGGCGCGATGGAGAACGCGGGCGCGGTCACCATCCGCGACCAGTACGTCTTCCGCTCGAAGGTGACGGACGCGGCGTACGAGCGGCGCGCCGAGACCATCCTGCACGAGCTCGCCCACATGTGGTTCGGCGACCTCGTCGCCATGGAGTGGTGGAACGACCTGTGGCTGAACGAGTCGTTCGCCACCTTCACCTCGGTCGCGTGCCAGGCCTCGGTGCCGGGCACCCGCTGGCCGAACGCCTGGACCACCTTCGCGAACGCGGAGAAGACCTGGGCCTACCGCCAGGACCAGCTGCCGTCGACGCACCCGATCATGGCCGACATCAACGACCTGGAGGACGTGCTCGTCAACTTCGACGGCATCACGTACGCCAAGGGCGCCTCGGTCCTGAAGCAGCTCGTGGCCTACGTCGGCGAGGACGAGTTCTTCAAGGGCGTCCAGGCGTACTTCCAGGCGCACGCCTTCGGGAACACCCGCCTGTCCGACCTCCTCGGCGCGCTGGAGGAGACCTCCGGACGCGACCTGAAGACCTGGTCGAAGGCGTGGCTGGAGACGGCCGGCATCAACATCCTCCGCCCGGAGATCGAGACCGACGAGAACGGGTCCATCACCGCCTTCGCCGTCCGCCAGGAGGCCCCTGCGCTGCCCGCCGGCGCCAAGGGCGAGGCCGTGCTGCGCCCGCACCGCATCGCGATCGGCTTCTACGACCTCGACGGGGCCGGCAAGCTGGTCCGCACCGAGCGCCTCGAGCTGGACATCGAGGCCGCCGAGCTGACGGCCGTCCCGCAGCTGATCGGCAAGGCCCGCCCGGCGGTCGTCCTGCTCAACGACGACGACCTGTCGTACGCCAAGGTCCGCCTCGACGCGGTGTCCCTGGCGAACGTCACCGCGCACCTCGGCGACTTCGCCGAGTCCCTGCCGCGCGCCCTGTGCTGGGCCTCCGCCTGGGACATGACCCGCGACGGCGAGCTGGCCACCCGCGACTACCTGGACCTGGTGCTCTCGGGCATCGCCAAGGAGTCCGACATCGGCGTGGTGCAGTCCCTCCAGGGCCAGGTGAAGGCCGCGCTCGACCTGTACGCGGCGCCGGAGTGGCGCGCGACGGGCCTCGCGCGCTGGGGCGCCTTCGCCCAGGAGCAGCTGCGCGCCGCCGAGGGCGGCAGCGACCACCAGCTGGCGTGGGCGCGGGCCTTCGCGGCGACCGCCCGCGAGGACGCGGAGCTCGACGTGCTCGCCGGGCTGCTCGACGGCTCCGTGGTCGTCGAGGGCCTCGCCGTCGACACCGAGCTGCGCTGGGCGTTCGTGCAGCGACTCGCGGCCACCGGCCGCTTCGACGAGGCGGAGATCGCCGCCGAGCTGGAGCGCGACCGTACGGCGGCGGGCGAGCGGCACGCGGCGACCGCGCGCGCGGCCCGTCCGACGGAGGCGGCGAAGGCGGAGGCCTGGGCCTCGGTCGTCGAGGACGACAAGCTGGCGAACGCCGTGCAGGAGGCCGTCATCGGCGGCTTCGTGCAGGCCGACCAGCGCGAGCTGCTCGCCCCGTACACCGCGAAGTACTTCGCGTCGATCAAGCAGGTCGCGGAGACCCGCAGCCACGAGATGATCCAGCAGATCGTGGTCGGCCTCTACCCGACGCTCCAGGTGTCGCAGGAGACCCTGGACGCGACGGACGCGTGGATCGCCGAGCACGACCCGGTCCCGGCGCTGCGTCGTCTGGTGACGGAGTCCCGCGCGGGCGTCGAGCGCGCCCTGAAGGCACAGGCGGCGGACGCGGCGGCCGCGAAGTAGTCCGGTCATACGGAGAAGGGGCGCCCTCCCCCGTGGGGGCGCCCCTTCTCCGCGCTTGGAGCCCGCCCGGAGGCGGTGCTTGAAGTCCGCCCGGCGGGCGGGCGTCGGCGCGCGGCCGCGCCGCCGGGCGGAAGCGTTTCCCTTATCCGCCGAGCGCCGCGTACCGGGCGCGGAGTCCGGCCGCGCCCTGCTCCGTCAGCACGCCGTGCAGCCGCATGCGGGCGACGCCGCCGTCGGGGAAGGCGTCGAGCCGGACGTGGGTGACGACGGCCTGCGCGGGCAGCTTGAAGCGGTGCAGGGTGTCGGGCTGGAGGCGGGTGCGCGGGATGATCTCGAACCACTCTCCGTTCTCACCGTTGCGGCCCTGGAGGGCTATCCAGCCGGCCGAGTTGCCCTTGAGGTACGCGGTGTCGATCTCCACGGCGCGCACGGCGCCCTGGGCGACGAGCCGGAAACGCACCCAGTCGTTGGTGCCGCGGACCCGGCGGCGGCGGTTCTCCCAGCCGTCGTCCATCTTGCGGGAGGTGCCGGGCAGGATGATCTGCGTCGGCGAGGAGTAGAACCTGTCCGAGGCGTCCTCGTACGAGCCGCCGTTGAGCACGGCGATCAGGTCGAGGGTGCCGAGGAGCTCCAGCCACTCGGGGTCGGGCACGACCTCGCCGTGGACGCGGAGCCGGGCGACGCCGCCGTCGGGGTGCTGGCAGAGCCGGACGTGGGTGAAGCGGCGCTCGGCGGTGATCTCGAAGCCGTTGGCGGCGTGGCCGCGGACGGGGGTCGGCGGGACGAGCTCCTCCCACTTCGCGTCGAGCAGCTCGGCGGGGCTGGGCGAACCCTCGACGGCAGTAGCCTGGATGCTGACCTTCTGCGGGTAGTTGCCGCGGAAGTGGGCGGTGTCGACGACGATGCCGCGGATCACGCCGGGGGCGCCGAGGCGGACGAGCGCCCAGTCGTGGTCCTCGGGGGCGGGGAAGACGTTCTCGGCGTCGGCGCCGCGGCGGCGGCGGGTCTCCCAGCCGTCCATGATCTTGCCCTTGTGGCCGAAGTGCTCCGGGTCGAAGACGGCGCGCTCTCGGACGAGGAGGTTCTCCCGCTCGGCGAAGAACTCGTCGTTGGCGGCCACGACACCGGCGCCGAGACGGCGGTCGGCGAGATCGACGAGCTCGGTGAAGGGGAAGTCACCGGCGCGGTAGTCGGCGTACGGGTCCCCGCCGGAGTAGGGGGCGGCGTCGTTGGCGTGGGGGTCCTGGTTCGCGTCGAGGCTGCTCATGGCTCCGACTCTCCCGCGTCGGCGACTCCTCGGTCCATCGAATGTTTTCGACAGACATGTTCAGTTCTGCTGAACGATTGCGGGGTCAGTTCTGCTGAACGGTCTCGCGGGCCGCCGCCGCCTGCCGGAGCGCGGCGAGGACCCGCGCCACCGCCGGGCCCTCCTCCGCCCCGCTGCGTACCGCCGCGACGACATGGCGGCGCGGCTGGTCGGCGGAGAGGACCCGCATGACGACCCCGGTCCCGCCCCGGCGGTCCGCGGAGGCCATCCGGGGCACGAGCGCGATCCCGAGACCGGCCTCGACCATGGCGAGGATCGCGGTCCAGCCGGAGGCGCTGTGGGCCTGCTCGGGCACGAAGCCGGCGGCCTCGCAGGCGGCGGTGGTGATCTCGGACCAGGGTCCCGAGCCGCCGAAGATCCAGGGCTCGGCGGCGAGGTCGGCGAGCCGCAGGCCGGGCGCGTCGGCGAGCGGGTGGCCGGCGGGCAGGGCGACGTCGAGCGGGTCGGCGAGCAGCGGCATCCGGCTGTACTTGGGGTCGCGGGCGGACGGCGCGTGCGCGGCGAGCGAGAGCGCGAGGTCGACCTCGCCGGCGGTGAGCAGCTCGTACGCCTCCGCCGCCTCGGCCTCCCGGATGCGGACGTCGAGCCCGGGGTGGGCGGTGCGGAGCTGGCGTACGGCGGGGACGAGGAGCGCGGGCACGGACGTCGAGAAGGCCGCGACCCGCACCTGGCCGGCCTCGCCCCGCAGGTAGCCGTCGAGTTCGGCGTCGGCGCGCTCCAGCTGGGCGAAGACGAGCTCGGCGTGGCGCAGCACCAGATGGGCGGCGTCGGTGAGGCGGACCCGGCGGCCCTGGGCCTCCAGGAGCCGGACCCCGAGCTGTTTGGCGAGGTTGGTGAGCTGCTGGGAGACGGCCGAGGGGGTCATGAGCAGGGCCTCCGCGGTCGCGGTGACGGTGCCGCGGTCGCGGAGGGTGCGGAGGATCTGGAGCTTCTTGATGTCCCACTCGGTCATGGGGCGCAACATATCGGGCCTCGTTCCCGTGGGCCTCGCCCTGTCGGTTTCACCGGGCCTCGCCCTATCGGGAGGAGCTCATGGCGACCCCGCCGAGGATGAGGACCATGCTCGCGCCGCCGAGGAGGCCGAGCTGTTCGCCGAGGAGGGCGTACGAGAGGAGGGCGACGCAGACGGGCTGGAGGTAGTAGACGATCCCGGCGCGGGCGGCGCCGATCAGGGTGACGGCCTTGTTCCAGGCGAGGAAGGCGACGGCGGAGGAGAGCACGCCGACGTAGACGAGGGGGCCGACGGTGCCGGTGGTGGGCTCGAAGCCGCCCTGGACGGCGAGGCTGATCCCGTACGCCGGGAGGAGCATGAGCGCGCCGAGCGCGAAGGTGGTGAAGAGGAAGGCGAGGCCGCCGAGTTCGGCGGGGCGGCGCTTGAGCAGGGCGCTGTAGGAGGCGAAGCAGACGGCCGCGGCCATGACCCAGAGGTCGCCGGTGGCGAGGTCGGGGGCGAGCGAGCCCTTGCTGACGAGGAGCAGGACGCCGGCGCAGGCGATGAGCATGCCGGTGGTGCGGCGCGGGCCGAGGCGGTTGCCGCCGAGGCGGGCGAAGAGGGCCATGAGGACCGGGGACGCGGCCATGACCATGCCCATGTTGCCGGCGGAGGTGGCGGTCCCGGCCTGGTTGACCAGGGTGTTGTAGACGGTGATGCCGAGCAGCGCGGCGAGGGTGAGGAAGCGGAGGTGGCGGCGGATCAGGTGCCGCTGCCGCCAGGTCGCGCGGGCGGCGAGCGGGGCGACGGCGACGAGGGCGACGATCCAGCGCCAGAAGGCGGCCTGGACCGGGGGGACGGTGTCGTGGAGGGCACGGGCGGCGACGAAGCTGCCGGACCAGACGACGGTGGCGAGGAGGGCGAGGAACACGCCGAGGCCGGCGCCCTTGGCGGGTGCCGGCCTCTCGGTGACTGCGGTGGCGGTGCTGTCGGTGGCGGTGTCGGTCGGGTTGCGTGCGGTGTCCAGGCTCATGTCCGTCACCGTCGCACTGCCGAAACCTCCAGGTCCATCGAAACTTCCTGACCGTTCTTTTCAGCAGCGCTGAACGATTCGGCCTTGGGCGCGGTCTTGGCGGTCTTGGCGGTACGGGGGCTCAGCTGGCCGGCCAGGGTGGCGCCGAAGGCGACCAGCATGCCGAGGACCTGCACCGGGCCGAGGGCCTGGCCGAGCGCCGCCCAGCCGATGACGGCCGCGGTGATCGGGGAGAGCGGGCCGAGGAGGGTGGCCGAGGAGGCGCTGAGCCGCTCGATGCCGCGGAACCAGAGGAAGTACGAGATCGCGGTGTTGCCGAAGGCGAGGTAGGCGTAGCCGGCCAGGTTGGTGCCGGTCAGGGCCGGCGGGGCGCCCTCGATCAGGAAGGCGATGGGCAGGATGACCAGGCCGCCCGCGGTGAGCTGCCAGCCGGTGAGCGCGAGGGCGCCGACGCCCTCGGGGCGGCCCCAGCGCTTGGTGAAGACGACGCCGGCGGACATCGAGAGCGAGGAGAGCAGTCCGGCGCCCACGCCGACCAGGTCGAAGGCGGCTCCGGCCTTGAGGACCACGAGGCTGACGCCGAAGGCGGCGGTGACGGCGGTGAGGAGGGACTTCACCGTGGGCTTCTCGGCGAGGAAGAGGGCCGCGAGGCCGACGACGAAGAGCGGGCCGACGGAGCCGACGACCGCGGCGACTCCGCCGGGCAGGCGGTAGGCGGCGAGGAAGAGCAGCGGGAAGAAGGCGCCGATGTTGAGGGCTCCGAGGACCGCGGACTTCCACCACCAGGCGCCCTGCGGGAGCTTGCGGGTGAGGGCGAGGAGCGCGAGGCCGGCGGGCAGGGCGCGCAGGAGGCCGGTGAGGAGCGGCCGGTCGGGCGGCAGGAACTCGGTGGTGACGTAGTAGGTGGAGCCCCAGGAGATCGGGGCGATCGCGGTGAGTGCGACGGTTGCGGCCTTGCGGGACATGACGGTTCCCCCCTGCTGTGACGTTCCGGACTCCGTGGAGTGCCGGACTGGCTTGGCGGTAATTAACTTACCACTAAGCTACTTACTTGCAAGAGGCTTTCTTGCGATCGAGTCATGCGGAAGAGGAGACTGGCCCCATGGAGACGAACAACCCCGGCCCCGCCCATGACGCCGTCGACGCCATCGCCGATCAGTGGGCGGCCGTCCGCCCCGACCTGGACACGGTGCCGATGGCCGTCTTCGGGCGCATCTACCGGCTGTCGAACGCCATGCGCGGCAAGGTGGACAAGGCGTACGCGCCCTACGGCATGGCGCTCGGGGAGTTCGACGTGCTCGCGACGCTGCGCAGGTCAGGAGAGCCGTACACGCTCTCGCCGCGCGAGCTGACCGCCACCCTGATGATCACCACCGGGGGCATGACGGGCCGCCTGGACAAGCTGGAGAAGGCCGGGCTGCTCACCCGCAGCCCCGACCCGAACGACCGGCGCGGACTGCGGGTCACCCTCAGCGAGCGCGGCAGGGAACTGGTGGACCAGGCCGTCGAGGCCGGGCTCGGGGAGCAGCGGGCGGCCCTGGAGTCCGCGCTCACCCCGGAGGAGGCGGACCAGCTGACGGGGCTGCTGCGCAAGCTGCTGGCCACGACCGTCTAGTCGTGGGGGCCTCCACGCATGCGAGGGCGCCGCGCGGTACCTCGTACCGTGCGGCGCCCTCGACGGAGACCTATGAGGCGGTGACGCCTGGAAGGCAGTTACACCTTGGAGGCGGTTACGCCTTCTTCTTGGACTTGTCGAGCACCATCACCAGACCGGCGATCACCAGGAACAGACCCAGCGGCGCCGCCACGTACAGGCCGAGGGTCTCGATGACACTCAGCTTGGGGGCCGGGTCGTCGCCGTCGTCGCGGGTGAGCGCGAGCGCGGGGGACGACATGAGCAGCATCATCAGCGTCGTACCGGCCGCGAGCGAGCCGGCGCGCAGAGCGTTCTTCTTGTCCACAGGCCCAAAGTAGCGAACACCTAAACGGGCCGCGCGCCCGGGGGTGCCGTATGGGCATCGGAGGCTTCCGTACCCGCCCTCAGCTCGCTCAGCAGGGCGTGTGCCCGGGGCGAGGCGGCGAGGTCCTCCAGGGTGAGCGGCTGGCCGTCCGGACCCGCGAGCGGCAGCCGCCAGTTGGGGTACTGGTCCCAGGTGCCCGGCAGGTTCTGCGGTCTGCGGTCCCCCACCGCGTCCGGCAGCCAGGCGCCGGCCATCCGGGCCGGGGTGGCGAGCAGGAACCGGTGGACGGCCCTGATCTCGGCCTCCTCGTCCCCCGGGCCCTCCGGGAGCAGCCCCTTCCGCTCGAACACGTCCAGCCACTCGGCGGTCTCCGCCGCGTCCGCCGCCCGCTCGCGCTCCAGGTCGCCGGAGAGCAGCCCGAGCCGGTGCCGCAGGGTGACGTGCTCGCCGGAGAGCCGGGCGGCGGTGGACGGCAGGTCGTGGGTGGTGGCGGTGGCGACGCACTCCGCGCGCCATTCCCCCGCCGGCAGCGGCTGGCCGGTGCCCTCCCAGTCCCGCTCGAACCAGAGCACGGAGGTCCCGAACACCCCGCGCCGGGCCAGCTCCCCCCGTACGCCCGGCTCGACCGTCCCGAGGTCCTCGCCGATGACGAGGGCGCCGGCGCGGTGCGCCTCCAGGACGAGCACCGCGAGCATCGCCTCGGCGTCGTACCGGACGTACGTGCCCTCGGTGGGCTCGTGCCCCTCGGGCACCCACCACAGCCGGAACAGGCCCATCACGTGGTCGATGCGCAGCGCGCCCGCGTGGCGCAGGAGTTCGCGGAGGAGTCCGCGGTACGGGGCGTACCCGGCGGCGGCGAGGGCGTCGGGCCGCCAGGGCGGCAGGCCCCAGTCCTGGCCCCGGGCGTTGAAGGCGTCGGGCGGGGCGCCGACCGACATGCCGGCCGCGAAGGCCTCCTGCTGGGCCCAGGCGTCCGAGCCCTCGGGGTGGACGCCGACCGCCAGGTCGTGGACGATCCCGACCTCCATGCCGGCCTCGCGGGCGGCCGCGGCGGCGGCGGCGAGCTGCCGGTCCGTCAGCCAGGCGAGCCGGCAGTGGAAGTCGACCCGGGCGGCCAGGGCGGGGTCGGCGCGCACGGCGGTCTCCGCGGCGCGCGGCGCGCGGAGCTCCTCGGGCCAGGTCCGCCAGTGCGGGCCGTGCCGCTCGGCGAGGGCCTGGTAGGTGGCGTGGTCCTCCAGGGCGCGGCCGCGTTCGGCGAGGAAGTCGTGGAAGTCGGCGCGGCGGCCCGGACCGGGCTCCACGGCGGCGAGCACGAGCTCCAGGGCCCGCCGCTTGACCTCCCAGACGGCGTCCCGGTCGATCAGGGCGCCCTTGCAGAGGACCCGTTCGCGCAGTTCGGCCGCCTCGGCGAGGATCCGGTCGAGCTCCTCGCGCCGCTCGGGACCCACCAGGGCGTACTCGGGGATCTCCTCGATCCGCAGATGGACGGGGTCCGGGAAGCGGCGGGAGGACGGCCGGTACGGGGAGGGGTCGCTCGGCGCCCCGGGCACGCCCGCGTGGAGCGGATTGACCTGGACGAACCCGGCGCCGTGCACGCGGCCCGCCCAGCTGACGAGCTCCCGCAGGTCGCCGAGGTCGCCCATGCCCCAGGAGCGGGTGGAGAGCAGCGAGTACAGCTGGACGAGGAGTCCGTACGAGCGCCGCCCGGGGCCCGGCACGCGCGCGGGGCTCACGATCAGGGTGCCGGTGGCCGCGCGCCCGTCAGGGGCCTGCGCCTCGACGGTGTGGACGCCGAGCGGCAGCCCGGACCAGTCCGGGCCGGTGACGAGGCCGCCGTCCTCGGTGGTGACCCGCAGCCGGGTGCCGGGCGGCAGGTCCTCCGGCGGGCGGAGCTCCTCGCCGTGCCGCAGGACCAGGGTCGGCGGCAGCAGGCGCTCCCGGTCGGCCCGTTCGGCCGCGTCGAGGGCGGCGGCGACCGCCTCGGGGGTGGCCGCGTCGACGCCCAGGGCGGCGAGGACGGCCACCACGGTGGCGTCCGGCACGGGCACGGTGACGCCTTCTGACGGGCTGTGGGCGGTGGCGACGCCGTGACGGGCGGCGAGACGGGCCAGGGTCACTTCACACTCCGGGGGACTCCGGGCCGCCCGCGCTGCCGGGGGCGGTGGGTTCGCTGGTCAGGGGGGCCGCCAGGGCCAGCGGCGGCTCGCTGGTGAGGGGTGACGCGGCGGGCAGGGGCGGCTCGCTGGTCAGCGGCTCGCCGGCCGGCGCCGACTGCTGGGGAACGCGTATCCGTCCGAGGTGGTGGGCGGTCGTGGTCACGGGGGTCTCCCGATTCGTCTCGACAGGTTTGACCTGGGCAACGACAGAGCCCTACCCAGCGCACCTCGTTTTACCGGCGGAACGTGGCGAAGTGACGTCACCTCGCCGACGGCTCGCCGGGCAAAGCCGACACATCGGCCACGCGCATTGACACCCCCGTGCGACGGGTGGTGGGCTCGTGACCTACTCGTGACCAACCGGCGGAGCCGCCGGGCCTGCCGAAGGGAGACGCGCGTGCACCTCGGGCGCAGGAAGCGCACCGCGACGGCCGTCGCCGCCGCCGTCATCGGCGGCCTCCTCGGCGGCGCGGCCCCGGGCTCGGCGTCGGCGTTCCCGAAGGCGCCCTCGATCCCGGCGGCTCCCGTGATCCCGGCGGCTCCCGTGATCCCGACGACTCCCGTGATCCCGGCTGCTCCCGCGATCCCGACTGCTCCCGCCGCTCCCCCTGCTCCCGCCTCCCCGACATCCCCCGCGGCCCCCGCCACGTCCCCGCACGCCCCCTCCACCGCGCGCGTGCCCGCCGTCTGGCCCCGGCCGCAGTCCCTGACGGCCGCCGGGTCCTCCGTACGCCTCGGGGCCGAGGTGACGCTGCTCGCGGACACCGACGCCGATCCGTACGCCCTCGCCGCCCTGCGCGAGCTGCTCCGGGCCGCCGGGGTACGGACCGTCCACACCGGCCTGCCGGGCCGGGGCCCGGTCCTGCGGGCCGCCGGGCCCTCCGGCGAGGGCGCCGAGCGGGCCCTGACCGCCCTGCGCGTCCCCGAGCGGCTCGATCTGCCGCGCGGCGGCTACCGGCTCGCGACGGGCCGCTTCCAGGGGCGGGACACCGTCGTCCTGGACGGGGTCGGCGAGGACGGCCTGTTCCATGCGGTCCAGACGCTGCGTCAGCTCCTCGGCGCGGGCGGGGAGGTCCCCGGCGTCGTCGTCCGCGACTGGCCCGGCACGGCCGAGCGCGGCATCACCGAAGGCTTCTACGGCCGCCCCTGGACGCTGGAACAGCGGCTCGCGCAGCTGGACTTCCTGGGCCGGACCAAGCAGAACCGCTATCTGTACGCGCCCGGGGACGACCCGTACCGCCAGGCGCAGTGGCGCGAGCCCTACCCGGCCGCGCAGCAGGAGGAGTTCCGCGCGCTCGCCGGGCGGGCCCGCGCGAACCACGTGACGCTCGGCTGGGCCGTGGCGCCCGCCCAGTCCATGTGCCTGGCCTCGTCCGGCGACGTGACGGCGCTGACGCGGAAGCTGGACGCGATGTGGGAGCTCGGGGTGCGCTCCTTCCAGCTCCAGTTCCAGGACGCCTCCTACGACGAGTGGCACTGCGACAAGGACGCGGACACCTTCGGGCGCGGACCGGAGGCCGCGGCCGGCGCCCACGCGCGCGTGGCGAACGCCGTCGCCCGCCGCCTCGCCGAGGAGCACCCGGACGCCGAGCCGCTGACGGTGATGCCGACGGAGTACTACCAGGACGGCGCGACCGCGTACCGGACGAAGCTCGCCGCGGAGCTCGACCCGGAGGTGCGGGTCGCGTGGACGGGCGTCGGCGTCGTCCCGCGCACGATCACCGGCGGCGAACTGGCGGGCGCGCGCAGGGCCCTGGGCGACCACCCGCTGGTCACCATGGACAACTACCCGGTCAACGACTACGCCCAGGACCGGCTGTTCCTCGGTCCCGCCACGGGCCGGGAGCCGGCCGTGGCCGCCGGTTCGGCCGCCTTCCTCGCGCACGCCATGGAACAGCCCGCCGCCTCCCGCCTCCCGCTCTTCACCACCGCCGACTACGCCTGGAACCCGCGGGGCTACCGGCCCAGGGAGTCCTGGCGGGCGGCCGTCGACGACCTCGCCGGGCCGGACCCGGCCGCCCGCGAGGCGCTCGGCGCGCTCGCCGGGAACGGCTCCTCGTCGATCCTCGACCCGGCGGGCGAATCGGCCTATCTGAAACCGCTCCTCGCGGCGTTCTGGGCGTCCCGCACGGGCACCGGCACGGCCGGCACCGCCGCCCGGGACGAGGCGGCGCGCGAACTGCGGGCCGCGTTCACGGTGATGCGCCGGGCGCCCGAGCCGCTCACGGCCACGGCCGGCGGCACCCTCGACGACGAGACGGGACCCTGGCTCGAACAGCTGTCCCGGTACGGGCGGGCGGGCGAGACGGCCGTCGACATGCTCCTCGCCCAGGCGCGCGGCGACGGCGCGGCGGCCTGGCGGGCGCAGCTGGACCTGGAAGCGCAGCGGAAGGAACTCAAGGCGGCCCGGGTGACGGTCGGCCCGGGGGTCCTCGATCCGTTCCTCACGCGCGCGGTGGCCGAGTCGGCGGCCTGGACCGGCGCCGACCGCACCCCGCAGGACCGCGCCGACCGCGCCCCCGGTTCGTACACGGTGCGGCTCGACCGGGCCCGGCCCGTGGAGGCGCTGACGGTGCTGACCGAGCCGGACAAGGCCGGCGACGCGCGCGTGGAGGCGTACGTCCCGGGTGAGGGCTGGCGGCCGCTCGGCCCGCTGTCGGCGTCCGGCTGGACGCAGACCGAGCTGAACGGGCTGCGGGCGGACGCGCTGCGGGTCGTGTGGAGCGGCGACGGTCCCTCGCCCGGGGTGCGCTCGCTGGTGCCGTGGTTCGCGGACGGGCCGCGGGCCGGTCTCGCCCTCGCCCGGACCGAGACGGACGCGGAGATCGGCGGCCCGGCGCAGCGGGTGGACGTGGAGCTGACGGGCCGGCGCGCGGGCGAGGTGCGCGGGGCGCTGACGGCGAAGGCCCCGAAGGGGATCGCGGTACGGCTGCCGGAGCAGGCCGCGGTCGAGCGGGGCGCGCGGACGACCGTGCCCCTGGAGGTGTCGGTGGCCGCGGGCGTGCCGGCCGGGTCGTACCGGGTACCGGTGTCCTTCGCGGGCGAGGAGCGGGTCCTGACGGTCCGGGCCTTCCCCCGGACGGCCGGCCCGGACCTGGCGCGGGCGGCGACGGCCTCCTCCTCGGGCGACGAGACCCCGGACTTCCCGGCCGCGTCGGCGGTGGACGGCGACCCGGCGACCCGCTGGTCCTCGCCGGCGGACGACGGCGCCTGGTGGCAGCTGGAGCTGCCCGAGCCGGCCCGGATAGGGCAGGTGGTGCTGCACTGGCAGGACGCGTACGCCTCGCGCTACCGGGTCCAGGTCTCGGCCGACGGCCGGGTCTGGCGGACGGCGGCGACGGTCGCGGACGGCAGGGGCGGCCGGGAGTCGGTCCGGATGGACGCGGCGGACACCCGCTTCCTGCGGGTCCAGGGGGAGACGCGGGCGACGCGCTTCGGGTACTCGCTCTGGTCGGTGGAGACGTATGCGGTGGCGGCTCCCGGGGGCACGGCGGAGGAGCGGCCCGCACCCTGAGGTGCGCGCCGCCGCGTTCCGTACCGGAAAGGCCCCCGCGTACGCGAAAGGCCCGGCTCAACCCGTCGTCAGCGCCCTCACGGGGGTCTCTGCGACGGAGTCGATCCGGGCCATCACGTCCACGGCGCCGTACGGTTCCAGGTACGGCAGCCAGCGGGGGTCCCGGTGTCCGGTCCCGATGATCCGCCAGGCCAGGCCGGTCGGCGGGGCGGGTTGGTGGCGCAGCCGCCAGCCGATCTCCCGCAGGTGCTTGTCGGCCTTGACGTGGTTGCAGCGGCGGCAGGCCGCCACCACGTTCTCCCAGGCGTGCGTGCCCCCGCGGCTGCGCGGGATGACGTGGTCGACGCTGGTGGCGACGGCCCCGCAGTAGGCACAGCGCCCGCCGTCGCGCGCGAAGAGCGCTCTGCGGGTCAAGGGAACGGGCCCCCGGTAGGGGACCCGCACGAAGCGCTTCAGTCGCACCACACTGGGGGCGGGGAGGACTTGGGTCTCGCTGTGCAGGAAGGCGCCGGACTCCTCGAGACAGAGGGCCTTGTTCTCCAGTACGAGGACGAGTGCGCGGCGGAGCGGTACGACGCCGAGCGGCTCGTACGACGCGTTGAGGACCAGGACATGCGGCACGGATGCCTCCTATGACGCCGGCGGCGCGTGGCTCGCGCCGGGACGAACTGCTCTCAGTCTCTCCTCATGCCTGGTCGCGGCGCCACCACGTACCGGAATCGGGGTGGTGGCCCCGGAGTGTTCTCGACCACATCGGCATCTCTCCCCGGTATGTGCCCAGGTGAGGTCCGTCTCTCCCTCGAACAGGGCTACGGGAGCACGTCCGACGCCCCGTTACTGTGGATGGCCTGCGTACGCGATGCCTGGAGGTTGTCCCGTGTCCTGGTCCGCCCTGGCGGCTGCCACCGAACCCGAACCCATGCCGGTGACCCTGGACGAGGCCGCGGAGAGGGCCACCAGCGCGGCCAGCTGGGTGGAGGAGAACTGGTCCACCTGGCTGAACACGGGCCTGCGGATCGTGCTGATCCTGGTCGTCGCGCTGCTGCTCCGGATGGCCGTGCGGCGGGCGCTGACGAAGCTGATCGAGCGGATGAACCGCTCGGCGCAGGCGGTGGAGGGGACGACGCTCGGCGGTCTCCTGGTCAACACCGAGCGGCGGCGGCAGCGCTCGGAGGCGATCGGGTCGGTGCTCCGCTCGGTGGCGTCGTTCCTGATCCTGGGCACGGCCGCGCTGATGATCCTCGGCGCGTTCAAGATCGACCTGGCGCCGCTGCTCGCCTCGGCGGGTGTGGCCGGTGTGGCGATCGGTTTCGGCGCGCGGAACCTGGTGACGGACTTCCTGTCCGGTGTCTTCATGATCCTGGAGGACCAGTACGGCGTCGGGGACTCGATCGACGCGGGCGTGGCCTCCGGCGAGGTCGTCGAGGTGGGCCTGCGGGTGACCAAGCTGCGCGGGGTGGACGGCGAGATCTGGTACGTGCGCAACGGCGAGATCAAGCGGATAGGGAACCTCAGCCAGGGCTGGGCGACGGCGGGCGTGGACGTGACCGTCCGGCCGACGGAGGACCTGGACACGGTGAAGGCCGTGATCACCGAGGCGGCGAACGCCATGGCGAAGGAAGAGCCCTGGGACGAGCGCCTGTGGGGCCCGGTGGAGGTGCTGGGTCTGAGCGAGGTGCTGCTCGACTCGATGACGATCCGGGTCTCGGCGAAGACGATGCCGGGCAAGAAGCTGGGCGTGGAGCGCGAGCTGCGCTGGCGCATCAAGCGGGGCCTGGACGAGGCCGGCATCCGGATCGTGGGCGGGATCCCGCCCCAGACGGAGGAGAAGCCGTCCGACCCGACGGCCGGCATGTCGGCCCCGTCGGCCTTCGCCTCGTCCACCTCCCCGCAGTCGGCGGCGGCGACACCCCTGCCGAAGCCGGACCTCTCGAAGTAGCGCCTTCCCGGCCTACGAGAAGGGGCGCCCCGCCACACCGGCGGGGCGCCCCTTCGTCATACGGTGCCGGTCAGCCGCGCACCCCGGCTCTCGGCCACCCGGAGGACGTCCCGTAGCGCTTCAGTCAGCCGAACGGAGAGAAAGCGCAGCTCCCCGACGTCCGCGCTCGGCTCCCCGAGCAGTGCCTCGGCGTGACCGATCAGGTCGGCACCCATGCCGAGCTGAATGGATTCGATCTGATCGGCGAGGCGCGAGACACATCCCCCGTGACTGTCCGTGATCACATAGCAGGGGTTGTCCTCGGGTCCGGCCCACGGCAGCAGACGGACCAGGTGCTCCGGGTTCACGCGGCAGCCTCCCTCGCGTGGCCGGACGCCCTCGGCGACTGTTCGAAGACGTGGGCGATACTCTGCGGCATGTCGACCTGCTTTCTCCAGGTGGACCACGCCCCCGGGCCGTGTCCGCGGTCGCGGGGGTCTGAGTGGCGAACGAACCACCGACCGTAGACGCGCCGCGGCAGCGGAAGGGGCAGAGTTCCTGCCCCTTCGCTCAAACAGCCAGCATGCCGAGTCTCACCGCCAGCTCGCCCGCCCTGCGCCGCTGAGCCGGGCTCTTCGACTCAGCCTCCTCCAGGAGGATCCGGCGGGCGTAGCCGTTGTAGCGGACGGTCTCGGGAGCCGACTCGTACGCCTTGTGCAACGCAGCCAGCGCGGCCTCGGGCTGTCCGTCCAGTTGATATCCGCGTGCCTCCTCGATGCGGTGGCGTGCCTTCCGGGGGCGCGACGGAATCGTCGTGGCATCCGCCGCTGCCACCTGGCGCACGCTTTCGGCACCGGCGTGCAGTTCCACCGCGATGGTGACCGCGTGCGCGCTGATGATCGACTGCGAGAAGGACGTGACGGGATGGAAATACTCGGCAGGCAGCCTCTCGGCCACGGCACGCGCGGCATCCCAGTAGCCCCATGCCTCTCCGGCATCGCCCCGCCGGGCCGCCGTGTATCCCGCCTCGAACCGCAGGGCACCGGCGATGGCTCGTACGTCATCGTTCGCCTCTGGCAGCAGGGGCTCCAGATAGCGAAGTGTTTCCAGCGTCACCGTGTCCGCCGCTTCGAAGTGCCCCGGGCCGCTGTCGCGATGCGCCTGCGCGGCAAGCCAGGCCGCTACACCGAGGGTGTGCGGATCCTCGGACTCCAGCGCCGCCACCATGCCACGCTCGACGGCTCGCCACAGCAATGGGGCATCGGGCTGGTAGGCGATGAAGAACTGGCAGAGGCTGTACGTCTGCGACAGCACCGCCTGTGCGGCACGTCGCGCATCCCCCGTCTCGGCCTGCTGAACGGCGAGTTGAGCATCCTGGATGAGACCCGGCAGCAACGCGCCCACCACCTCCCGGTGATCGGGCGACGCATGGCGCGCCCGCCAGGCCCGCGTGAGCCTCGCCTCCAGATGGACGGCAGACGGAGCCTCTTGGTCACGCCTGAACGGGTAGGCATCGATGGCAGCTCTCACCTGGGGAAGACGAGCATGCCCTGGTCCCACGAACAGAGCGACCTTTCGCGATTGGTCTCCCGTCAGTTCGGAAAGATCCCTCACCCGCAATGCCTCGGCGACGCGCAGCACCATCGGCAGCTTGGGCATCTGCAACTGCCCACCCTCGACCTGCTTCACCCAGCTCGCGGACTTCCCCACCAGCCCGGCGAGGACCGTGCGACTCATCCCGCGCCGGGTGCGCAGGACCTGCATGCGCTGCCCGAAGGCGATGGGCTCGAGAATCGGACCGGGGACGGCATCGGACGGCATGGCAATGCCTCTCTCGTTGGGACCCGTGTCAGTGGCAGCGTACGGCGCCCCCTACTCCTCGAGCAGAAGTTCTGCCGAGTGCGCCCGCGCAAACAACTTCGCGCCACAATCCCGGCCAGACCCAGCCCGTTGTCAGTCCAGACGGGCTGACACCTGGCACGGAGCGGCACCGCACAATGACGGCGATCCCTACAAGGTGGCGGCAAGGGGCTATGCGCCACGAGCATCCCGCATTACCGCACCTTGACCTTCGCTTGACCCAGCCGCGAACGAGCTCTTCTAGGCTCGGGATTTGCAATCGGTAAACAGGCGGCGACGAGCCACGGGGGGACGTCGAAGTGGGCACAGGCGGCGGGGATGACGGCAAGGTCCTGGACATCAAGACGGCCGATCTGAAGGCGTCGGCTCCAGTCTTCGGTGAGCAGGCACGGAATCTGACCTCGGCGCTGACGACCCTCGTCACCACCCTGGACGGCTTGGGTAAACCGTGGGGCGACGACGAGCAGGGCACACAGTTCGGTGACGCGTACACCCCTCAGCAGAAGAGCATTGAACAGGCGGCTGGCATCCTCGCCCTGGGGCTGGTCAGCATCCATGAGGCGATGGTCGACATGGCGGACGGTACGGTCGACAACGACGAGCTGATCGCCGGGATGTTCACCAAGCTCAAGAGTGGCGCGGACAGCTCCGACGAGCAGGGCCCTGGCGGTGCCCGGTGAGTCTTGAGGACGAGGCCAAGGACATCCTGCTCAAGCTCGGGATGTGGTGGCCGGACGCCAACTCGGGCACGCTGCGCAGTGCGGCCGGCGCCTGGCGGGCATTCGCCGACGCCGTCGACGACGTGCGCACCCCGGTCAACAACACCGCCATGTCGATCATCAGCAACAACAAGGGTGAGGCGATCGAGGCCTTCAAGGTCTTCTGGGGCCGCTACGCCCAGGGCCAGGACGCGGGTTGGCTGAGCGACCTCGCCAAGTCCGCCCGCAAGATGGCCGAAGCCCTGGAGAAGTTCGCCGACGCCGTCGACGACGCCATCAACAAGCTCTGGACGCAGATCGCCATCGACGCGGCCGTCATCGCTGGCGGTATCGCGCTGGCGATCGTCACAGCAGGTCTGGCCTCCGGCGCCGCGGTCGCGGCCGCCGACGTCATCATCGAACTCGGCGCCGGTCTGGGCATCGCCGTGAGCACCACCGTGGCGGAAATCGCGGCGGGCACGCTGGTCGCCGCCGCCTTCGGCGGCATCGAATCGGTGACAGTGGACCTCGCCGTCGCCCAGCCACTGAAGATAGCCACCGGGCTGCAGGACGGCTTCAGTCTGGACGAAGTCAACCAGGCGGCCAAGGACGGCATGATCTTCGGCGGTGCGCTGGGCGCCGGTGGCGGAGTCTTGAAGGCCGGAGTCGACGGTGCCTTCAGCAGCACGACCCCGTTGATGCTCCGGCCGCCTTCCCTCCGGCCCAACCTGATCGAGTTGGGCCCGGCGTCCCGCCGGGCGGAGACCACACCGTGCGTCGGCGAGCCGATCGACGTGGCCACCGGCGCGATGCTGATGACGCAGACCGACCTCAGCCTCCCAGCCTCCCTGCCCCTGGTCTTCGCCCGCACCCATCTGTCCACGTATCGCGCGGGACTCTGCTTCGGCCCCACCTGGGTGTCGATGCTGGACGAGTGCGTACAGATCGACGGTGAGGGCGTGGTGTTCGCCGCGGCCGACGGCATGCGGCTGGTCTATCCGGTGCCCCAGCCCGGAGCGCCGGCGCTTCCGGTCAAGGGAGCGCGCTGGCCCCTGGAGTGGGATGGCAAGGCCGACGGGGTCATGACCATCACGGATCCGTCCACCGGCGTCGTCCACACCTTCAGCACCCCACTGCCCTCGGGCACCCCCGGCATATTCCGGCTCCCTGTGGACAGCTGGTCCGACCGCAACGGCGCCCGCATCGACGTCGAGCGCGACGGCCAGGGCCTTCCTGTCGGGCTGCGTCACTCGGGCGGCTACTACCTCGCCGTGGACACCGACGGCCCACGGGTCACGGCCCTTCGGCTCCTGGATCGGGCGCCCTCCCGCTACGAGCCGCAAGAGGACGCCCGCCAGGGCGGCACGGTGGTGACGCGGTACGGCTACGACGAGGCGGGCAACCTCACCGAGGTCGTCAACTCGAGCGGCCGGCCGCTGCGCTTCGCCTACGACGAGCAGGGTCGTATGACGAGGTGGACGGATCGCAACGGCACTTGGTTCTCCTACGTCTACGACGCGCGCGGCCGGGTCGTGCGTACCGAGGGCGTCGACGGCATCCTGTCCGGTGTGCTCGCCTACGACGATGAGGCACGCACCACCACGTACACCGACTCCCTCGGCCGCGCGTCCACCCACCGCTACAACTCCGAGGGTTTGGTCGTCGAGGAGACCGATCCTCTCGGCCACACTACCCGCACCGAGTGGGACGCATACGGTGACAAGCCCCTCGGTGTCACAGACGCGCAGGGCCGCACCACGAGATATGTCTACGACGACGCGCATCGGCTGACCCGTGTCACGCTGCCCGACGGTTCAACCGCGCACGCGGAGTACAACCCACTGGGCAGACCGACGAAGGTCGTAGAGCCGGGTGGCGCGACCTGGCACCACATCTACGACGAGGCGGGGAACGTGCTCGGCACGCTCGACCCGCTGGGCGCCGAGACGTGCTTCGCCTATGACGGTTCGGGTCATCTGGTCTCCGTGACGGACGCCGTCGGCGCGACCCGCACCATCACGCCGAACGCGGCCGGCCTGCCCGTCGCCGTGACCGACGAGCTCGGTCACACCACCGTGGCGGTCCGGGACTCCTTCGGTCGGGTGGCCGAGGTGACCGACCCTCTCGGTCATGTCACCCGGACGGGCTGGACGACCGAGGGCAGGCCCACGTGGAGCGAGTACCCCGACGGCACCCGGGAATCGTGGACCTGGGACGGCGAAGGCAACCAGCTGACCCACGTCGACCAGGCCGGACACACGACCCGCCACACCGCCACGCACTTCGACGTACCCGCCACCCGCACCGACCCTGACGGGACCACGTACGCCTTCACGTACGACACCGAACGACGGCTGACGGGGGTCACCAATCCCCAGGGCCTGACCTGGTCGTACACCTATGACGAGGCGGGCCGCCTGTCGGCGGAGACCGACTTCGGCGGCCGGACGGTGACGTACACCCACGATGCGTCGGGCGGGCTGACGTCCCGTACGAACAGCGCCGGTGAGACGCTGCGCTTCACGCGGGACGCGCTCGGTCGTGTGGTGGAGCAACGCACCGATGCGGGCCACCTCACCACGTACGCGTACGGGCCAGCAGGCCTCCTTACCCACGCGGCCAACGCCGACGCCGAGGTCTCCATCGAGCGGGACGTGCTCGGCCGTACGCTCGCCGAGACCATCGACGGGCGGACCACCACGTACGTCTTCGACGCCGCGGGCCGCCGCATCCGGCGAGTCACCCCGGCCGGACTGGGTTCGGAGTGGAGTTACGACAGTGCGGGCCACCCGGCTGAACTCCGCTCGGACGCCGGTTCATTGTCGTTCGCCCACGACGCCGCGGGCCGAGAGACGGAGCGCCGGCTCGGAGACACCGTCACCTTCAGCCAGACCTGGGATGCCATGGCCCGGGTGACCACCCAGTCTCTGACGGCACACGCAAAGGACTCGGACCGGCTTCTCCAGCACCGGGCTTTCACCTATCGCGAGGACGGATACCTCACCGAGATACGCGAACTCGCCACCGGCACCCGCAGGTTCGCCCTCGACCCGATGGGCCGGGTCACAAGTGTCCGGGCCCACGGCTGGACGGAGACCTACACCTACGACACGGCGGGCAACCTCACCCATGCCTCTGCCCCCGAGCACGTCGCAGCCGGTGACCGCCACGTCGACGGGACCCTCATCCGCCGCGCGGGCCGCACGTCATACGATCACGACGCGCAAGGGCGCCTCATACGAAAGACCCGCAAGCTCCTCAACGGGAAGCGGCTCACCTGGACCTACGCCTGGAACGCCGAGGACCAGCTGACTGAGGCGGTGACGTCGAGCGGCGAGCACTGGAGGTACACCTACGACCCGCTGGGCCGCCGTACAGCCAAGCTGCTCCTGGCGGACGACGGCTCGGTCGCCGAGCGCACGGACTTCACCTGGGACGACACCCGCCTGGCCGAGCAGAGGAGGCCGGACGGCACCGTCACCACGTGGGAATACGCCCCCGGCACCCACCTTCCGCTCACCCAGACCGACCACCGGCCACTCGTCCGCGAGCCCGGCGGATCACTCCTCACCAAGCTCGCCCAGGACACCTCGGCCGACTTCCGCACCCGCTTCCACGCCATCGTCACGGACGCCGTCGGGACCCCCGTCGAACTCGTCACGCTCGATGCCGAGCTGGCCTGGCAGCGCCGTACCACCCTGTGGGGCACCGACCTTCCCGCCCCGACGTCCGCCTCGTCCGTGGACTGTCCGCTCCGCTTCCCGGGCCAGTACGCGGACGCCGAAACAGGGCTGAACTACAACTACTTCCGCTACTACGACCCAGAGATCGCCCACTACCTGTCATCGGACCCCCTGGGCCTGGAACCGGCCCCGAATCCCCATGCGTACGTTCCGAACGCCCTTTCCTGGAGCGACGCCCTCGGACTCGCCGCACGGGGCCCGAAGGACCCGCTGGATCTCGGCTCGGGATACCGAGGACGGCTGGACATGTGGCAGGAGGGAACGAAGGGTACTGATTTCGAGATCCACGTCTACGACAAATCGGGTCGCGAAGTCGGCATCTTCGGCAGCGACGGCTGGTTCAACAAGCACGGCACGACGGCGGCGGAAGTTCAGGTGCCGCCAAGCGTGGAGAACGCCCTCAAGGGAAGGGCTGTCGATACCTTGCGGAAGACTGGTCGTATCGGCCCGAAGGGGACCGAGGACATTTCCGGCGACAAGTGGCGGCGCCCCCGCCTCGCATCCGAAGGTTGTAAATGAAATTCGTCAAGGCCGCTTGGGATGACGACCTGCACGGCTATCTCCTGGACGCGAGCGTCTACTTGGCCGAGCTCCCCCGCATCGAGCAGAGCCTGCCCCCGGGCGCGCGGGCTTTCGTCATGGACCCCGCGCACTACAGCACGGGTGCGAGCCGGTGTGTGAAGGACCTGGAGCTCAGCGGCGTCCAGTTGGCGACGGACAAGAGCGGAACGCTGGTACTCGACTTCGCGCCGAACCAGTGGAAGCACGAGGAAGGGTTGCGGATCCGCTACGCGGGTGTCACCCGGTTCTCGGTCGGCTACGAGCATTCCATCGACTGGATGCAGGTCGACACCGTGCTGTTCGACGAGATCCTTCCGGACCCGGCGGGATGCATGCACGAAATCGCACTGACCGATGGCACCATCACGGTCCACTGCAAGGATCTGGAAGCCGAGTGGATCGCCCCGGAGCGGCCTGCGTAAGCGCCGTCGCCTGACTTCCCTCCATGCGAAGCCCCTCCGAGCGGGCGGCCGTTACAGCGGCCGCCCGCTCCTTCGTCGCCCTGACCCTTGACGCCCCCCTGGTGTGCGCCCTACCTTCCTCCCAACCCAATAGGAAACTTTCCTAACAGACTGCTTCACCGTACGAGGGCAGGTGCCAGTTCCATGGCCGGTACACCCCCGGGAACCCCCGGTACGCCGCGTGTCCTGCGGGCCATGAACGATCGGGCCGCGCTCGACCTGCTCCTGGAGCACGGGCCCCTCTCGCGGACCCGGATCGGGAAGCTCACCGGGCTTTCCAAGCCGACCGCCTCCCAGTTGCTCGCCCGGCTCGAAGCGGCCGGGCTCGTCGTCGCCACCGGCACCACCGAGGGCAGGCCCGGGCCGAACGCGCAGCTGTACGCGGTGAACGCGCGGGCCGCGTACGCCGCCGGGCTCGACGTCGACCAGCACCGCATCCACGCCGCCGTCGCCGACATCACCGGCGAGATCGCCGGCGCGTACGAGCTCCGCACCCCCGGCCGCTCCGCCTCCGGTGTCGTCCACCAGGTCACCGAGGCCCTCGACGGGGCCGTCGCGGCGGCCGGGATCACCCGCGAGGACGTGCGGCGCCTGGTCATCGGCACCCCCGGCGCCTTCGACCCGGCCACCGGACGGCTGCGGTACGCCTCCCACCTGCCCGGCTGGCACTCCCCCACCCTCCTGGAGGAGCTGGCCGCCGCCCTGCCCATGCCGTTCGAGTACGAGAACGACGTCAACCTCGTCGCCCTCGCCGAGCGGAGCCTGGGCGCGGCCCGGGGCCACGACGACTTCGTCCTGCTGTGGAACGAGGGCGGCCTCGGCGGCGCCCTCGTCCTCGGCGGACGGCTGCACCGCGGCTTCACCGGCGGCGCCGGCGAACTCGGCTTCCTGCCCGTGCCCGGCACCCCGCTCGTCCGGCAGGTCACCAAGGCCAACTCCGGCGGATTCCAGGAGCTCGCGGGCATCCAGGCCGTGCCGCGGATCGCCCGCGAGGCCGGGATCGACACCCCCGACCACCCCTACGTGCCGGTGGTGAGCGGGCTGCTCTCCCGGGCCGCCGAGACCCATGCGGACGACCCCCGGTACGCGGAGCTGCTCGACCGCTACGCCGAGCGCCTCGCCACCGGACTCGCCGCCCTCGTCACCGTCCTCGACCCCGAGCTGATCGTGCTGTCCGGAGAGGCCCTCGTCCCCGGCGGCGAGCCCCTCCGCGCGCGCGTGCAGTCCGAACTCGCCGACCTCGCCCCGTCCCGGCCCCGGCTCGTCCTCTCCGCCGTGCGCCGGAGCCCCGTGCTGCGCGGCGCCCTCGAAAGCGCCCTCGCCACCACCCGCGACGAGGTCTTCGACACCTCGCGCTGACCGACCACGCCCCGTCAAGCCCGTAACCCCTCCGCCAGCCCTCCGCCACAGGGAGACTCCGTCATGCCCGTACGTCCCCGCCGAGCCGCCGCCGCGCTCGCCGCCACCGCCTCGCTCGCCCTGTTCGCCTCCGCCTGTACCGGTTCCGCGAACAACGCGGCCACCGACGACCCCAAGGCCGAGACCACCATCACCTTCTGGCACGGCTGGAACGCGCCCGCCGAGGTCAAGGCGATCGAGGACAACGTCGCCCGCTTCGAGAAGGCCCACCCGAACATCAAGGTGAAGGTCGTCGGCGACATCAACGACGAGAAGCTCGGCCAGGCCCTGCGCGCGGGCGGTTCGAACGGGCCGGACGTCGTCTCCTCGTTCACCACCTCGAACGTCGGCAAGTTCTGCTCCTCCGGCGCGCTCGCCGACCTCAAGCCCTTCATAGAGAAGTCGAAGATCGACCTGGACAAGACCTTCCCGAAGGTCCTCCAGAAGTACACCCAGTTCGAGGGCAGGCGCTGCTCCCTGCCGCTGCTCTCCGACGCGTACGGGCTGTACTACAACAAGGACGCCTTCAAGGCGGCCGGCCTCGACCCCGAGGCCCCGCCGAAGACCTGGTCCGAGTTCGCCAAGGTCGCCAAGGCGCTGACGAAGCCCAAGGGCGACTCGTACGAGCAGCTCGGCTTCATGCCGAACTACCTCGGCTACGAGACCGTCGTCGAGCACTACATGTCGCAGTGGGACCACACGTACTTCGACAAGGACGGCAAGTCGAACGTCGCCAAGGACCCGGCCTTCGCCGAGATGATGACGTACCAGAAGTCCCTGGTGGACTCCCTCGGCGGCTTCAAGAAGCTCGACACGTACCGCACCACCTTCGGCGACGAGTGGGGCGCCAAGCACCCCTTCCAGACCGGGCAGGTCGCCATGCAGCTGGACGGCGAGTGGCGGCTGAACTTCATCAAGCAGGCCAAGGTCGGCTTCGACGTCGGCGTCGCGCCGCTGCCCGTCGCGGACGACGAGATCGCCGAGTACGGCAAGGGCTACCTCTCCGGCACGATCATGGGCATCGCGCCGCAGAGCAGGAAGCAGAACGCCGCCTGGGAGCTGGTCAAGTACATGACCACGGACACGGACGCCGTGGTGAGCTTCGCGAACGCCATCGGGAACGTACCCTCCACCTTCGAGGCGCTGAAGTCCCCGAACCTGAAGTTCGACGCCCGCTTCAAGACCTTCCTCGACATCGCCCGGCACCCGCGGTCCACCACCATGGACGGCGCGGTGAACGGCCCCGCCTACCAGGAGACCCTCTCCGACCTCGCCCACAAGTACGAGAGCGGCAAGGTCACGGACCTGAAGGCGGGCCTCGCCGACGCCGCGGCCCAGATCGACCGCGACATCGCGGCGGCGAAGTAACCGACCATGACCACGTACACGCTCCGGTCGAAGCACCGGCGCAACGCGCTGCGCACCGCGCTGTTCATGTCGCCCTGGCTGATCGGCTTCGGCTTCTTCTTCGCCTATCCGCTGGTCTCCACGCTGTACTTCTCGTTCATGCGCTACGACGGCCTCAACGCGCCGACCTGGCGGGGCCTGGAGAACTGGACGTACGTCTTCTCCGACATGCCGAAGTTCTGGCCGGCGATGCAGAACACCCTCTGGCTGGCGGTCGTCATGGTGACCTGCCGGGTCGTCTTCGGCCTCGGCGTCGGCATGCTGATCACCAAGATCAAGAGGGGCGCCGGGATCTACCGCACCCTCTTCTACCTGCCGTACCTGGCCCCGCCGGTGGCCGCCACACTCGCCTTCGTCTTCCTGCTCAACCCCGGCACCGGACCGGTCAACTCGTTCCTGGAGGCGGTCGGCATCCCCGCCCCCTCCTGGTTCAACGACGCGGACTGGGCGAAGCCGGCCCTCACGGTCCTCGCCGTGTGGGGCGTCGGCGACCTCATGGTCATCTTCATGGCCGCGCTGCTCGACGTACCGAAGGAGCAGTACGAGGCCGCCGAGCTGGACGGCGCGTCCCGCTGGCAGCGCTTCCGGTACATCACCCTGCCGAACATCTCGCCGATCGTGCTCTTCGCGGTCGTGACCGGGATCATCGGCGCGATGCAGTACTACACCCAGCCGATCGTGGCCGCCAAGGTCGCCTCGGGAAAGATGGGCGGATCCGGGGCCGCCTTCCAGCCCGGCTACCCGGACGACTCCACGCTGACCCTCCCGCAGCTGATCTACAGCCTCGGCTTCAACCAGTTCAACTACGGCGCGGCCTGTGTGGTGGCGCTCGTGCTCTTCGCCTTCTCCATGGCCTTCACCGCGCTCCTCATGCGCCGGCGCGGCGGCCTGATCGGCTCGGGTGACTGAACCATGACGACCGCAACCGCCCCCGCCGCCACCGTGCGGGCCGAGGCGAGCCCCGCCGAGAAGCAGGCCCGCCGCAAGGCGCTGCTGCACTGGATCGCCGTGCACGCGCTCGGCATCGCCGCCGCCCTGTTCTTCGTCCTCCCGTTCGTCTTCGTCTTCCTGACCTCCCTGATGAGCGACGAGCAGGCGCTCACCCGGGACCTGACGCCGAACTCCTGGCACTGGGACAACTACGTCCGGGTCTTCCAGACCGAGGGCTTCCTGACCTGGTGGCGGAACTCCCTGCTGTACGCGGGGCTCGGCACCGTCCTCGTGGTGGTGTCCTCGATCCCCGTGGCCTACGCGCTCGCGAAGTTCCGCTTCCGCGGCCGGCATCTGTCGCTGCTGCTCGTCATCGCGATGATGATGCTGCCGCCGCAGGTCGTGATCATCCCCATGTACCTGTTCTGGGCGAAGCAGATGGACCTCTCCGGCACGCTGTGGCCGCTGATCATCCCGATGGCGTTCGGCGACGCCTTCGCCATCTTCCTGCTGCGCCAGTTCCTGCTGACCATCCCGAACGAGTACGTCGAAGCGGCGCGGATCGACGGGTGCGGCGAATTCCGCACCCTGCTGCGGGTCGTCCTCCCGATGGCGAAGCCCGGCATCGCCGCCGTCGCCCTCTTCCAGTTCTTCTACTGCTGGAACGACTACTTCGGGCCGCAGATCTACGCCTCCGAGAACGCGGCCGCCTGGACGCTCAGTTACGGCCTGGAGTCCTTCAAGGGCGCGCACCACACCGACTGGAATCTGACCATGGCCGCGACCGTCCTGGTCATGGCCCCCGTGATCCTCGTGTTCTTCTTCGCGCAGAAGGCGTTCGTCGAGGGAGTCACACTGACCGGAGTGAAGGGCTGAGTCACCAATGCTGCAATCCATCGGGGGACAACCCCCGAACCCCCGGGCGAAAAAGATTGCTGTCGTGGGGGGCGGGTCCACCTACACCCCCGAACTGATCGACGGATTCGCGCGGCTGCGCGACACCCTGCCCATCACCGAACTCGTCCTCGTCGACCCGGCCGCCGAGCGCCTGGAGCTCGTCGGCGGCCTGGCCCGGCGGATCTTCGCCAAGCAGGGCCACGACGGGAAGGTCGTCACCACGAGCGACCTCGACGCCGGGGTCGAGGGCGCCGACGCCGTCCTGCTCCAGCTGCGGGTCGGCGGGCAGGCCGCCCGCGAGCGGGACGAGACCTGGCCGCTGGAGTGCGGCTGCGTCGGCCAGGAGACGACGGGCGCCGGCGGCCTGGCGAAGGCGCTGCGGACCGTGCCGGTGGTGCTCGACATCGCCGAGCGGGTCCGCCGCGCCAACCCCGACGCCTGGATCATCGACTTCACCAACCCCGTCGGCATCGTCACGCGCGCGCTGCTCCAGGCCGGGCACAAGGCCGTCGGCCTGTGCAACGTGGCCATCGGCTTCCAGCGGAAGTTCGCGAAGCTCCTCGGCGTGACCCCGTCCGAGGTCCACCTCGACCACGTCGGGCTCAACCACCTGACCTGGGAGCGCTCGGTACGGCTCGGGGGCCCCGAGGGCGAGAACGTGCTGCCCCGGCTGCTCGCCGAGCACGGCGACGCGATCGCCGACGACCTCCGCCTGCCGCGCCCGGTCCTGGACCGGCTCGGCGTCGTCCCCTCGTACTACCTGCGGTACTTCTACGCGCACGACGAGGTGGTGCGCGAGCTCGGCACGAAGCCCTCGCGGGCCGCCGAGGTCGCCGCGATGGAGCGGGAGCTCCTGGAGATGTACGGGGACCCGGCGCTCGACGAGAAGCCGGCCCTGCTCGCCAAGCGCGGCGGCGCCTTCTACTCGGAGGCGGCCGTGGACCTGGCGGCCTCGCTGCTCGGCGGGGGCGGTTCGCCGTACCAGGTGGTGAACACGTACAACAACGGCACGCTGCCGTTCCTGCCGGACGACGCCGTCATCGAGACGCAGGCGGTGGTCGGCCCGCACGGCGCCACGCCGCTGCCGGTCACGCCGGTGGACCCGCTGTACGCCGGTCTGATCGCGAACGTCACCGCCTACGAGGAGCTGGCCCTGGAGGCGGCGCTGCGCGGCGGCCGGGACCGGGTCTTCAAGGCGCTGCTCGCGCACCCGCTGGTCGGGCAGTACGCGTACGCCGACGGGCTCACCGACCGGCTGATCGCGCACAACCGGGAGCACCTCGCGTGGGTGTGAACCTGAACGGGACGCTTCTCGCGATCGACGCGGGGAACAGCAAGACCGACGCCGCGGTGCTCTCCCGGGGCGGAACCGTCCTGGGGTCGGCGCGCGGCGGCGGGTTCCAGCCTCCCGTGGTGGGGGTGGAGGCGGCGGTCGACGGACTCGCGGAGATCGTCGGGAGGGCGTGGGAAGAGGCCGGCGGTGCCGGGCTCCCCCCGGCGTTCGCGCATGTCACCGCCTGTCTCGCCAATGCCGACCTGCCCGTCGAGGAGGCCGCGCTCCAGGCCGAGTTGCTCGGCCGGGGCATGAGCCGTGACGTACGGGTGCACAACGACACCTTCGCGATCCTGCGGGCCGGGCTCGACGAGCCGCGGGGTGTGGCCGTGGTGTGCGGGGCGGGGATCAACTGCGTCGGGATGACCCCGGACGGGCGGACCGCGCGCTTCCCTGCGATCGGGAAGATCTCCGGGGACTGGGGCGGGGGCGGCGGACTCGCCGACGAGGCCCTGTGGTTCGCGGCCCGCGCCGAGGACGGGCGGGGCCTGCCCACCGCCCTCGCCGACGCGCTGCCCGCGCACTTCGGCCTGGAGTCGGTGTACGCGCTGATCGAGGCCCTGCACCTGGGCCGGATCACGATGGCGCGGCGGCACGAACTGACGCCGGTGCTGTTCGCGGTCGCGGCCGCGGGCGATCCGGTGGCGCTCTCGCTGGTGCACCGGCTGGCCGAGGAGGTCGTCGCCATGTCGACGGTCGCGCTGCGCCGGCTCGGGCTGCACCGCGAGGAGGCGCCGGTGATGCTGGGCGGCAGCGTGCTCGCCGCCCGCCATCCGCAGCTGGAGGAGCGGATCCGGGAACTCCTCGCGGAGCGGGCGCCGCAGGCCGTGATCGGCTTCGTGACGGCGCCGCCGGTCCTCGGGGCGGGGCTGCTCGCCCTGGACGCGGTGGCGGCGGCTCCGGAGGCCAAGGCCCGGCTGCGGGAGCGGTACGAGGGCTGAGGAGTCCGGGGTTGGTACAGGGCGTCTCGTCGTGTGCGCACGGGGCGCCCCGTGCGCATGGGGGGCGACCGTGCGCATGGCGGGGCGCCCCGCACGCATGTTCACCTGTTCGAGCGATGGCCGATACGGAACCGATCACAGCCGGGGGACGTATTCCTTTCGTAGGGGGTTCGCCCACGGAAGGCCCGTGGGCATGCGGCAGGATAAGAACAAGATCGCGCCATTTCCGGTGTGCGGGTGGGGCCCTGCGGCCATACTGCTCGCCAGGCGAGCGATCGACGTCGAGACCGAGGGGGAGGTCACGTGACACATCCGCATCCGCCGAGCGCACCGTCCGCCTCGGCCGCGCCGGGGACGGCGCCCGCGCCCGTACGCCCGGGCGGAGTGCCGGCGCAGCAGTCGGCGGGCGCCGTTCCCGCGCCCCCGCCCGCGGGGCGCGGCGCCTGGGCCGTGGGGCGGGAGCGGCTGCGGGAGGCCGCGACCACCGAGCCCGGCCGGCTGCAGATCCTCGGGGCGGTTCTGACGCTGCTCGTCGTCGCGTTCGGCGCGGTCACCGCCCTGGAGGTCACCGGCAGGTCCTCCGCCGCCGACGACGTCGTCAGCCGCAGCCAGCCGCTGAGCGCCGACGCCGCCGCGATCTACCGCTCCCTCGCCGACGCCGACACCACCGCCGCCGGCGGCTTCCTGGCGGGCACCCTGGAGCCCGCCGAGTCCCGCGCGCGCTACACCCGGGACATCACCACCGCCTCCCGGCTCCTCGTCAAGGCCGCGGCGAACACGGACGGTTCGTCGGCGTCGGCCCGCGAGATCGCCACCCTCAACGAGCAGCTCCCCCGCTACACGGGCCTCATAGAGCGCGCCCGGGCGGCCAACCGGCAGGGCCTGCCGCTCGGCGGGGCCTATCTGCGGTACGCCAACCAGCAGATGACCAGCGCGCTGCTGCCGGCCGCCGAGCGGCTGTACGCGGCGGAGACGGCGCGGCTGCACGACGACGACGACTCGGCCCGCGCCTGGCCCTCCCTCTCGCTCGCGCTCGGCCTGCTCGCGCTCGGCGTCCTCGTCTGGGCCCAGCGCCGCGACTACGCCAGGACCAACCGGGTCTTCAACCAGGGGCTGCTCGCCGCCACCGCCGCCACCGTGGTCGTCCTGCTCTGGCTCGCCGTCGCGCACACCGTGACGCGGACCGAGCTGAACACCGCGCGGGCGCACGGGCAGGAGTCCCTCCAGGTCCTCAACACGGCCCGGATCAGCTCGCTCACCGCCCGAGCCAACGAGAACCTGACCCTGGTCGCCCGGGGCGCCGTCCTCACCGAGGACGGCAAGAGCGACAAGTACGAGGCGGACTACACGGCGAGCATGAGCGCCCTGACGGCGGCGCTCGGCCAGGCCCGTGCGCTCGCCGACGACGACGCCGGGCGCGGCCCGGTCGACGACTCCGCGGCGCGCGCGGCGGACTGGCGCGAGCGCCACAAGGACGCCCGCGCGAAGGACGAGGCAGGCGACTACGAGGGCGCCCTGCTCCGGGTCGTGGGCGCCAAGGACTCGACCGGGCAGTCCTTCGACCAGGTCGACGCGGCCCTGGAGCGGGCCCTGGCGCACGAGCAGAACGAGTTCACCCGCTCCGCCGGGAAGGCCAGGGACGCGCTGACCGCGCTGCCCCTCGGCGCGGCGGCCCTCGGGATCCTGGGCGCGGCGGGCGCCGTGCTCGGCATCAACCGCAGACTGTCGGAGTACCGGTGAGAGGGGGCGGGATGCCGAACGGGACGGACCCGCTGGCGCGGTCTTCGGCAAGCGGCCCGGACGGGCTGACCGGGCGCACGCCGGGCGGCGCGGACTCGGGGGCGCGGCGCATGCCGGACGGCGCGGGCTCGGGGGCGCGGCGCATGCCGGGCGGCGCGGGCTCGGGGGCGCGGCGCATGCCAGACGGCCAGGACCCGCTGAACCGGCGCGAGCCGGACGGCGCGGGCCTCCTCGTGCGGCGCCTGCCGGGCGGCGGCGCGGGCGCGCGTGTGCGGCGGGTCGCGGGGCGGATGCGGGGGTGGGGCGGGGTGGCCGCCATGGGTGTGGCCTGCGCGCTCACCGCGTCCCTCGTCACCCTGCTGCCCCTCGCGTCGCACGACGAGGACGGCGCGGCGGCCGTGCCCCGGACGGCCGGCACCGGCGTGGGCGCCGGCGTCCAGATCAAGGCCGACACCTGCGAGCACCCCGAGGCCTCCGTCACGCCCTCCTCGGCGGACGGCCCGTCGATCCAGGCGATCAAGGACCGCGGGAAGCTGATCGTCGGCGTCGACCAGTCCAGCTACCGCTGGGGCTACCGGAACCCGGAGAAGGGCGTCCTGGAGGGCTTCGACATCGACCTGGCCCGGGCCATCGCCAAGGACATCCTCGGCGACCCGGCGGCGATCATCTTCCGCACGATCCCGACCAACCAGCGGATCGCCGCGCTCAACAGCGGCAAGGTCGACCTCGTCGTGCGCACCATGACGATCAACTGCAAGCGGATCGAGCAGGTCGCCTTCTCCACCGCCTACTTCCAGGCCGGACAGCAGGTCCTCGCGCCCAAGCTCGCTACGGGGATCACCGGCTACGACTCCTCGCTGCGCGGCAAGCGGATCTGCACCGCCGAGGGCTCCACGGCCTACGACGCGCTGGCGGAGAACTCCTTCGGCGCGATCATCAAGGACGAGGGCGACGGCACCAAGGACGACCCGGACCTGCTGACCGTACCCAACCAGCTGGACTGCCTGGTCCGGCTCCAGCTGGGCGAGGTCGACGCCGTCGTCACCGACAACGCCCTCGCGGCCGGCCAGGCCGCGCAGGATCCGGCGGTCGAGCTCAAGGGCAAGCCGTTCACCCAGGAGTACTACGGGGTCGCGGCCAAGCTGGGCAACGACGACCTGGTGCGCCGGGTCAACCAGGTCCTGGTGGGCTACCGGCAGGGCCCCTGGCAGAAGGCGTACAAGGAGTGGCTGGAGAAGGACCTGCCCGGGATAACCGGGCCACCGGCCCCGCTGTACAAGTAGCAGCCCCGTACCCGCCCCCGCGGGCAACCCAGTACACGAAGCGGAAGAGGTGACCGATGGGCGTCACGGGACCCCCCGGGCCGGTGATGGACCGGGACGAGGTGGACCGTGCGCTGGCGCGGCTCGGCGCCGAGCACAAGGCGGTCGAGGACTCGCTCCTCGCGCTCCAGGACCACGCCGGCCGCAGGCTGCTCGAAGGGGCCGAGCTGACCGGCACGACCCGGGACCGGTGGGCGGCCGCCGAGCGGACCATCACCCTGCTCTGGACCTGCTTCGACGTGTACACCGGCGCCCTGCGGGACGCCCGTGAGCTGCGGGCGCGGCGCCGCTGGCCCGGCCGGGAGGAGCTCGTGGAGCTCACCGACCGGCTGCGCGGCGACACCGTGCTCGTCCCGGGCGGGGCCGCCGAGGGCGCGCTGCTCACCGAGCGGTTCAGCCTGGAGGGTCTCGTCCGGCGGATGAACGAGCTGTACGCCTCCTCGCTCGACCTGGTCGTCACGGCCGACGCCGTCTGGTCGGCGCTGCCGGCCCGGATAGACCTGCTCGCGGCCGAGCTGGGCCGGACGCGTTCGCTGGCGCACTCGGTCGGCGTGCGGCCCGGGGAGCACCCGGGCGGGGACGAGCTGGAGGCGATCACCGCCGAGCTGACCGCGCTGCGCTCCCAGGTCGTGACCGATCCGCTGGCGTTCTGGCGCCCGGCGGCGGGGAGTTCGGCGCCCGGCGGCGGCCGCCCCGACACCGAGCGGTACGACCGGGCCGCCCTGGCCCTGGAGGACGTCCGGCGGGAGATCGAGGCGGTCCTCGCGGTCCGGCAGGACTCCGAGGACCGGCTGCTCCGGCTGCGGGACGTGCTCTCGCGGGCGGACCGGACGCTCGCCGAGGCGCGGTCGGCGCGCGGCGAGGTCCTCGCGAAGATCGCCGCCTCCGAGGTGCCGGCCGTCAGCGGGCCGCCGATCGTGCTCCAGGAGCGGCTCGCGGCCGCCGCCGAGTACCGCCGGCACGCCCAGTGGCACCGGCTCTCCCCGCTCCTGGAGTCCCTGGAGCGGGAGGCGGAGGACGAACTGCTGCGGGCCCGCGAGTCGTTGACGGCCGTGACCGCGCCGCTCGCGGTCCGGGCCGAGCTGCGCGGCCGGCTCGACGCGTACAAGGCGAAGGCGGCGCGGCTCGGCGCGGCGGAGGACCCGCTGCTCGTCGAGCGGTACGACGCGGCGCGCCGGATGCTGTGGAGCGCGCCCTGCGATCTGCGGGTCGCCGAGCAGGCGGTGCTGCGCTATCAGCGGGCGGTCGCGGACGTACTGTCCGGGCCGAGGGACACGAGGGACGCGGGAGACACGGGAGGACACCGGTGAGCGGGGAGACGGGCGTGGGGAGCTGTCAGCGTCCTTCGTGCGAGGGCTCGTACGAGGACATGGGAGGCGGCGAGCTGTACTGCGACACCTGCGGGCTCGCCCCGGTCGTCGCGCCCGGAGGGATGATCGGGTCGACGCCGACCGGGATGGCCGTGCCCGGCAAGGGGACGGGCGGCGTCGGCGGGCCGGACTCCGGCTCCTCGCGGAGCAGTTCGCGCGCCTCCTCCCGTGCCTCGTCCCGCTCCTCGACCTCGCGCCGTTCGGTCTCCGGCCGGCTCTCGCGCTCGCTCTCCGGTGCCTCGACCGGCCGCTCGGTGTCGGTGCGCAGCTCGGGCTCGTCGTCCGGGCAGTCCGCCCGGAACCGGCTGGGCGCGGGCCTGGTGGCGATCCCCGAGGTGCCGCGCCCGGATCCGCGGGCCGCGGTGATGGAGAACGCCGAGGTTCCCGAGCGGAAGCGTTTCTGCTCCCGCTCGGACTGCGGGGCCCCGGTGGGCCGCTCGCGCGGCGACCGGCCGGGCCGCACGGAGGGCTTCTGCACCACGTGCGGGCACCCGTACTCCTTCGTGCCGAAGCTGCGCGCCGGGGACATCGTCCACGGCCAGTACGAGGTCGCGGGCTGCCTCGCGCACGGCGGGCTCGGCTGGATCTACCTCGCCGTCGACCGGGCCGTCTCCGACCGGTGGGTGGTCCTCAAGGGCCTGCTCGACACCGGCGACCAGGACGCCATGGCCGCGGCGATCTCCGAGCGCCGCTTCCTCGCCGAGATCGAGCACTCCAACATCGTCCGCATCTACAACTTCGTCGAGCACCTCGACCAGCGCACCGGCTCCCTGGACGGCTACATCGTCATGGAGTACGTCGGCGGCAAGTCGCTCAAGGAGATCGCCAACGACCTGCGCACCCCGGAGGGCCGCCGCGACCCGCTGCCGGTCGAGCAGGCCTGCGCGTACGGGATCGAGGCCCTGGAGGCGCTCGGCCATCTGCACAGCAGGAACCTGCTGTACTGCGACTTCAAGGTCGACAACGCCATACAGACCGAGGACCAGCTGAAGCTCATCGACATGGGCGCGGTCCGCCGGATGGACGACGCCGAGTCCGCGATCTACGGCACGGTCGGCTACCAGGCGCCGGAGGTGGCCGAGGTCGGCCCGTCGGTGGCGAGCGACCTGTACACGGTGGCGCGCACGCTCGCCGTGATGACCTTCGACTTCCAGGGCTACACGAACGTCTTCGTGGACTCTCTGCCCGACCCCGAGCACATCGAGGTCTTCCGGACGTACGAGTCGTACTACCGCTTCCTGGTCCGCGCCACCGACCCGGACCCGGCCCGCCGGTTCGCCTCCGCGCAGGAGATGGCGGAGCAGCTGACGGGCGTGCTGCGCGAGGTCGTGGCGCTCCAGTCGGGGCGGCCGCGGCCGGCGCTGTCGACGCTGTTCGGCACGGAGGTGCGGGTCACGGACACGGAGCTGTTCGCCGAGCTCACGCAGGACGTGTCGCTGCTCGGCGCCCGCCGGTCGCACAAGCGACGGGGGGCGGCGGCCGCCGGGGCGCTGGGGACGGGGGCGGTTCCGGGTCAGGCGCCGGGTGCCGTTCCGGGCCAGGCGCTGCCCGCCGGGGCTGGTGCGGTGCCGGGGCAGCTGCCTGGTGCGGTTCCGGGGCAGGCGCTGCCCGCCGGGGCTGGTGCGGTGCCGGGGCAGCTGCCTGGTGCGGTTCCGGGGCACGCCCTGCCCGCCGAGGTGCCCTCGGCCGCCGGGTCCTCGGTCGCCGCGCCCTCGCCCGCCGGGTCCTCGGTCGCCGCGCCCTCGCCCGCCGCCGCGTCCTCGTTCGCCGGGCCCGGGCTCGCCGTGGTGCTCGCGCCGCTCGACGCGCCCGCCACCGCGCTCGCGCTGCCCGTGCCGCGCGTCGACACCGGCGACCCCAACGCCGGTTTCCTCGCCGGGCTCGCGGCCGCCGCCCCCGGCGAGCTGCTCGGGGCGCTCCAGGGCGCGCCCGCCCCCTCCACCGAGCTGCGGCTCCGCACCCTGCGGGCCCAGCTGGAGCTGGGCGACCTGCCCGCCGCCGCACGGACCCTCACGGGTCTTGAGGAGCGGGACCCGGACGACTGGCGGATCGTCTGGTACCGGGGCGTCGCCTCCCTGGTGACCGGGGACCACGAGCACGCGGCCCTCGCCTTCGACGCGGTCTACGACGCCTTCCCGGGCGAGCCGGCGCCGAAGCTGGCCCTCGGGATCTGCGCCGAGGTCCTCGGCCAGCTGGACAACGCCGCCGAGTACTACCGCCTGGTGTGGGCCACGGACCCCGGCTTCGTCAGCGCGGCCTTCGGACTCGCCCGGGTGCGGCTCGCGGCGGGCGACCGCGGCGGAGCCGTACAGGCCCTGGAGTCCGTACCGGAGGCGTCGATCCACTACACGGCGGCGCGGGTCGCGGCCGTGCGGGCGCGGCTGCGGCGGCGCCCGGCGCACGAGCCGCTCGGCGCCGATCTGACGGCGGCCGCGGCGCAGGTCTCCGCGCTCCAGGGCTTCGGTCTCGACGCGGTGCGCCGGGAGCGGTTGTCGACGGAGGTCCTCGGGACGGCCCTCGACTGGGTACTCTCCGGGAGTCCCGGTGCGGCACCGGGCGGCGGCGCGCTGCTGCTCGGCAGTGAACTGGACGAGCGCGGACTGCGCTTCGGCCTCGAACGCTCGTACCGGGTGCTCGCCCGGCTCGCCCAGCGCGGCGAGGAGAGGATCGAACTGGTGGAGCGGGCCAACCGCTTCCGCCCCCGGACGTGGGTGTGAGGATGTCCCAGAAGCCGAAGCCGTCGCACGGACTCGCCGCCTGCCCGGGCTGCGCGGAACCGCTGGAGTCGGGTGACCGGTTCTGCGGGGTGTGCGGCTACGACCTGTCGGCCGTGCCCGCCGCCGAGACCGGTGCCGACCGCCCGACCGTGGCGATCGGGACCCCCGTGAGCTGGCCGGACGCCCCGCCCCGCGACCCCGGTTCGCTGTCGACCCTGACCCAGCATCCGGGCGACCTCCCGGGCACCGACTCCGGCGGCCGCGACCTGCCGACAGGTAGTAGCCGCTCGGACGGCCCCACGCCGCCCGAGCCCGCCTCCACTCGGCCCGCCTCCGCTCAGCCCGCCTCCGCCGTGCCCGGCGGGGACTTCGAGCTGGCCGCGCCCGACCCCCGCGCCGCCGTACGCGTCGACGCGGCCCCGGCCGCCGAGCCGGCGGCTCCCGCGCCCGCGGCCGCCCTGTGCGTGGCCTGCCGGGCCGGGCGGGTGGACACCGACGGGTACTGCGAGAACTGCGGGCACGCCCAGCCGCGCGAGCGCGACCACGTGGAGCGGGAGCTCTCCGGCGTCGCCGCCGTCAGCGACCGCGGGCTGCGCCACCACCGCAACGAGGACGCGTTCGCCGTCGCGACGACCACCCTGCCCGACGGCTCCCCCGCCACCCTCGCGATCGTCTGCGACGGCGTCTCCTCGGCGACCCGCCCCGACGAGGCCTCCGCCGCCGCCGCCGAGGCCGCCGGCGCCTCGCTGCTCGCGGCGCTGCCCCGGGGCACGCACCCGCAGCAGGCGATGCACGAGGCGATCGTGGCCGCCGCCGAGGCCGTCAACTCCCTTGCGGAGGAGCCCGGCCAGGACGGCGCGGAGCACGACCCGCACCGCCACCGCAACGCCCCGGCGTGCACCCTCGTCGGCTCCGTGGTCGCCGCGGGCCTGCTCGTCGTGGGCTGGGTCGGCGACAGCCGGGTCTACTGGGTGCCGGACGACCGCAGCACCCCGCCGGCCCGGCTCACCGAGGACGACTCGTGGGCGGCGCAGATGGTCGCGGCGGGCCTGATGAACGAGGCCGAGGCGTACGCGGACGAGCGCGCCCACGCGATCACCGGCTGGCTCGGCGCCGACTCGTACGAACTGGACCCGCACACGGCCGCGTTCAAGCCGGATCGTTCCGGCGTGGTGGTGGTCTGCACGGACGGGCTGTGGAACTACGCGGAGGCCGCGGAGGACATGGCCCGGGCCGTCCCGGCGGACGCGGCGGACCGGCTGCTGCACGGCGCCCAGGTCCTGGTCGGCCACGCCCTGGACGGCGGAGGCCACGACAACATCACGGTCGCGCTCGTCCCGTTCGCCGTCACTCCACAAGGGGCAGGATCCGCCTGAGAGCGGTCGCCGATCCCCGTCCCCTTCACCGTTGTTGCGTCTGTCGCGTAGGAGCCGAAAACAGATGGCGAACTTCTCCAAGCCGACCGTGCCCCAGTTCTCGGTGGACGTCTACCAGAACGAGTTCCTGCCGGAGGGCGGCCGGGACGTCAGCGCGATCGTCACGGTCACCTCGACCGGGGGCGGCACCACCGGCGCGTTCACGGGCGGCGGCACGGCCGGTGTCGTGATCATGGTCGACTGCTCCGGCTCGATGGACTACCCCGCGACCAAGATGCGCGGCGCGCGGGAGGCGACCGCCGCCGCCGTCGACACCCTGCGCGACGGCACGCACTTCGCCGTCGTCGCCGGGACGCACGTGGCGAAGGAGGTCTACCCGGGGAACGGCGGACTCGCCGTCGCCGACGCCCGGACCCGCGCCGAGGCCAAGGACGCGCTGCGCCGGCTCTCCGCGGGCGGCGGCACGGCGATCGGCACCTGGCTGCGCCTCGCGGACCGGCTGCTCTCCTCCGCCGCGCTCACCATCCGGCACGGCATCCTGCTCACCGACGGCCGCAACGAGCACGAGTCGCCGGAGGAGCTGCGGGCCGCGCTCGACGCCTGCGCGGGCCGGTTCACCTGCGACGCGCGCGGGGTCGGCACGGACTGGGAGGTCAAGGAGGTCACCGCGATCGCCTCGGCGCTCCTCGGCACCGCCGACATCGTCGCCGACCCGGCCGGGCTCGCCGCCGACTTCACGGCGATGATGGAGCACGCGATGGGCAAGGGCGTGGCGGACGTCGCGCTGCGCCTGTGGACCCCGGTGGGGGTCGAGATCATGTTCGTGAAGCAGGTGGCGCCCGCCGTCGAGGACCTGACGGGACGGCGTACGGAGGCCGGGCCGCGCGCCGGGGACTACCCGACGGGCTCGTGGGGCGACGAGTCCCGCGACTACCACGTGAGCGTGCGGGTCCCGCAGGCCGCGGTCGGCCAGGAGATGCTGGCCGCCCGGGTCTCCCTGCTCGCCCCGGACCCGGCGGGCGGCGATCCCCGCCCGCTGTCTCAGGGACTGGTACGGGCGGTGTGGACGGACGACGTCGCGATGTCGACGTCGATCAATCCGCAGGTCGCGCACTACACGGGCCAGGCCGAGCTGGCGGACGCCATCCAGCAGGGCCTGGATGCCCGCAAATCGGGCGATCGCGACGGCGCGACGGCCAAATTGGGCCGTGCCGTGCAGCTCGCGGCGGCCTCCGGCAACGCGGATACCGCGAAACTGCTTTCGAAGGTGGTCGACGTCGTCGACGCGGCGACCGGTACTGTGCGTTTGAAGGCGAAGGTCGCGGAAGCGGACGAGATGACACTCGAGACCCGCTCCACCAAGACCGTTCGCGTCAAGAGGTAGCCCGGCCACCGGGCCGGACGACGAGAGGGGGAAGCACCGACATGCCGACCTGCCCGAACGGACACCAGTCGGTCTCCGACGACTGGTGCGAGGTCTGCGGCCATCGCATGGCCGGAGCGGGTGCGCCGACGGGTGCCGTACCGCCGCCTCCCCCGCCGCCGCCCCCCGCGTACGGATACCCGGGCCCCGCCGGCCCCGGTCCGGGCCAGCCGCCGATGGGCCCGCCGCCGGGTGCCCCGGGTGGTTACGGCCCCGGAGGCCCTGGTGCTCCCGGCGCCCCCGCCGCCCCCGGTGGTTTCGGCCCCGGTGGCGACCCGAACGCCACCGCCCAGGCGGAGCTGTGCCCGCAGTGCCGTACGCCGCGCGAGCCCATGGCGCCGTTCTGCGAGGAGTGCCGCTGGAACTTCCTCACGAACACGGCCACCTCGTACACGCCGCTGGCCCCGCACAACGCACCGCACAGCGCCCCGCACAACGCCCCGCCGCAGCAGCCCGGGCCGCCGCCCGGCCTGAACCTGCCGCCGGGCTTCCAGTCCCCGCCGCCCGCGCCGCCGCAGCAGCAGGACCCGTTCGGCTACCAGGGCTCGCGGCCCTCGCAGGTGAACCGGCCGGCCGAGCCGCTGGGCGCCGAGCCCACGCACCACCAGGCCCCGCCGCAGCGCCAGGCGGCGCATCAGCAGCAGCCGCCCGCCCCGCCCGGGTACGTCCAGGCCCCGGCGCAGGCTCCGGCCCCGCCCGCGCCGCCGCAGCCGCGCGCGGACGACGACTGGGTCCTGTCGCCGCCGTCGCAGCACCAGCCGCCCCAGGCGCCGCCCGCCCCGCCGCGGCACCAGGCGCCGCAGGCCCCGCCGCACCAGGCCCCGCCGCACCAGGCCCCGCCGCCGCCTCCGCAGGAGTTCCAGGCCCCGCCGCCTCCGCAGGAGTACCAGCCCCCGCAGCCTCCGCCGCACCAGGGGCCCCCGCAGCACCAGGGTCAGCAGCCTCCGCACCAGGGTCAGCAGCCTCCTCAGCAGTTCCAGCCGCCGAGGCCGCAGCAGCCGCTGACCTGGACCGCGGTCATCGGTCCCGACCGTGAGTACTTCATGGCGATGATGCAGCGCAGCGGTCCGGAGGCGACGGGCCTGAACCTGCCCGCGTACTCGCCGGACAAGCACCTGCCGCTCCAGGGCAACCAGGTCTCCATCGGCCGCCGCCGGCACTCCACCGGCGAGTCCCCCGACATCGACCTGTCGGTGCCGCCGGAGGACCCGGGCGTCTCGCACCAGCACGCCGTGCTCGTGCAGCAGCCGGACGGCTCGTGGGCGGTGGTGGACCAGAACTCCACCAACGGCACCACGGTCAACGGCGGCGAGGAGCCGATCCAGCCCTACGTCCCGATCCAGCTCCAGGACGGCGACCGGGTGCACGTCGGCGCCTGGACCACGATCACGATCCGGCTCTCCTGACCGTCAGGCGGTCCCCGGCAGGGGCCAGGCGTACGGCCCTCCGGGGTCGTCAAGCCAGGCCCACTGCCGGCCGCCGCTGACCGTCACCCCGAAGCGCTCCCG
This sequence comes from Streptomyces sp. NPDC037410, assembly GCF_055602235.1. Classification (NCBI taxonomy): domain Bacteria; kingdom Bacillati; phylum Actinomycetota; class Actinomycetes; order Kitasatosporales; family Streptomycetaceae; genus Streptomyces; species Streptomyces sp. NPDC037410. Next base: position 293,000 of record NZ_JBVJWR010000007.1, on the reverse strand, counting down.
CCCCGGCCGCCGCTCGCGCAGCCAGAGCGAGAGCGCTTCGCGCCGGTCGAGGGTCCCGCCGACCAGGCCCCGCAGGAAGAGGAAGCGCTCGTGCCCGGACGGCCCGGGGTACGGGTTGTCCCGCTCCGGGACCTGGGCGGCGACGCCCCGGAGCGCCACGAAGTACGCGGAGGTCGCGAGGAACCGTCCCTCCGCGTGCTCGGCGTCGCGCACCCGCAGCAGGATGAGACCGGTGGAGAGCGGGGCGAGCACGAGCGCGCCGGGCCGGCACTGGGCGAGCCAGGGGTACGGGACGGAGGGCACCGCGCAGGTCGCGACGATCCGGTCGTACGGGGCGCGCTCGGGGCAGCCGCGGGCGCCGTCGGCGGCGAGCACCGCGGGCCGGTACCCGGCGGCCGCGAGGTGGGACCTGGCGGACTCGGCGATCTCCTCGTCCAGGTCGACGGTGGTGACGTGCTCCTCGCCGAGGCGGTGGCAGAGCAGGGCCGCGTGGTAGCCGCTGCCCGCGCCGATCTCCAGGACGTCGTGCCCGTCGCGTACGTCCAGGGCGTCGAGCATCAGGGCCATCAGGGAGGGCTGGCTGGCGGAGGAGACCAGTTCCCCGTCCCGTATCCGGGTGGCGATCGCCGTGTCCGCGTACGCGCCGCGCAGCCAGCGGTCCCGCCGCTCCGGCTCGGGGGCGCCGGACCAGAGCCGCTCGTAGCCGCCGGTCGCGGAGACGTAGTAGTACGGGACGAAGAGATGGCGCGGCACCTCGGCGAAGGCCGCCCGCCAGGCGGGATCGGCGAGCAGGCCGTCCGCCTCGATCTCCCGCACGAGCGCGCGCCGCTCCCGCGCGCCGGCCTGGGCGAACTCGTCCATGCCCCTACTCTCCCGCCCCGCGCGGCCCCCGGGCGAGCGGCCGTACGGGCGGTCCTAAGTCTCGGGACCTCGGCCGGGCATCTGAGACGATGGAACGGTGAACGAGATTCCCGGGGAAACAGTGCAGGAGCAGACCTTCTACGAGCAGGTCGGCGGCGAGGAGACGTTCCGCCGCCTGGTCCACCGCTTCTACGAGGGCGTCGCGGCCGACCCGCTGCTGCGCCCGATGTACCCCGAGGAGGACCTCGGCCCGGCCGAGGAGCGCCTCGCCCTCTTCCTGATGCAGTACTGGGGCGGCCCCCGCACCTACAGCGACCACCGCGGCCACCCCCGCCTCCGCATGCGCCACGCGCCGTTCACCGTGGACCAGGCCGCGCACGACGCCTGGCTGCGCCACATGCGCGACGCCCTCGACTCCCTCGGCCTCGCACCGGAGCACGAGGCCGAGCTGTGGCGGTACCTGACGTACGCGGCGGCCTCGATGGTGAACAGCGCGAACTAGCGCGTCGCCGCCCGGCGGCACGGACTGAAATCGAGCCGTCCGGCGCGGCGGGCGGTGACCGCGGCAGGCTGCGGCCCGTCGACCTGGAGGTCGGTCACCGCGGGGTGAGACCCATCCCGATGGGTACGGTGCGCAGCGCGATCGAGCCGTACGGGGTACGCAGCCGCAGCCACGGCCCGGAGGCGAAGAGGGCCACCGGGGCGTCCCCGGGCGGCAGGAAGCCGAGCGACTGGGCCGCGTGGACGGCGCGCAGCGGCAGGCCGGTGGTGCCCAGGGTGCGGGACCAGATCTCGCGGCCGAGGACGTCGCGCTCGGCGCGGGTGCGCCGCTCCTCCGGCAGCTCCTCGTCCCGCGTACGGAACTCGCGGACGGCGGCCGCGACGGCGCCCCGCATCCCGGCGGCGTCGGGCAGGCCGGGGACCGGCTCCCAGCCGCCGCGCGGCGGGAGCACCCCGGTCCACGGCGGGCCGGTCACGGAGTCCGGGACGACCGCCTTGCCGGCCGACTCCTCGATGCCGTCGAGGAGTTCACCGGCGGAGACGGTGACGTCGAGGTCCACGGCGTCGACGAGCCGGGCGGTGCGGATCGCGAGCACCTCGAACGACGGCGGCCGCCCGAAGACGGCGAGCGCCCCGCCGCCGGCCTGGAGGCGGACGGCGGCGGCCCGGTCGTAGTGGACGAGCCGGGTGAGGAAGGCGGCGAGGGCCGCCGCCTCCCTGGCGTCGGCGAAGTGCAGCGGAGCGAGCACGGTCATGCGGCGGACGACATCCCGTCGTCGACGTACTCCTCCAGGAAGCTGCGCTCCTCGGCGGAGATCCGCCGGGGTCGCTGTGCCTCCAGGTCGAAGGGCACGACGACCGTCGAGGCCCGTACGTACGTGACGTCCGGGTCCTTGATCTCATAGGCGATCGTCAGGGACGCGGCGCCTATCTTCGTGACCCACGACTCGATGGTCACCGGCTCGTGCCGGTGGACCAGCGGCCGCACGTAGTCGATCTCGTGCCGGGCCACGACGGACCCGCCGGAGAACGAGGGGGAACCGTCCCCCGGCGCCAGCCGGAACATGAAGTCGATCCGCGCCTCTTCCAGGTACCGCAGGAAGACGACGTTGTTGACGTGCCCGAAGGCGTCCATGTCCGACCAGCGCAGGGGACAGCTGTAGATGTGCCGAGCCATGAGCTGATCAGCCCCGGGTCAGCTTCTTGTAGGTGGCGCGGTGCGGACGGGCCGCGTCCGGGCCGAGGCGCTCGATCTTGTTCTTCTCGTACGACTCGAAGTTGCCCTCGAACCAGAACCACTTCGAGTCGCCCTCGTAGGCGAGGATGTGGGTGGCCACTCGGTCCAGGAACCAGCGGTCGTGGGAGATGACCACGGCCGCACCCGGGAACTCGAGGAGAGCGTTCTCCAGGGAGGACAGGGTCTCGACGTCGAGGTCGTTGGTGGGCTCGTCGAGGAGCAGCAGGTTGCCGCCCTGCTTGAGGGTGAGCGCGAGGTTCAGGCGGTTGCGCTCACCGCCGGAGAGCACACCGGCCGGCTTCTGCTGGTCCGGGCCCTTGAAGCCGAACGCGGAGACGTACGCCCGGGAGGGCATCTCGACGTGGCCGACGTTGATGTAGTCGAGCTCGTCGGAGACGACGGCCCACAGCGTCTTCTTCGGGTCGATGTTGGCGCGGCTCTGGTCGACGTACGAGATCTTGACGGTCTCGCCGACCTTGACGGAGCCGGAGTCCGGGGTCTCCAGACCCTGGAGCATCTTGAAGAGCGTGGTCTTGCCGGCGCCGTTCGGGCCGATGACGCCGACGATGCCGTTACGCGGCAGCGTGAAGCTGAGGTCGTCGATGAGGACCTTGTCGCCGAAGGCCTTCGAGAGGTTCTCGACCTCGACGACGATGGAGCCCAGACGCGGGCCCGGCGGGATCTGGATCTCCTCGAAGTCCAGCTTCCGCATCTTGTCGGCCTCGGCCGCCATCTCCTCGTACCGCGCGAGACGGGCCTTGGACTTGGCCTGGCGGCCCTTGGCGTTCGACCGCACCCACTCGAGCTCTTCCTTGAGCCGCTTGGCGCGCTTGGCGTCCTTCTGGCCCTCGACCTTGAGGCGGGTGGCCTTGGTGTCGAGGTAGGTGGAGTAGTTGCCCTCGTAGGGGTGGGCGCGACCGCGGTCGAGCTCCAGGATCCACTCGGCGACGTTGTCGAGGAAGTACCGGTCGTGGGTGACGGCGACGACGGTGCCGGGGTACTTGGCGAGGTGCTGCTCCAGCCAGTTCACCGACTCGGCGTCGAGGTGGTTGGTGGGCTCGTCGAGGAGGAGCAGGTCGGGCGCCTCGATGAGGAGCTTGCAGAGCGCGACGCGGCGCTTCTCGCCACCGGAGAGGTTGGTGACCGGCCAGTCGCTGGGCGGGCAGCCGAGGGCGTCCATGGCCTGCTCGAGCTGCGCGTCGAGGTCCCAGGCGTTGGCGTGGTCCAGGTCCTCCTGGAGCTTGCCCATCTCGTCCATGAGCGCGTCCGAGTAGTCGGTCGCCATGAGCTCGGCGACCTCGTTGAAGCGCTTCAGCTTCGCCATGACGTCGGCGGCGCCGTCCTGGACGTTCTCGAGGACGGTCTTGGTCTCGTCGAGCGGCGGCTCCTGGAGGAGCATGCCGACGGTGAAGCCGGGCGACAGGAACGCGTCACCGTTGGACGGCTGCTCGAGGCCCGCCATGATCTTCAGAACGGTGGACTTACCGGCACCGTTCGGGCCGACCACACCGATCTTCGCGCCCGGCAGGAAGCTCAGCGTCACGTCATCCAGGATGACCTTGTCGCCGTGCGCCTTGCGCGTCTTGCGCATCGTGTAGATGTACTCAGCCAAGAGAAACCGTCCGGCAAGGAGTGAGTGGGCAGATACACCCCATCTTGCCTGACCGCCACCCCCGGGAGCCAACCAGTAGGCACGGGCCCCCCTGACCTGCGGGTTCCCGGACCCCCTGGGTAGCGGTCCCGTCACCGTTCGTCGCGGACGTGCGACGACCCCGGGCGCGGGTGCGGCCGGGGTCGTGCGGGGTCACGCTGGGTCGAGCGGTGGGGCCGGGGTCACCGGCCGCCGGGGTTACTGGCCGGCGGGGTTACCGGCCGGCGGGGTTACTGGCCGGCGGTCTTCTTCTTGCGGAGGAAGAACACCGCGCCGCCACCGATCACGACGAGGACGGCGGCGATGCCGGCGATCATCGGCGTGGCGCTGGAGCTGCCGGTCTCGGCGAGGTCGCCGCCACCGGTCGTGGTGCCGCCCGTGGTGTCACCGGTGGTACCGCCGGTGGTCGACGGGGTGGAAGGCGTGGCCGAGGGGGTGGTGGAGGGGGTCTCCGACGGCTTCGGGCCGGGGGTGGCCGTCTTGCAGTCCAGGACGCCCTCGAAGGTCTCCTCGAAGCCGTTCGGGCCGGTGATCGTGAACTTGTACGCCTCGTCCTCGGCGAGCGGGACGGCGATGTTCTTCGTCTCACCGGCGGCGACCGTGTACGAGGTGCCCTTCAGGTCGAAGGTCCAGGCCTCGTCGCCCTTGTTGGAGGCGATGACCTCCAGGCCGCCCTTGGCGCAGTCCTTGGCGACCGAGACGGACGGGACGGCACCCTTCTTGGCCCACGTGGCGGAGGCCTTGGCGGTGACGGTGGAGTCGCTGGAGCCGGCCAGGATCAGGGTCTGCGAAGGGCCGTCGATGGAGACGAAGGCGCGGCCGAGGGAGACCTTGGTGGTGGCCTCGGCGGTCAGCTCGGCGGTGCCGTCGCCGGTGCCGGCCGGGACGTCGAAGTAGACCTGGTCACCGTTCTTGGCCTCGGTGACCGGCTTGCCGTCCTTGCCGACGATCTGGACGCCGGCGGGAGCGCCCGCGGCGGTCGCGAGCTTGGCGGTGGCGTTGGTGGTGACGGTGATCGGGCCGAGCTTCTCGCCGGCCTTGCCCGCCACGGTGGCCGGGGAGAGGCTCAGGGAGGCCGTCGGCTCGTCGAGCTCGACCGCCTTCTCCAGGAGGTACTCCTTCAGCTTCTCGGCGTCCTCGTCCTTCGGCGTCGCGACGACGTTGTCGGAGAGGGTCCAGATCGCGGCCTGGGTGCCGGCGGCGGCCTCGCCCTTGGAGAGGTCGGCGCCCACCTTGCCGCCGAGGGTCTCGGCGGACAGCTTCGGGTAGGAGTTCTCCAGGATCCAGAGGATCTTGCCCGCGTTGCCGTTGTTGTGCAGGGAGGACTCGTCCCAGCCGACTTCCTTGTAGTCGAAGTCGCGCTTCGCCCCGGTGCGGAGGTCGATGCAGTAGGTGAAGAGCGTGCCCCCGCCGTCGACCTCCATCTTGAACAGACCGCCACCGACGGACCACTTGGTGCCGTTCTTCTCGGTGATCTCGACGGAGCCCTTGTCCTCCGTGAAACCGCCGAACTTCGCCGTGACACCGCCGGCACCCGGGGCACCTTCATCGGCCAGGGCCGGACCGGCGGTCGCTATCGCACCGGTCGCGACGAGGCCGGACACCAGGATCGTGGCTGCCAGGCGGGCAATGCCACGCCCACGAACTGAAAACATCGGATTCCCCTCCGGGCGCGCCGCTCCGCGAACTTGGTCGATTCGCGTGGGGGGAGCGCACGCCAGCAGAACTCACAGACTCGATGGGCTCATGTGCCGCATGAGTATTCGGGAATCCTAGGGACGTAAAAGCCCCCTGTGCCCTGTCGTGCGGTCAGATAACCATTCCGACTCGGAATCGTTACCACCCAGGCGAGTTGGTCGACAAATCACCACCACGCAAGGTCAGGAAGCGGTTACCAGCTGGGGTTTCACCGCCGTCGCCTCCTCCGCCGTCACCGCCCACGGGTCCTGCTCCGGCTGCGTCCCGGGCTCGGACCCGGGACCGGACCCGGGACCGGACCGGCTCTCGGGCTGGAGCCTGGGCTCCGCCCGTGGGGCGCGCCGGAAGGCGGCCGTCCCCCGGCTCAGGTCGTGCCCCACGGCCACGGCGTCCACGTCCACGAAGGTCTTGCGCTGCCCGTCCCGCTCCTCCTCACGGACCTTCAGGCGGCCGTGCACCACAAGGGGTTCGCCGACGGAGACCGAGGCCGCGAGGTTGGCGCCGAGCGAGCGCCAGGCCGACACCGTGTAGAAGCTGGTGTTCCCGTCGGTCCAGAGCCCCCGCTCCCGGTCCCAGCGGCGCGCGGTCACCGCGAACCGGAAGCGGGCCACCCCGCCGGTCACCGTGTCCCGGTACTCCACCGCCGTCGCCACGTTCCCGACGAGCGTCACGGTCGTGTCGTTCATGGTTCCGCCCCCACTCTCCCGGTGTCCTGCTGCGTGGACACCCCGTGGGAACCATGCTGGGGCGACGGGGCGCATCCCGCTCGGGCCTGTGGACCGCCCCGCACCTGTGGACAACTCCCCCACCCGGAAGGGTGATACCGCCCCCTTCCCCTCCCCCTCCCCCTTCCCCTCCCCCTTCCCCGCTACCTTCCCCGAGACCCCGCCCGCGTCGCGCCCAGCCGGTTCGTACGGGAGCGGCTGCCGCCCACGATCCGGGCGGCCGCCGACGGGCGTGAGCCCACGACCGTGGCGTACTGCTCGCGGACCTCCCGGTAGCGCATCAGCTCCGCCGCCACCGGGTCGAGGACCCGGGCCCGGCCGCAGGCGGCGGCCGCCTCCCGCAGGCGGCGCTCGGCCTCCTGCCCGTACCGCCGGGCCGGGCCCTTCACGGCGCCCTCGCAGGCCCATTCGACGAGCGGGCCGCCGATGATCCCGCCGAGCATCACGAGGACCGGCGGCAGCAGGCCCGGCTGGACGACGCCGACGATCTGCCCCACCAGCCAGAGCGCGCCGAAGATCTGCAGGAGCGTCATCGCCGCCTGGGCCAGGACGGCCGCGGGCCACCAGGCGGGCCGGGGCGGCCGGGCCGCCGGGTCCCCGAGGGAGACCGTCAGCTCGTCGAGGGCCTCCGGCAGCCCGTCGGCCCCGCGCGCCGCGGCCTCGCGCACCGCCTGCGCCCAGGGTGCCGGGAGCCCGCGCGAGGCGTCGTCGGCGACGATCCGCACGGCCTGCTCGACGCGCTGGCGGGCCGTCAGCTCGTCCTCGGCGGGGGCGGCGAGGTGCGGGTCGGCGGAGCCGTGCGCGCGCATCCGCTCGTACCAGCGGTAGAGCCGCAGCCAGGGGGTGCCGCAGGCGCGGATGGCGCCGCGGCGCCAGACCCGCTCGGCGGCCTCGCCCGCGGCCTGGGCGCCGACGGCGGCGGCGAGCCGGTCCGTGAAGGCGTCACGGGCCCGTTCGTCGAGGCCGGGTCGTCCGTCGGCGACGTACGCCTGGCGCAGCCGGGCCGCGGCGGAGTCGACGTCGGCGGCGAGGCGGCGCTCGGGGGCGGTGCGTTCCTGGACGAACCGGGCGATGAGCTCGCGCAGTTCGGGCACGCCCTCGCCGGTCAGCGCGGAGAGCGCGAGGACCGTGGCCCCCGGCTCCCCGTGCTCGCCGAGCGCCACGCCGTCCTCGTCGAGGAGGCGGCGCAGGTCGTCGAGGACGAGGTCGGCGGCCTCGGTGCCGAGCCGGTCGATCTGGTTGAGGACGACGAAGGTGACCTCGGCGTGCCCGGCGAGCGGCCGCAGGTAGCGCTCGTGGAGGGCGGCGTCGGCGTACTTCTCGGGGTCGACGACCCAGATCACGGCGTCGACGAGGCCGAGGACCCGGTCGACCTGGTCGCGGTGGGCGGTGACGGCCGAGTCGTGGTCGGGCAGGTCGACGAGGACGAGGCCCTGGAGCCCGGTGTCGGCGGCGCCGCCCGCGAGGGGGCGGCGGCGCAGCCTGCTGGGGACCGCGAGCCGGTCGAGGAGCCCGGCGGCGCCCTCGGACCAGCTGAGCGCGATGGGCGCGCTGGTGGTGGGGCGGCGCAGCCCGGTCTCGGAGACGGGGACGCCGGCGAGGGCGTTGAAGAGCGTGGACTTCCCGCTTCCGGTGGCTCCGGCGAGGGCGATCACGGTGTGCCGGGAGGAGAGCCGCTGACGGGCGGCGGCCTCGTCGAGGACCCGCCCGGCCTCGGCGAGGGCCTCGCTCTCCACCCGGGTACGGGAGAGCCCGACGAGCTCGTGGAGGGCGTCGAGACGGCTGCGCAGGGGCCCGCCGTAGCTGCCGCCGAGGGCGGGCGGGGAGAAGTCCTCGTCGGCCGTCCCCTCCACAGCTCCGCCTTCGCTCCTGCCTTCGACACCGTGATCGGCTCGGTGATCGGCTCCGTGACCGGCTGTGAGATCGGCTGTGAGATCGGATGAACGCCCGGCCTTGTCGGCGGCGCGTCGCGCGATCAGCCCGTCGTCCCAGCGCTCGCGGCCGCGCTCCCGCTCGTCGTCCACCACGTCACTTCTCCTTCTTGAGTACGGAGAGCGCGGCGATCAGCTCCGCCTGCGGCTCGGGGGTCACGTCGAGCGCGTCGAGGGGGGCGAGGCGGCGGTCGCGCTCGGCGTGCAGGACGCGGTCGACGTACGAGAGGACGAGTTCGCCGCCCTTGTCGCGCAGCCGCAGGGCGGCCTGGGCGCCGAGGAGTTCGGCGAGGCGTTCGCCGGCGGCGCGGGCGCGGCGGCCGCCGAGGAGGGAGGCGGCGAGGAGCGCGGCGACGGTGTCGGGCTCGGGGACGGCGCCACGGGACCCGGTGGCTCGGGACCCGGAGGGGCGGTCGACACCCCGTACCTCCTCCTCGGCCAGCTCCTCGAGGACGCGGCGCCAGCGGCGTACCTCCACACCGGTCCGCTCGGCCGCCTCCCGGTCGCCGCCGGTCCGCGGCGGGCCGAGGACCTCGGAGGCGGGTTCGCGGCGCCAGGTGTCCCGGACGCGTTCCTCGGCGGCGGCGACCGCGCAGTGCAGGAGGGCGGCGAGGGACTCGGCGAGGGCATCGAGGAGCTCCTCGGCGGTGCTGTCGCGGGGGTAGCCGCGCCAGCGGGTGCGGGCGTCCCCGGCGAGGACGGCGCCGCGGCCGAGCTCCTTGCGTACGCGGCGGCCCTGCTCGCCGTACGCGGCCTCGACGACGCCGCCGAGGCGGACGGCGGCGGCGTACTGGGCGGCGACCGCGCCGGCCAGCTCGGGCAGCCGTGCGTCGAGGGAGTCGATGACCCCGGCGGCGGTACGGTCGGCGGCCTGCTGGCGGGCGGCCGGGTCCTGGGCGCGGTGGGCGAACCAGGCGCGGAGCGCGGCGACGGCGCTCTCGGGCAGCAGCCCGCTGCCGCCGCCGGCGGACTCGGGCAGTTCGGGGATGGTGAACCGGGGTACGTCCGCGAGGCCGGCCTTGTCGAGCAGGGCCTCGTACTGCCGGGAGACCTCGCCGATGACCTGGTGGGGGACGCGGTCGAGGACGGTGACGAGGGTGGCGTCGTACTCCTTCGCGGTACGGAGCAGGTGCCAGGGCACGGCGTCGGCGTACCGCGAGGCGGTGGTGACCATGACCCAGATGTCGGCGGCGCACATCAACTCGGCGGCCAGGAGCCGGTTCTCGACGACGAGGGAGTCGATGTCGGGGGCGTCGAGGAGGGCGAGCCCGCGGGGCAGCGAGGCGGCCGTCTCGACGCGCAGCGCGTTCTCCTCGGGGGCGGGCTCGTCGACGGGATGGTCCTCGTCGGCCTGGGGCAGCCAGACGCGGGTCAGCTGCGGGAGGACGCGCATCCCGGCGAACCAGTGGTGGTCCTCGGGGTGGCAGACGAGCACGGGCGTCCGGGTCGTCGGCCGGAGCACCCCGGCCTCGCTGACGCGGCGCCCGACAAGGGAGTTGACGAGGGTGGACTTCCCGGCCCCGGTGGACCCGCCGACGACGGCGAGGAGCGGGGCGTCGGGATCTTTCAGGCGGGGCACCAGGTAGTCGTCGAGCTGGGCGAGCAACTCGGCCCGGGTCTGGCGGGCGCGGGGTGTGTCGGGGAGGGGCAGTGGGAGACGCACGGCGGCGACTCGGTCGCGCAGGGCGGAGAGTGCGTCGATCAGCTGAGGCCGTTCGTACAAGGTCACCACATGCGAAGAATGCCCAATTTATGAGTGTTTTTGAAGCGTATTGCGGCCCTGCGCGCCGAAGAGAAGGGTGGTGGCCGGAAGGTCGGGCATAACGAGTGCACAACACCCGCCCCGAGCGGCGCGAAAAGCGCTGCGCGAATCGCACCTGCCTGCGATTATCGGTTCGCTTCACCGAACCTCCACATCGTGCCACGCAGGTGAAGCAACCGGGCCAAGGCGATCGGAGCCCTATCCTTGTCCCGGCAGGCACACCCCACCCACCAGGGGCTCCTGGCCACACGGCCACCACCCGGCCCCCGTAGCTCAGTGGATAGAGCAGGTGCCTTCTAAGCACTTGGCCGCAGGTTCGAGTCCTGCCGGGGGCGCAGCACCGGGACCCTCCTTCGGGAGGGTCCTTTTTGCTGGTCAGGGGATGTTTTCAGCCGGGGGCGGGGGTGCCGAAGAGGGAGCGTCGGATGGCTGAATCCGTCCGGCTGAAACCGGTCAGAGGCAGCCTCTGGCGGCTGGTTTTCCCGAAAACTTCCCGAAGTTTGGGCCGACCCGCAGCCACGCCTCAGTCCGACCGGCGGGCTCTCCTGTGGCGATCACCCCCCCCGGCCGGACGACGGTGAGCCACCCCTCCGCACCGGCCGACAGGGTGGAGCGGGGCACGGGGTGGGGCGAGACGACCGAAGAAGCGAAGATCGCAACCAAGTCGTGCGGCACGCTGGCGCTGAAGCTGGCGCACCACAGGTACGGATCCCCGACGACAGGCTCGGCCCACGCCTGCCAGCCGAGTCGGCCGGGCCGCGGATCGGTATCACGGAGGAGCGGCGGCACCTCCTCCAGGAATCTACGGGGGCAGGCCGATGGCAGGGCGTTACAGTCCGAGAGCAGGAGAGGGGGCCTGATGGCGCTGAACAAGAAGGGTTCTCGGCGGATCACCGTCGACGGGGCCGCCTACCGCTGGCGGATCCGCCGGAAGCCGTCCTACACGCAGGGACTGTGCTGGACGCCTTTGGCCTACGCCGTCGAACTCGCCGACGACGACCGCCCGGGCAGGACGTTGGTTGTCACCACGGGCCAGCCGCACCCCAGTAACTGGCTGGGCGTTGAAGCGGAGCCCGTCAGGCCGGATCATGTTGCCGCCAGTATTAAAGAGGCACTGGCGCAGGGCTGGGAGCCTGCCGGGTCCGGCTTCCCCTTCCTGCTTGACCAGTCGGCGACTTTCGTCCCGTCGCCTTGATCGTCAGACGGCCTGGGGCTAGAGCCCTGAAATAGCTTGCCGGTGCGAGAGGGTGATTCGACGCCGGACCGTGTCGATGTCAAGGATCTTGACCAGTAGTGCGTCACCCACCTGGATGCCGAGCTGAGGGTTTTCCAGGTGCTCGTCGGCCAGTTCGGAGTTGTGTACCAGCCCCTCGAAACCGTTCTCCACCTCTTCAATGCGTACGAAGACGCCGAACGGTATGAGTTTGGTGACGCGGCCGACGAGGGTCTGGCCGATCTGCACGGCCAGCAGCGGCATCGGATCGTCGTGCAGGGCCTTGAGGGACAGTGATACGCGTTCGCGGATGGGATCGACGTCGAGAATTTCGGCGTTGATCTCCTGGCCGACGGAGACGATGTCGGATGGGTGGTCGAAGGGGCGCCATGACAGCTCGGGGATATTGATCATCGCTTCGAAGCCGCCGATGTCCACGAAGGTGACGCCGAAGTCGGCGATGCGGGTCACCGTGCCGGTGACGATCTCGCCTCGGTGAAGGGTCTTGAGGAAGGCCCAGTTCCGGTCGCTCGGCGTCGGCTCTGTCTGCCAGCGGGCCCGTACCACTCCGTCGTCGTCAGGCATGACAGCGGTGAACAGAGGCGCACATTCATCGGCATACACGGACAGGAGCGCTGCAGCCTCGGCATCGGACAGCCGGGCGGCCAACTCCGCGAACTCATCCTCGTCAGCGACAGCGCTGTGGATCCGGCCGCCCTTGTCCTGCCAGACACACTCGACAAGGCCCTCGGCGGGGAGGGCACCGATGACTGCGTCGACGTCGGAGGACAGGTCCGGCCACACGGCCAGCCGGGCGCGGGGAGCGATCCCAGCGCGAACCGTGTCGATGGAGTCTCGCGTGAGGCGGTGCCATCGCGAGGCGCCTTCGACGTACGCCTCTTCCAGGAGCCCGGCGCGGCATGCGGCGACTGCCCAGCGCAGACCGGCCCAGAACTCGTCGTCGCCGGGCCGCTGGACATCTGCGCCATCCATGTCCATCTCGTACGGAGAGGAGTCCAGGCGTTCCGGGAACAGCCCCAGCGCGCGGGTTCGGGCCAGCGCCTCCCCGCAAGGCTGGCTACTGCCGATGTAGAGGTACTGGTCCCATCCCACATGGACCGCGAACGCGCCTTCTGTCTCCAGCCGGCACCAGGCGCCGTTGTCACGCAACATGGCGCGCACCAGCTCCAGAGCGATGTCGAGCGGTACCTCTGCCCCATCGTGAAAACCGGTCGGTCCGGCAGGGAAGAGCCCGGCCAACCCGAAGCCGTCCACCGGAGGCTCCGAACCAAAGTGCGCGAAGGACGGGACCTGCGGTTCACGTACGGCCAGGTGATCGACGCCGGTGTCTTCGGCGAAGGCCGCGACCGCCTGAAGATAAGACGCCTCGACCTCGCCGTGATCGCTGACGGTGTCCTCGCTGCCGGTGTAATGCCCGTGTTCGTCACGGTCGGCGGGGTCGTACTTGGTGACGCGGTAGACGTAGGGGAGCTGCACCGTCCCATCATCCAGCACGCTACCTGCCACCCCCGCGAAGAATTCCCATGGAGGTGAGACAGGCTTCCCGAGCCGCCGAAGAAGGGAAGCCGCTCACCAGGAGATGAGACGGCCCTTCGGTGTGTGCGTGAGCGTCACGCAGCCGATCCAGTCACCACTTTCCGGGTACTCCCAGTTGTCCGCGTCGGCCAGGGCGTTCAGCAGTTCCTCGCGGGCGAGGGGCGGACCGGGCTGGAAGCCAGCTCCCCCGCTCGGAGGCGTCCAGGGGATGACTCGACACACGTCGATCCACCCCCTGTCGATCAGGGGAAGGAGGATGGGGACCAGCTCTCCAGGCGGCGCCGATGCGAGGGGTTCGTCCAGATCGCCTCGGACGCCCGGGAGGATGTCGATCTCAAAGGCGTTGAGCATGAATGCGCGCTCGGCGGCGGAGAGGTTTTCTGGGGCGTTCACGCCGAGATCGTCGCACGGCTGATGCCGGTGCCACGGGCCCGTCCGTTGACGGAGACAATCGGCACCGTCAGGGTCGGTGCATGGATTCCACCCCCGCGTGGCTCGGTCACGCAGCAGCCTGGTCGAGGCTGCTGGAGACGTACCGTCCTCGGTCCACTGACGACCAGCAGGGTCCGCCGTCCCTGGGATGCCTGATCGAGGCGGCCAGCCGCAACGCCACGCTCGGCGCGATGTACCCCTGGGTGTCAATGGAGCAGCTGAGCGTGTCCACGGAGAACAGATGGGAGGAGTGGGGACATGCCCCGATTCCGGCGATGTTCGCCCGCCCCGACGGGTACGAGGTCGTGGGTCACGACAGACGGGGAGACGTCGTCCGGCTGGTGGCGCCCGATCCGGCAGAGGCCGCCGTGTTCGCAGCGGGCCTGGTGCGCACCGATGGCGCTGTGAGGCCGGAGAAGCCGCACGCATGGTCGTCCGAGGTGGCGCGAGTCCTGCGGGAGGCGGGCTGGCATCCCGGACGGGCTGTCGATACGACGGGCTGGAAACAGCAATTGGAGCAGGACGGCTTCCGCTCTCATGCCGCTGCCAAGGATTTCCTGCGCGAGTTCGGCGGACTGGTCGTCGGGGACGGTGGTGCCGGCATCACGCGTGCCCGGGAACCCTTCGAACTGGACCCACTCCTGGCACTGGGCGAGGCCGACCGCTTCGGTGAGTGGGGCGAGGAGATCGGCCACCACCTCTTCCCGGTCGGCGAACTCGACCGCGGTCACGCGTTCCTCGGTCTGGACGAGGCCGGTGAACTTTACGTCGTCGCCAACTGGCTGGCCCGCTTCGGCCGTATGCCCGAAGCCATGGAGAACCTCGTACTCGGCGTCATGCCCGTGCGCATGCCGGAACCCGAGTAGGCCGGGGGACAGGAGAACGTCCTGAGCCGCCTGCACAACGCTCGTGGTCGTCCGCTCAGGACACCGCGGTATCCCCGAACATGGTGAGGAGCGCCCGGGCGCGGTCCCGGAAGGCTTCATCCTGGCGGATGATGCGGTCCTCGACTCCTGAGCGGATCACCCGGGCGTCGCCGTCGGCGAGAGCTGCGAGCCGGCGCAGGTGGTCGTCGTTCAGGGCGGCGCTTCCGAGGGCTTCCAGGGCGTCGCAGGCCCCCACCGGATCAGCGTCCCGCTCGGCGGACGCCAGGGCTGCCGAGGCGAGCGCGGCGTGGTCCAGAGCCGCAGGGTCCGCCACGGCTACGAGGGCCAGAACCACGGCCGGTGCCTGCACCAGATCGTCGAGGGCCGCCTCCAACCTGGCGGTGAGCGGACGACCGGCAGGGCCGAGGAGCGCGGTCGCCCGGGCGGCCCGCGCCACCGACCAGCGGGTCCACTGGCTCTGCGCGGCGCGGTCGAAGACCGACGCAAGGACAGCGACGACAGGTTCCGGGTCCCCCGTGACACGCCACAGGGCTTCGGCGAGGGCCGTGTCCGTGTCCAGCGCGGGCGTGGTGTCCTTGTCCGGGTCACTGAGCGCCCCACGCAGGAGTGGCGCCAGAGCCGCTCCTCGGGAACCGAGTACGGCAGCGGTCCTGGCGGCATCGCGCAGGTCCCAGCCACCACGGCCGAGTTCCTGTTCGAGGCACCGCAGCAGCGACGCGGGATCGTCCGTGAGGTCGTACAGGGCCTTCGCCGCCGGGAGGACGTCCCGTTGGGCTGCCGCACGAAGCGCGGCGACGGCCATGTCGCGATCCGACGGAGCGCAGTCGGCCGCGACGGAGACAAGGGCACGTGAAGCTTGGCCGGGAAGGTGCGGAACCGCTGCACACAGCTCGGGCAGCGCAGCCGCCGCCTCGGCGCCCCACCCGGCCAACAGGCCGGTCAGCTGCCATGGTTCGTTGCCGCTGAGTGCCACGGGCCGGGAGAGGCGGGAGCGAACGGCATCGAGGAGTTCCCTGTCGAACGGGAAGGCCGCGCTTTCCGCGTCCCACAGTCCGGTCGCCGCGTCGAGGGCACGCGGGCGGCGCCCGAGGCCGGCGGCGAGGAGCGGGGCAGCCTGCTCGGGTGCGACGAGCACGAGCGCGGCCAGCGCACGGTCGGCGTGATCGTCCTCCCGGTCCAGGTTCCGTCCCGCGAGAGGGGCGAGCACGTCCGCAGCGAGTTCGGCAGCGTTGGCCAGCCGCCCCAAGAGAGACGCCATGTCCACCACTGCCTTGTCGTCGACAACCGCCGCACGCAGGCTCTCCACCAACTGCTGCGGGGCACTGCGCGAGAGCATGCAGGCGCGGTCGGCCGCCCAGGCGCCTTCGGCCCGGACCTCGGCCCGGCTGTCGCGCAGGGCCGCGTCGACCAGGGCGAACGCCGCCTCCCGCTCCGGCCCACGATCCCGGCCCAGGAGGGCCTCGACGACGGCGGCCAGCGGCTCGCCGCGTTCGAGGTCGAAGTCGGAACGCAAGGAGCCGGCAGGCAGGAGCGACAGCATCGTCGCGTGCAGGGAATCAGTCCACGAAGCATCCGCATCGAGGCAGGCGAAGAGGGCGGCCAGCCGCACGACAGCAGGCTGGGACGGGTCCAGGACGGAAACCGCCTCAGCCGCTCCACGCTGCGGGTCGAGCCGAGCGATCCCGGCCAGGACCTCGGCCCGGACGGCGGGTTCGGTCTCCTCCGCCCAGCGGGTCCCCAGCGCGGGCAGGACGGTTCTGCCGGCGCGGGTGTGCGAAACCGACCAGGCGGCGGTCCGGCGTACGTCCGGCTCGGCATCGGCCAGCAACGGCAGAAGCAGCTCCAGCTGCGCGGCCACGGCCGCCCGAACACCACCCGGTGCCACGCCGTACTCGTCCTCGCTCTCGGCCATGCCACCGAGCAACCCGAGGACGTCAGCCGTACGGTGGCCGGCCGCCGCGATCCTGGCGAGGAACGGCACCGCTTCCGCGCTGGCCGCGTAGACCGTCCCCTGGTGCAGCACGCTCCCGTACAGCTCCGACAATGCTTCGGCCGCCGCAGCGGCGTCCGTACCTGTCAGGGCCCGAAGCAGGTCAGGAACGTCCTCCGCGCTGCCGTACGCGTGGGAGGAGGAGGCCCAGGGCAAAGCGTCCAGGCCATCGAGCGGGTGTGCGAGATCCATGCGAGGCATGGTGCCAGCCGCCTCTGACAGAGCCTCCCCGCAGCCAGCTGCAAGGTCAACGGGCACCCTTCCAGCTGGTTGAAGTGCATCGGCCGCGTCACACGACGGCACATCGCACAGAACAGTCTTCAAGGCGCGGCTCCGTCGGCACCACGCGATAAGCATCGCGTCGAGAAGTCACCTTGCCCGAGCACCTTTCGCCGAAGAGGCTGCGGCACGGGTAAGACCGATGCCCGAAGGCAGCCGCGGACCGGGCAGTGCCTGGGGGCCTTCGATGCGTTGCTGGAGTTCGGCGATCTGCCCGGTGATGCAGCGGGCATAGGTGGAGAGCAGGACGGGGACGCTGTTGCCGGCCCAGTCGGCGACCTGGGCGGGCGGGATGCCGTTGTTGAGCCAGGTCGTGAGACAGGTGTGCCGGAGGTCGTACACGCGCTTCCCGACAGGCGACTTGAACTCGTGTTCGGGCAGGACGGCCTTGCGGGCCTTGGCCCAGATCCGTCGGTAGACGGAGCCGGCCAGGAGACCACCCTTCTCTCCGGGGAAGAGCAGGTCGCCGGGCTTGAGCTGCTCGCGTGCAGTCAGGTCCCGGAGGCTCGCGACCAAGTCGGGGTGGACGGGGACGGTGCGGGTGTCTCCGGATGCGCGGCCCTTGAGGTTACGGGTCTCGTGGACCTCGCCGTCGTCGGTCCACTGGCTGCCGACCTCGGGCTCGGCCGTGTGGACACGGAGCTCGCCCCAGCCGGTCACGGGCAGGACGGCGTCCTCGACCCGCAGGGCGACCGCTTCCTCGGGGCGGAGGCCGGCGTAGTACAGGGTCGCGAAGAACACGGTGAGCCGGTGGCCGGTGCGAGGGCGGGCGGCGATCCAAGCGAGCAGGGCGGCCACCTGATGGGGGTTGAGGAGGGATCGCTTGTCGACGGCGCCGGAGGTCTTCGGGGCGGTGTTGTCCTCCTTCCCCTTGGGCATGGGGTTGGCTCGGAGGACGTTCTGGCGGACTGCGTGGCGCAGGGCCACGTTGAGGATGCGGCGGTAGCGCTTGGCGGAGCTGGCGGCGGCCGGCGTGCCGTCGAGGACGGTGTCGAGGGCATGGAGGACGGCGTCGACGTGTTTGGTGTCCTCCCAGGCGCTCATCGGGAGCGAGTTGCGCCGGATCCAGGCCAGGATCGCCCGGTACTCGGACGGGGCTTCCTCGCGACGGTTCTTGTTGAAGGCGTACTCGCGCAGCGCCTTGCGGACGTCGACCCCCTCGTACCGGACGGGTTCGGCCCGGAGGAGTGCGAGCGTGGCCTTGGTCAGGGCCTTGGCGGTGCTGATGCGGTTGTTCGCCGAGATACGGGACCACTTCATGTCGACGTACTGGAGGGCGAAGTCGTACCAGGTGATCTCGGTGGACGGGGCAGCGTGAGAGGCCGGGCGGCCTGTGTCCCGGTCGAAGGGCTCGCCGTTGTTGGTGGCGACGAGCAGGGTGGCGCGGAAGGATTCGGCGAGCGCGCTCTTCTTGAACGTCTCGCCGTGCCGCCGGCCGTCGACCGACCAGCGAACGGTGTAGGTGGTGCCGCGCTTCCCCTCGTAGACCTCCGTCTTGTAGAAGCGGACCCTGTAGGACCGGTTGGTCACGCGGCGGCCTCGCAGTCGGAGAGCCAGTTCTCCAGGTCGCTGCGGCGAACGCGCAGGCTGCCGTTCGGGAGTTTCACGCACTGGGGCGCGCGTCCCTTCTGGCGCCATTCGTAGAAGGTCGACCGAGAAATCCGGAGCTCTTCGCAGAGCTCGTCGACGGTGAGTTTTTCTTCGGAACGGCGGGTGGCGGATATCGGGGGTCGACGCAAGGTTTCTCTTTTCGGGAATGGACATAGCTCTGGCAGGGACCGGCACGACGGGCGTTCCGGGACCCACAATCATCCGCAGAATTCCCGGTTAGGCTAACCGGCGATCGTCGGCTATGTTGCGCCCGCGCCGACCGGCTCCGGGTGCGTGCGAAGGCCGGCGAGGAGGGCCTGCGGGGCGACCCCGAGGGCCGTGGCGATGGCGACGAGGTCGTCGATGTCGCAGCGCCTGACCGTGCGTTCGATGCGGGAGAGCGCGGTGAACGTCATGGGCCGGCCGAGGGCGGTGACTCGGGCGGCGAGCTGGCGCTGGGAGTAGCCGCAGGTGGTGCGGGTGCGTTCGATGGCGTGGGCGGCGGCTTGTCCGGCGGGTCCGATTCCGAGGGGGCGTGGCGGCATGGGTGGTGTTGTAGCTTGCGCGCCGGCCCTTTCGGAAGGGCATTCCTGTCTGCCGTGAGCGATGCGGATCACACGGCGATTTCCGGCGATGGTTTCGTCAACCGGGATTTCTGGCCTACGGTCACCGGGCCACGGGCGAGACGACTTGTGAAGGGTTCCAGAACCAAGTCTGGACTTTCACGCACCGGGTGTGGCTGTGTTGTCCACGCACCCCGGCGCCGCCGGATTCCCTGCCCCCTTCCCGATTTCGAATGGTGGTCGATCGACATCGCCCGTATCCGCACCATCAAGCCCGAGGCGTTCGCGTCGGAGTCCCTCGCGTCCGTGTCGCTGTCCGCCGAGCGGACCTTCTTCGGGCTGCTCACCCAGGCCGACGACCAGGGCCGCCTCCGCGATCAGGCCGCCGTCATCGCCGGCCTGCTGTGGTCGCTGCGCCGCGAGCACGGGCCGGTGGAGGTCGAAGACGACCTCACACAGCTCGACGGAGCCAGGCTGATCTGCCGCTACGAGGGTGACGACGGCAAGCGGTACCTGCACATCGTGACCTTCGCCAAGCACCAGAAGATCAACCGCCCCAGCGGCGTCCGCAATCCCCCGTGCCCGCACCACGACCTCGGCGTTCCGCGTGAGCCCTCACCGCAGGTGCCCGGAGCGGTCACGGAGCCCTCCCTGACTCGGCCGGGAGGACTCACGGAGATATCCGTGAACGACGAATCCGCAGGTCAGGATGGACCCCATGAGCCGTCATCGCAGACGCGGGGAGGGCTCACGGAGCCCGCAGTGAGCCCTCACGGTCCGGATCTAGGACCTAGGAACAGGGATCTAGGAACTACCCCGTTGGGGGGCGCGAGCGCCCCCGCACCGCAGACGGTCTCGGCCAAGGACCTCATCGGCGAGTACGCCGCCGCGTGCACGCACCGACCGCCCCGGGACGTCCTCGGCCAGCTCGGCGGGCAGGTGCGCAAGCTCCTCGACGAGGGCATCGACCCCGTCCACGTACGGGCGGGCCTCGCCCGCCACCGGGCCAAGGGCCTGCACCCGAGCACCCTGCCCAGCCTCGTCCACGAGGCCATGAACGCCCCCACGCCCGCGCCCGCCTCCACCCACCGGCCGTGGACCAACCCCGCTGACGTCAACGCCGCCTACGGGGGTGACCTGTGACCGCCACCCTCACCCGGGACCCGCACCAGGTCGGCCGGATCACCGACCGCCTCAGCTCCATCCTCACCCAGCGGGGTATCGGCCCCGACGCCACCACGCACGAGCCGTCGCCGGAGCCCGTCACCGCACTGGAGCTGGCCGACGCCCGCATCCCCGCCCGCTACCGGCACGCCCTGACCGACCACCCCCACGTCACCGCCTGGGTGGACGAGATCGCCCGCGCCGGCCGCCCCGGACCGGCAGGCGTACCGGGCATCTCGGAGGGCGCCTCCCTGCTGATCGCCGGCCCCACCGGCACCGGCAAGACCCACCAGGCGTACGGCGCCATCCGCGCCCTCCTCGCCGCCGGGGTCCGCCTGCGCTGGGAGGCCGTCACCGCCGCCGACCTGTACGCTCGCCTGCGTCCACGCTTCGGCTTCGACAGCGAGCGCGAGCTGCAAGCCCTGGCCAAGTGCCCGCTGCTGCTCCTGGACGACCTCGGAGCGGCCAAGACCAGCGAGTGGACCGAGGAGCTCACCTACCGGCTGATCAACCACCGGTACGAGCACCTGCGCCCCACCCTGATCACCACCAACCTCCCCACCGCCGACCTACGCACCGCTCTCGGAGACCGCGTCGCCTCCCGCCTCGCCGAGATGACCGAGCGCGTCATCCTCGACGGCCCCGACCGCAGACGCCGCCCCGCGGCCTGACCTCCCTCCCGGGGCTCCGGAACACCGCGTTAGTCCCCGGCCTGCGGGGATCCCGACAGGTCCAGCGGGGACCGTACGCGGGACCGAACCCGCCGGAAGCGGGGACCGTCCCCCGCCCTGGGGACCGTCCCCCTGACGACCCGTCGGTCCCCGCCGAATACCGGGGACCGGTCCCCGACGCTCGTGGGGACCGATCCCCAGCCAGAGGTCGCGGCAAAAGCGGGACCGGGGACCGCAAGGATCTGCGCCAGGGGACCGATGAGGCCGGAAGGAACGGGGCGCAACCCGCCGCCACAGGCACGAAACCGCTGCTCAGGGCACCGCGAGGACGGTCCCCGCGTCCGTCCCCTGCGGCGTGCAGAGGCGGTCCCTGGGGAGTTCGCACGCCGGGACCGTCCTGCTCGGTCCCCGATCGGTCCCCAACAGAGCGAGGTACCGCCGAGGCAGGAGCATCGGTCCTGGGGCCGAGTAAGGGGGGACCGTCCCCGCTACGAGGCGGTCCCCGATGCGGGACCGACCACCGGGCACCGAAGCCTCGTGGGGACCGGTCCCCAGGGGACCGGGGACCGCGGTGGGGACCAGGGACCAAGGGCTCAGGAACGGGGACCGAGCACGGCGTCCTGCGCAGCCGACGACGGACCCCGCGGATCTCCGACTCAGCTGCGCTTCGCCACCGCGTGCATGCCCTCACCGATCATCCACACAACGACGAGAGAAACGGAGACCAGACATGCACAACCCGCACCACGAACTTCCCTCCACGCGGCAGGAGGTGACGACCCCTGCCCCGGGCGGAGCAAGGTATGGCGTTGGACCGTCCAAGGGCCGGTCCAACGCGGAAGCCTCCGCCCCGGGGGTGGCGGAGGCAGGTCCCCGGCGCGAGGGCGCACCGGGGGCAGGGGGTGTGCGTGCGGCGGACGAGGCCGCGCTGCGCCGAGTCGCCCGCCGCCGTGCCCGCCAGGAAGTGCAGCGTCGGGAGCGTGTGGACGTGCGCTACAGCGTCGAAGAGAAGCAGGCGATCCTCGCCGAGGCCCGCCGCCTCAGCCTGGCCGGGGCGCATCTCGTTGGGGCCATCGTCATGGCCCACCTGAACGGCGACCTCGCCCTGCCCGAGCAGCGCACCGCCATCGACGACCTGATCGACGAGTACGCGGCCCTGCGCAAGCAGGTCGCCAGGATCGGCCGGAACGTGAACCAGATCGCCAAGCGCCTCAACTCCGGTGACGAGGCGCACCCGGTGGACGCCGCCGTGCTCGCCGAGGCCGGCCGTCTCCTGACCCTGGTCCAGGAGACGGTCTCGGCGGTCGATGCCGCCGCCCATGTGGCCGCCACGAACCGTTGGGCGGCCTGATTGATCGCGAACATCGTCAAGCCCGGCCACAAAACACGGGGCGTCCTCAACTACCTCTACGGGCCCGGCCGCGCCAACGAACACACCGACCCCCACCTCGTCGCCGCGTGGGACGACTTCGTGCCCGACCCTGGCTGCAACCCTGCCGCCACACTCGCCCAGCTCGCCGACGTCCTCGACCTACGGGTCAAGCAGGCCGGCCCGAAGGCGCCGAAGAACCACGTCTGGCACTGCTCAATCCGCGCCGCCCCCGAAGACCGCCACCTGACCGACGACGAGTGGGCCACCATCGCCCGCCGAGCCCTCAACGCAACCGGCATCGCACCGGCCGGCGACCCCGACGCCTGCCGCTGGGTCGCCGTCCGCCACGCCAACGACCACATCCACATCGTCGCCACCAAGGTCCGAGGAGACCTCCGTCCACCACGGAACTGGAACGACTTCCTGCGCGCCGACAAGGAACTCGTCGCCATCGAGAAGGAGTACGGGCTCCGCCAGGTCCCGCGCGGCGACCGCACCGCCGCGAAACGCCCCACGCGGGCCGAGCAGGAGAAGGCCCGCCGTACGGGGAACGTCCGGATCCCCCGCGAGCACCTTCGCACTATCGTCCGCACCGCCGTCTCGGCGGCCACGTCCACCGAGGAGTTCTTCCGGCTCGTCGAGGGGGCCGGAGCCCTCGTCGACGTCCAGTACTTCCCGTCCGGGGACGTCCGCGGCTACAAGGTCGCCCTCGGCGACGACATCAACGGCCGAGGCGAGCCGGTCTGGTTCTCCGGCTCCACCCTCGCCGCCGACCTCTCCTACCCCAAGATCGCCGAACGCCTCGCGGCCACGGAGGCGTCGCCTGCCAACCAGACCGAAACGCCGGCCTGGCGACGGCTCTCCATCGCCATCGACCGGACCCCCGACCACCTCACCCACGGCGAGGATGAGGCCGGACAGGCCCACATCGCCGTCCTCGCCGAAGCACTCGATGCACTTCCCCTGGTCGCGCCCGTCGGCCTCCAGTCCCAGCTGCTCCAGGCAGCCACAGCGTTCGAGCGCGCCGGCCGCTCCCGCGTCCGCGCTCATCACCAGCAGGCCCAGGCCACGCGACGGGCGGTGAAGGCCGTCCTGCGCGTGCCCCCACCCAGGGACGGAGCCCTCCTCGCGACCGTCCTCGACGCCCTCCTGCTGGCGGTCATCGCCACCCAGCACTGGCACCGCACCCGCAACCACACCCAGCAGGCCGAAGCCGCCCGACAAGCAGCCGAGCACCTGCGTGTCGCCTACCGGGCCGCAGCCGCCGAGCCACTGGCCGTGATCCATCACCGGGGCCGGCGCCTCGCCCGGCCGCTCCTGGAGCGGCAGGCCGCCGTGGTGCGCCAAGCGCTGCCCGACCTGGCCGAGCAGATCCTCGCCGAACCCGCCTGGCCCACCCTCGCCGCCACCCTCAACGAGGCCACCACCGTCGGCCACGACCCCGTCGCGCTCCTCGCCCAAGCCGCCCGCCACCGAGAACTCGACACCGCCGCCAACCTCACCGAAGTCCTCACCTGGCGCCTGAAGCGCCTTCCAGATCTGGCAGTCGAGAAGCCTCCGCACGACAGGACAGCAGGCAGAGTTCAGCCTGGTCCTGCCTCACCCGCGCCAAGGCCGACGCGGCCAGACTCCCTTCCCAGGAGCCGTTGACACGGTCCCTGCCCCGAGCGGCGCATCCGCACGTTCACTGAGTGAACGGCCGGGGCGTTCACCTGGTGAACAGGTCGCGGTTCGTTCTCAGGGATACCGTTCCGCGTCGGAACAGCGACCTCGCTCCGGCGCGGAACGCGCCCCTTATTCCGCCTCGGAGCACCGGCACACCGCTGTTCAGTTGCTGAGCGGCGGTGGCGTTCAGTCAAGGCCCCGCAGTTGAGGGGGAAGGCGCACGTCAAGTGGGTTGTACGATCCGCGTCCTGGTGCCACACGTCGGCGCTGTGAACTGGGCATCCTTGCGAGTCCACGTTCCATGTCATCTTGATCGTTCCAGGTTTCGTGTCATTCCCCTGGGGCGGTGCCTTGAGCGGGGTGCTTCTACTTCCGTGCGGGCCGCCAGTTCCTCGCGGAGCTCCTTCAGCGCTTCTTGCAGTCGATCGCGTTCGTTCTCGATCTCGTGCAGCCGGACGACGTCGTTACGGGCCACGGCTACGGGCGCACCGTGGACGGCCAACACCGTAGCCAAGGCGCAACGCCGCCTCAGCGCCCCGGCTACACTCCGACTTCATGACGACGATCTACAAGACCCAGGAGTGGAAAGGCCACGGGAAGCAGAACTACTACTGGAACGAGTACAGGCTCGAAGGCGACACCGTCGTCAAGTACAAGTGCCACCGGCAGAAGTTCTTCGACGGCGATGAGAACACCTGGCAGGAGGACGAATCGTTCCAGGAGTCCTGGGGACTTGACGAGCCGAGCATGCCCGACTGGCTGAGGCGGTATCTCTGATCGCGCCCCTACCCCTGTAGCCCTGGAACGCACCGAAAGTCACTCGGGCGAGCAACCCACCTGACCCGCAGGTTCGCAATCCACGTCGAGTTCGAGAATCATCCGCGTCGGCGTCTCCACCGCCGGCGCTTCCCACACCGCCGCTGCCCGAGTCGTTGACGTACGCCATCACCGCCTAACTTCGGGGGCTTGGGCGTTCAGTAACTGAACGGCCGTCCCGTTCAGTTACTGAACAAGGCGGTCACTCCACGTTCCACGGCACGCTCCCCAGTACTGGCCGTACGGAGGCGGGGCCCGTTTCTTCAGGGAACACCGAACGCGTTCCCTGAAGGAACGGCCACCGTGTTCCCCGAGGGAACAGCGCTCGCGTTCCGATTCGGAACACCCGCGCCGTTCCGTTTCGGAACAACGAACCTGTTCCGATTCGGAACACGCCCACCACGATGCTGAGAGGGTAGGCCGGATCGCGATCAGTCGATCTTGCCCTCCAGCAGCTCCAACGCCTCCTCCCACCGGAAGCGGTCCGCTCCCCCGCCCGCCTTCGGCCGGTGCGGCTCGTACGCCCCGACCAGCACTCCCATCTCCCGCAGCTGGTCCAGGCTCCGGCCGTACGCCGGATGCGCGGCCATGGCCGCGTTCACGTACGGCAGGACGACCGTCGGAATACCCATCCCGTACGCCTCGCAGAGGATGCCCAGCGCGAGGGTGTCAGCGATGCCAGCAGCCCACTTGTTGATCGTGTTGAAGGTGGCCGGCGCGACGGCGATGGCGTCGGCAGACGGGAGGGGGCGCGGGTCGCCGGAGCTGCGCCATGCCGAGCGGATCGGGTAGCCGGTCTGGGCCTCGATCGCCTCGGTGTCGAGGAAGCCGAGGCCCTGTGGCGTGGCTATGACGCCGACGCCCCAGCCCTGCTCCTGCGCGGCGGTAATCAGCTTGTGGGCGTCGCCCGCGATGCCGGCGGCGCAGACGACGACGTACAGGAACGGCTGTGCGGTCACGCGGGGACTCCCAGTCGGCGGCTGAAGTGGTGGAGTTCGGGCAGCGTACGTCTCCGATCGCGGGCGGCCATGTCGGCGACCAGGTCGCGGACGGCGGGACGGCGTACGTCCTGGGCGGCGCAGGTCTCGGCGATGCGGAGAGCCTGGTAGCCCTCGGCGAGGCGGCTCTGCTGGTTGTAGGCGCGGGCGGCCTCGACCCACAGCGCCGCCCGGCGTTCGGGGACGGGAATGTGGCGGCGCATGAGGGGCGCGGCGGTGTTCAGGGCGATGCCGGCGTCACCGAAGGCCACGGAGGCGCTCACTGCGTGGAGGGCGACGTTCGTGGGGCTGAAGTTGGCCCAGGCATCGGGGCGATCGAGTGCGACGTAGCGGGCGATGTCCCGGGCCTCGTCGAGGAATTCGCGGGTAGCGGCACGGTCGCCGGCCGTGCTGGCGGCAGTCACGCCTCGCAGGAGAAGGAGTCCTACTGCCGCGAGGTAGCGCGGGGAGCGCTGGTCGTATGAGCCTGCAAGCTGGCCCGCGGTGTGCCGGACCAGGGTGACGGCCTGGGCGGTGTGCTTCTCGCGGGTCAGGACGTGGGCGTGGACGCGGACGCTGGAGGCGAGAACGACGGGGTCGCCACAGCGTTCCGCTTCGGCCATGGCGCGGCCCACGGCGAGCCAAGCGTTGCCGTGGTCTCCCTGCTTGAGCAGCAGGCTTGTGGAGGTCTGGTAGGCGGTAGCAAGAAGCCCGGCCATCGCCGCGTCACCGTGGTGATCGCCGCCCGCAGCTTCGCTCAGGTCGACGATGAGGCTGGGAAGAGTAGCCTCCAACGCTGCGTAGTCGCAGGTGTAGAAGAGGCGCCGGGCCAAGGCGATCCGTGATTTCAGGGACTCCCTATCCATGCCGTCCACCCGCGCAGAAGCCGTGCGTGGGCCGGGGAGGAGAGCGCGGACGAGGTCGTCGTGGGCAGGCGTGGCAGGTGCGGTGGGGGCCGCGAGAGACGCGATGCTCGCGGCGAGAAAGGTGCGGCGGCGCATGTCTTCTGTCTCGGGATCGTCGGTCGGTTCTGCGGACGGGCCGGGGTCGCTCAGGCCGAGGAGATGGTGAGGGATGCCGAGTTCGGCGGCGACGGCACGTAAGACCCGAGTGTCTTCCGTGCCCCGTCCGTTCTCCAGGCGGCTGACCTTCGACTGGTGGTAGCCCAGGGCGGTGGCAACATCCGTCTGCGAGCGGCCGGTGCGCTGACGGGCGTGCTTGATCGTCTCGCCGATCTTCTCGGCCTCGGTCTTCACGTCTGCCATCCATGCCCTTCCGTCCACGCCGAGCATGCCCCTGCGAACGAGCGTAGGCGAGCGGTACAGGGGCGTCATGCAGCTTCTGCATAGAAGATGCAGTACGGGCACGGAGCGTCGCGAACAGAGCGTCCAGCGCGGTTCCTTGGGGTGGTCGATCCGACTCCTGGAGGCTGCTCGTGGAAGCGCACCAGCTCACCTTCTCTCTCCCGCCGACGCCGGTCGCCGTGCCCACGGCACGACGCCAGATGCGGGACGCCATAGCCGCCTGGCCGGCGGTGACAGCGACGTCGGAAGCCGTCCACACGGCCGAGCTGGTCGTCAGCGAGC
Source organism: Streptomyces sp. NPDC037410 (assembly GCF_055602235.1). NCBI lineage: Bacteria > Bacillati > Actinomycetota > Actinomycetes > Kitasatosporales > Streptomycetaceae > Streptomyces > Streptomyces sp. NPDC037410. The sequence continues at coordinate 265,872 of NZ_JBVJWR010000007.1, read as the reverse complement.
TCGTCACGAATGCGGTCCGTTACGCCGGTCATCAGCCGATCAGCGTCGTAGCCCGGCTCTCCGGCGCGGTTCTGCGGGTGGAGGTCAGTGACGCGAGCCGCACTCTGCCGAAACCGGCGCTGCCGGACGACGACAGCGAGGGCGGTCGTGGGCTCTTCCTGGTCGGCGTGCTCGCGGACCGCTTCGGCGCGGCGCCGACGGCGTCCGGTAAGTGCAGCTGGGCCGAGATCGACATGGCTGCCCCGCCTCCGGCCGGGGCCGCTGCCGCCTTGCCCCTTCCTACGCAGAGGAGTTGTACGTGAGTACCCGCGTCCCCGCCGTCACGTCTCAGGTCATCGCGATCCGGCCCGGCCGGCCCCTCGCCGGTGCCGTGACGGTCGACGGTTCGAAGAACGCCGCGCTCCCGCTCGTCGCGGCTGCGGCCGCCCTCCTTCGCCCCGTCCGTCTCGACGACGTGCCCGCCAGCTCCGACGTCCAGACGCTGCTCGACCTGCTGGGGCAGGCGGGCTGGAACATCGCCCACCCGGTCGGTGACAGCCACACCGTCCTCGTCCTCCCCGGCGAGGCGACCGCGACGCCCGACAACCTGGGCGAGGCCGCGTCCAGCATCCGCGCCTCGTACTACCTCGTCCCCTCCCTGATCGCCCTGCGCGGCCGGGCCCGACTTCCTTGGCCGGGCGGATGCCAGATCGGCGACCGTGGCATGGAGCAGCACTTCAAGGTGTACGAAGCCTTCGGCGACCGCGTCCGCGTGGATGACGGCGGGTACGTGGTCGAAGCCGGCAAGGCGGTCCGTGGCACGGTGTCGCTGGTCCTGCCGTTCCGTTCGCGCGGGGCGACGATCGCCGCAGTGCTGCGCGCCATGGTGGCGGGTGCGCCGCTTCGGCTCGGGCAGCCGAACCTTTCCCCGGAGGTCCTCGGCGTCCTGAACGCACTGATGACAGTGGGGTACGAGTGTCGTGCCGGTGAGCGCGTCCTTACGGTCGCCCCGCCGGCCTCCGTTTCGGAGGACCTGCCCGTGTGGAAGGTCCCAGGAGACAAGATCGAGGCCGGCACTCTGGCCTGTGCCGTGGCCGCAACGGGCGGCACCGCGCGGATCGAGGGTGTCCACCGACCCGATGTCGCGCCGCTGGTAGCCGCCCTGCACCGCATGGGCATCCCCACGTCCGACGAACCGGAGACCCTGGTCGTTCACGGTCGGGACACCCAGCCGACCGGCCGACCTCTGCGGGCGATGGCCACCCTGGCCCCCAACGGCCTCGACGCCGACTTCGAACCGCCGCTCCTCGGCCTCGCCCTGGGCTTCCCCGGCACGCACCTGTTCTCGGACCCGATCAACCCCGGGCGCCACAGCAACCTCATCCCCCAGCTCGTCCGCATGGGCGGGGAGATCACCGAACTGTCCTCGACTGAATGTCGGTTCACCGGCCCCCAGAGGCTGACGGGTGCCGGAGTGGAGGCGACCGACATCCGCACGGGTTCTGCGCTGATGGTCGCCGGCCTCACTGCCCGTGGCGTCACCACGCTCGGCGGGGTGGACCAGATCCGCCGCGGCCACGCCGACCTGCCCGGCAAGCTCCTCGCCCTCGGCGCCGACATCTGCGAGGTCACCCCATGACCGCGGCCAGACACCTCCAGCGGATCATCGCCACCACCGACTTCCACTCGGCCTTCGACGACGCCGTACCGATGCTCGCGCACCTGCACGCCATGAGGCACGACAGCTTCGTCGTCGACTGTGGGGACTTCTTCGAGGGCACGGGCTACTACCGGCTCGGTCAGGGCCGCATCGAGCGGGACGTCCTGGTCCGTCTCTACGACGCCGTCGCCCCGGGCAACCACGGCTGGGGCCACCACTTCGAGCCCGACCTCTTCGACATCACCGTGTGCGCGAACGCCGTCGACGACGGAACCGGCGAGCTGCTCTTCCACCCGGTCCGTCTGGTGCGCGTCGGCGCCCGACGTGTCGCCGTCACGGGCATCATTGGCCCGCAGGCGTTCAACGCCATCCCGGCCGGCCAGCGCGCCGACCACCGTGTCATCGAGCCGGTCCAGGCACTGCGCGAGCTGATGCTGACCCATCACCACCAGGCCGACTCCTGGGTGGTGCTCAGCCACTCCGGGTTCGAAGAGGATCTCAAACTGGCTGCTGCCTGCCCGTTCCTGGACGTCGTCTTCGCCGGGCACTGCCACAGCGAGCGGCCGGAACCGGTGCCCGTCGGAGACACACTCGTCCTCAAGGGGCGTGAACTCGCGGCCGGGTACGCGCTGGCCGAGCCCGTGGGGGCTGGCTGGACCGCCCAGGTGGACTCCTTCCCCCCTACCGCCGTCCTTCCCCGAGAACTCGCCCCCGTACAGGAAGCCATCGACGCCATCCACGAGGAACTGCGCACGCCGCTTGGTCCGCTCCGGGCCCCGTACGCGAACGGCCTGCTCGACCGTCACGCCCTGCTCACCGACGTCGCCGACCGCCTCCACAACGGTCTGGGCGCCGACGCCGTCCTGCTGAACGAGACCGCACTTCGGTCTCCCTGGCTGGGGACCGCACTCACGCAGGGCAACCTCCTGGCCATCGAGCCCTTCGACAACCAGCTCGTCCACGCCCACGTGCCGGAGCGCTTCCTCACAGACCCGGCGGCCCTCCTCGCCCACCTCACCGCGCAGACGGGCCCGGTCGTGTCCGCGCCCCGTCCCCTGCCCGACCGCCTGCCGACCGTACTGACCACCGGCTATCTCGCCGACGCGTACCTCGGAGGCCGTACCCGGCAGGCCGGCATCCGTCTCAGCCAGGCCGTGCAGCGCACGCTCACCGATGGAGAATCCCGATGATCCTCACCGGCCCCGAGATCACCCAGGCCACGGCCGACGGCCGCATCCGTATCTCCCCGTTCGAGCCGACGCAGGTGAACCCGAACAGCTACAACGTCCGTCTCGGCGGGACCCTGCTCACGTACACCGGACACGCCCTGGACGCCCACCGGCCGAACGCCACCGAGTCGATCGAGATCGGTCCGGACGGCTTCGAGCTTCAGCCCGGCCAGCTCTACCTCGGCCACACGATCGAGGAGGTCGGTTCGGACACCTTCGTACCCCTGCTCTTCGGACGTTCCTCAATCGGCCGCCTCGGCCTGTTCGTGGAGATCACCGCTCCCATCGGGGACATCGGCTTCCACGGCCAGTGGACGCTCATGCTCTCCCCGATCCGACCGCTCCGCGTGTACCCGGGTATGCGGATCGGCCAGATCATGTTCTTCGTGTCGGTCGGCCCGGTAGCCCTCTACGCGGGCAAGTACCAGTCGTCCGCCGGCCCCCAGCCCTCCGCGTACTGGCGCGACCTCGCCGCCCTCGGGGCGGTGGCCTCGTGATCCTCACCGGCCCCGCCATCGCCGCCGCCAGGGCCGCCGGCGAGATCACCATCGAACCGTACGAGCCGCGGAGGATCTCCCCCAACGCCTACGACTGGCGTCTCGGCGACACCCTGCGCTTCCACGACGGCTCCCTGGACGCCGCGAGGCCGACCGACTTCCAGGAAGTGCCGATCCCCGAGTCCGGGTACGTGCTGCGGCCGGAGGTCCTCTACCTGGGGACGACGTACGAGCGGACCGGCTCGGAGGCGTACGCGCAGTTCCTCAACGGTGACCGGACGATCGGGGCGCTCGGCATCTGGGTCCACGTCTCCGCTCCCCTCGGGCACCAGGGCCACGCCATTCGTTGGACCCTGGAGATCCGGGCGAGCCGACCGGTCCGGGTCTACCCGCACATGACCTTCGGGAAGCTCGTCTTCCTCCAGGCCCTCGGCGCCACGGCCAGCTACCAGAACCACGGCCTCAAGTACCGGGCCAGCCAGGGCATCGAAACGTCCCGCCTCTACGAGGAGAACCCGGGAGGCCCCGCGTGAACCCCACCGTCGTCACGGCCCTCGACCTGCCGTTCCCGAGCCCCGGCGGAAGCGTCGAGCTCTTCCTCGACCTGTACACCGGCCGCGTTCCCCTCCTGCCCGCCCGCGCCTTCATGCTCGCGCCCGAGCACAGGGGGCTGCGGCCGCCCATGCCGGCGGGTCTGGAGCTGGTGCAGGCGCCGGGAAAGTGCCTGACCGGGTACGCCTTCCGCCGCTACGTCGCCACCCTCCAGCGGGCCCTGGTCGAGGCGGTAGATCCGGATGACGCCGGAGTCCTGCATCTGCAGCACCTGGCCTTCGGCGCCACGCCGGCCCTGCTCAGAGCCTTCCCGAAACTCCCTCGGATCGCCCTGGTCCACGGGACCGACCTCCTCTTCGCCGAAACGCACCCCGAACAGTTGGCCACCCTGCGCGAGGCAGCCTGGGCCGCCGACGCGATCGTGGTGCCGACCGGCGCAATGGCGGACCGGCTGCTCCTCCTCGCCCCCGACACCCGACGCCGCAAGATCGAGAAGATCCCCTGGGGCATCCCCGACCACCTCATCGCCACCCCTCCCCCACGGAGCCGGAACCAGCCCTCCAGCCACCTGCGGATCCTGTACGCCGGCCGCCTCACCCCCGAGAAGGGCTTCGACACCCTCCTCTCAGCCCTCCCGCTCACTCAGTCCGCCGAGCTGTCCATCGCCGCACCCCGAGCCGAATTCCATGCCCTTCGCCCCCGCCTTCACGAGCGCGGGGTACACGTCCACTACCTCGGCTGGCTACGCCGGCCACAGCTCTGGAGGACCTTCGCCGACCACGACGTCCTGGTGATGCCCTCCACGACGCTGGAGGCCATGGGCCTCGTCGCGCTCGAAGCCCAGGCATGCGGCCTCCCTGTCCTCCACCAACCCGTCCCCGGCCTCACCGAGGCACTGGGAGGCACCAGCCTCGCCACCGACTTCGCCGACCCGCACGCCGTCGCCCGCGAACTCGACCGCCTCCGCACCAGCCCCGGCCTCCTGCCAGCGCTCCGCGCGGCCGGCGCCACCAACGCAGCCCGGTTCCCTCTGAGCGCCACCGCCAAAGCCCTCGCCGAGCTCGGCAGGCGACTCGCCTGATCACCCGTGGCGCACCCCCACCATGACCGGCCGTCTCACTACGATCGGAACACCATGACGCTCGACATCCCGCGCATTGAGCAGCTCCTCCAGGACGGTGTCCGCGACCGGGTCTACCCGGGAGCCGTCTGGGCCGTCGGCAACGCCTCCGGCACGACGGCGAGCGGGGCGGTCGGCCTCCTCGACCCGACCCGACCCGACGAGCCGATGCGACTCGACACCGTCTTCGACATCGCCAGCCTCACCAAGATCGTCGCTGTGTGGGCTGTCATCGGCACCCTCGTCGAGGAGGGCAAGCTCCAGCTCCACACCCCACTTGGCGCCTTCTGGCCCGAGGTCACCAGCCACCCGCTCGCCCAGGTCACCACCCACGAGCTCCTGACCCACACGGCCGGGCTGCCTCTACGCGCCAACCTCAAGAACCTGTACGGCACCGACCCCCAGGACATCCGCGACGGCGTCCTCCACGAGACCCTCCATCGCGCCCCCAGTGAGGCCGTCGAGTACACCGACCGAGCCGCACTCATCCTCGGCTACCTTGCCGAGTACCTCGCCGACCAACCCCTCAACGTCCTGGCCGCAAGCCGAATCTGGGGCCTCCTCGGCATGGGCGAGACCTACTTCGGCCCCATCCCGGCCGCCACGGTCGCGCGCTGCGCCCCCACCGAACTCGACGAGACGACTGGCACCCATCTCAAGGGCACCGCACACGACTTCTCCGCCCGCCTCCTCGGCGGCACGTGCGGCATCGCCGGCACCTTCTCCACCCTCGCCGACCTCAGCCGCTTCCTCCAGCACATGCTCGCCCCGACGCAAATCTCCTTCGGCCAGTCCTGGGTCGCCGACTCCCTCCGCATCCACACCGGCGAACTCACCCCCGCCCGCGGCCTCTTCTGGCACCCTGCCCCGGACACCGAACTCCGTGACGACATCTGGGTCCACTACGGCTTCACCGGCACCGGCATGTGGGTCAGCCCCAAACAGCAACGCTGGGCGGTTCTCCTCACCAACAAGCTCTACTTCACCCGCGACCGCGAGCCACTGACGGCTGTGCGCGATGCCTTGCGCAGGCTGGCCTTCCTCAGGACAGCCTGAATCGTCCGCAACCCTCCGGGGCACGAGCCCAGCGGCGACAGACGATAAGGCGGCTGGGTCGTGTCCCAGCAGTCATGGGGCCAAAGCCGGAGGCGGCCCAAGCGCAACGGGTTAGGGAAGAGCAGCCACTACAGCTCAGCATTGGTGGAGCCCACAAGAGCAGTATTTGGCCACATTGCGGCAGACACGTCGAGCGGCCCTGCATCTCGCTCCGTCGAGTACGTCTACCGATCTGATCGATCTACTCCACTGCCGAGATCCACAATCGCGAGAGACAGACTCTTCCGACCCCTCAAAGATCGACTTGGAGCGTTATTCTGCGGTCGGATCGCCGCGCACAGCTGTGGCCCTGAACCGGGGCCGCCTGAAGCGTGGTCAAGGGGGGAGCAGAACCATGACAGGCAGCGCCGTGGCCGCCGCCTCACAACAGGAGGAGCCCTCCGCCGCAGTCGCCGTCGTCGACTTCAGCAATCTCTGCCCCGCGCCTCGCTCGGATGCGGACATGTACGACGGCCTGCACGCTATAGACCGCGTAGTCCGAGAAGCCATCAAGCAGCACTGGCCGCGCATCTCCGAGCTGCATCTGCGCCTGTATGGGGGCTGGCTGTTCCGCAACGGACAGATGACCCGGCAATGGGAGTGGGCGCTGCTGCACCTTGCCGACTTCCGCACCCGGCGGGATGGCCTGCGCGTCGAACCAGAGATCGCTCATTCCTCGGTTTGGCACCCGAGCACCCGTATCGTAGGTACCTTCCGGAACGCCCGCGAGAGCGATTCCGGTCGGGCCGCGCAGAAGATGGTCGATGGTCTGATCGTCGCCGATTCGCTGCGCTACAGCCTGGAGGGTAAGCCGACAGTCCTCGTCAGCGACGACGACGACGTCCTCCCGGGCCTGTTGGCCGCCGCCGCGCGCCCCACCCGCAGGATGATCTGGTTGCGCAAGCGCGCACTCGGCCAGTCCTGCAACGACCAGTGGCTCACGAGCCATTCGAACATCGAGATCTGTCACGCACCAGGATGGCCGACATGGTAAGCGCCGATGTTACCGCCGCGTTCGCCGAGGAGATGCAGGCAGACCTGCTGACCTTCGTGGACCCCGGAACGGAACCCGAAATCACGGTTCGGAACGGCGGGCTCCTCGTCCGCTGGTCGCACGACTTCGATGATCGCGAGGCAACGGTCACCTGGGACCGCGCTCGCGAGCAGTGGATCGTCGAGCTTGACGACAAGCGCGTCGACTACGCGTCCTTCGTCGCCGGGCCAGAGCTGGCCGACTTGCGAGCCCTGGCCAAAAACATCGTTCAGGTTCTCGGCCGCCGCCGAATCGACCGCTATGTCCCAGGCCGCGCCCGCCTCTCCGGCGGTGCCGACGAGGACGCCGCAACGCTAGTGGAGCGTGCCTCCGTACCCGAGGACGAAGCGACGAAGATTGTATTCGTCACGGGCGATGCGGGGGCCGGTAAGTCGCGGATGTTGTCCGAGCTCACCTACGAGGCCGCGGTCCGCTACCTACGGGGCGAGAGTGACTACCTCTACCTCAACGTGAGTGCGCAAGGTCGCGGACTGGCTCGGCTCAATGAAGCTCTGGCCACTGAACTCCAGGACCTGCGAGCCAGGATGACGTACCACTCGGTGGCTCGACTGGTGCGACACGGTCGGCTGCGGCTCATCGTCGACGGCTTCGACGAGCTGATCGGAGGGCAGGGCAGCTACGAGGAGGCGTTCGGCTCTCTAGCGGGCTTCATAGAGGAGCTGGACGGACGCGGTTCAGTGATCGCCGCCGCCCGCAGCGTCTACTACGAGCAGGAGTTCCTCGCCAGGACCAACAGCAGCTCTGAGCTCGGCTCCCTCCTTTGGTCGCTCGTCCCAGTGGAGATGCGACTTTGGGGTGCGGTCGAAGTCGATGCCTACCTCCAGCATTTCTCACAGGCCGTCCGCAACCGGGTGCGTTCCTTGCGTGACAGCCCCGATGCAGAAGGAAAACTGCTGAACAAGCCGCTGTTCCTGGCACGGACCTGCGAACTGATGGAGGCAGAGAACCAGTCCATCGAGACCGGCCGGCCCCTGCTCGCACAGCTCGTGGACGCCTATGTCCAGCGGGAAGTCAGCAGCAAACTGGTCGGTCAGCACGGCCAATACCTAAGCGGTGAGCAGTACATAGAGCTGCTCACCGAGATCGCCATCGAGATGTGGCGCCAGAAGACTCGCGAGCTCAACCGCGCCACCCTTCATGATCTGGTGTCAGTCTTCGCGCAGGTCCACGAACTGCCCACAGAGGCGCAGCAGAACCTCATTGACGCCGCTCCCAGCCGCGCCATGCTCATGCTGGGCACGAAGCCCGGCACGGTCGCCTTCGAGCACGACCTGTTTTTCGGCTTCTTCCTGGCCAAACCGATCGAGGAAGCCCTGGCTCGAGGCAGCCAGGACACCGCCTCCATCCTGCGCCGCGCCAATCTCCCCGTGGAGGCGGCCCGCGCGGCGGTCGAAGGCTTCGCCGAGTCCGGTACCAGCGGCCAGGAGATCCTCTCTGTACTCGCTCTGGCCGTCGACCCGAACGACTCCTTCGCGGAGGTGGTGGGTCGCAACGCCGGCACCCTCGCAGCGGAGGTCCTACGGCTGCGCGGTGCGGCCGAAGCCAACCTGATGGTGCAGAACGTTACGTTCGCGGATGCCGACACCTCGGGCCTCGCGGTGCGCGGTGCTTCCCTGGTAAATATCCGATTTGAGCGCTCTGACCTGCGCAACACCCGATTCGAGTCGTGTATCGCGCAGGGCGTCACGTGGCACTTGGTGGTTGTCGATCCGGAGACCACCCGGCTGGGCTTCACTGGCGTCTCCCCAGCGGACTTCGTCGGACTGAGAGTCGTCGGCAGCCACGGCGTCGAGCAGGACTTCGTTGCTTCGTCGATCTTGAGGCGGCTCCAAGACTGCGGCCTCGGGTCCGATATCGACGAGGTGAGGACGCGCAATGTCGCCGACGACGTGGTTGCGGTGATCGAAAAGATCGCCCGGCACTACTCACGCTCCAACATGCTCTGCATCGACGATGGCGCCGTTGGCGCTGTTGCCGACACCCCCGTCTGGCATCGAGTGATCACTGCGGCGGAGGAGTCCGGCGTGATGCGCCGGGAGCCACGGGTGACTTCTGGTCGCCCCAAGACGTTCTACAGGCGGATGGTGCTGCCCGAGACACTACTCGCCGGGCTCGTCGAGGACGCCCAAGTTCCACACGCCGTCGCCGACTTCTGGTCCCGCCTGACGACGGCCGCCCGCTAACCTGGCGAATGGGCAACGTAGCGTGCTCGATGTCGCAGCGACCTCCCGAAAACGCCGGAAGTGTCAGGGGGCGACCACCCATCGAGCACGTTCGTGCAGGTCAGAGCCGCCCCTCTCCCCCACCCACCAGGTGCCTTCTAAGCACTTGGCCGCAGGTTCGAGTCCTGCCGGGGGCGCACGACGAAAGACCCTCCCTTGGGAGGGTCTTTTTGCTGGTCAGGGGCGGTTTCCGGGAAGCGGCGCGGAGCCGGACACACCTCCCGGCGGGCAGGGGATGCGTCGGGAGGCTTCTGCCGCGTCGAGCACGTGGTCTCGCACGCCCACGCCCGACCGCATCCGGTCATAGGTGTTCCTCATCGCGGACTCGCTGAGCGAGGCGGAGGCCCGTGCGGAGGCGTTCTGCCGTCGCGGCCCGGAGACCCAGGCGTCCCTTGCGGCATGGGAACTCGTCAGCGCCACAGTGCCCTTGGTGGCCCCTTTCCGCGAGCGTCTCCTGTCCCCTCCCGGGCACGGTGGACAGAACCGTCCACTGCCCTTCCGTCCACCTGATCGCCCTTCCGTCCCCTCTGAACTGCGACGAAGCTGAACTCGTCAGCCAGGGACACCACCCCGGACGACACCACCGGAGCCCAGCGCCACCGCGGGACGTGAAGCACCGGCAGCCACCCCCGTCGCACAGAAGGACCACGACCATGCTTCGCATCACCGTCGCCTAGGGCCTGTCCGGCGGATCAGGGTCGGGTGGGCCGCGGCGCCTGGTGCGGTGCATCGCAAGGCGCCGGAGCGCCTCGAATGGGGTCTCCCCTGCTCGAGCGAAGCCGAGAGCTTGGGGAAGGAGCTATTGGGGCGATTCGGCAACGCGGCGAGGTGCCGCGCCAGGCGCCGCGGCCCCGGCCCTGATCCGCCGGACAGGCCCTAGGCCGCCGCGGTCGCCACCTTCTCCCTCGTCGCGCTCGGCACCGCCCACGGGATCCAGTCCGGGCCGGCCGAGAGCCACTCCTCCACCACCTCCGTGACCGTCGTCGCCTCCGGGCCCGGCAGCGACATGACCTGGGGCTGGTCACCGGGGCAGCACCCGACATCCACCTGCCATCGGCCGTCGTCCGGAGGAAGCAAGCCGTCATGAAGTCCGTCAACTCCAGGCCCCGTTCGTCCCGGCGACTCGCCGCCGCCGTGCTGCTCGTCGCCGGGCTCGTCGGCTCACTCGGTGCCTGCGCCGGTTCCGACCCGGCCGTTCCCCAAGCCCGTACGGCGGCCACCCCGAACTCCGGCGGCGGCCCAGGCCACTCAGGCCCCCAAGCCCCCAAGCCCCTGGAGACCGGACCGACAGGACGGACACCCAGCCCCCTTCCGACGCCGAGCGCGGCCTCGGGAACTCCGCAGAACCCGTCTCCCCCGGCGTCTGCCACCCCCCGGCCCACCACGCCCCCGCCGCACCACCCGCCCGGAGGGCAGCAGCGCCTTCCCGCAGGTTCGAGTCCGGCCGGGGGCGCAAGGCGAGACCCCTCCTTCGGGAGGGGTCTCTTTGCCGGTCAGGGGTGGGTAGGGCGGCGGCGCGGGCTCAAGGGTGTCTTCGTCAGGTGTCTCGCCGGGAGGCGATCAGGCGGCGGTGTCGTGGTGGAGGAGCTTGGTGCGGGGCAGGGCCAGGCAGAGCACGGTGCAGGTGCAGAGGCCGGCGATCGCCCAGGTGGCCGCGTGGGTGACGGCTTCGTTCAGGCCCTGGTCGGCGTGGGTGAAGAAGACGTTGCCGATGAGGGCGACGCCGAGGGCTCCGCCGAACTGCTGGGCGGTGGAGAAGATGCCGGAGGCTCCGCCGGCCACGTGGGCGGGCACCGCGGTCAGGACGATGTTGACCAGCGGGATGACCAGGAAGCCGAGGCCGGCACCGGCGAGGACCAGGCCGGGCACCAGGGGCCAGGCGCCGGTGTGCGTCGCGGAGGCGTGGTCGGTGGCGTAGTACACCCAGGAGAAGCCCGCGGCCATCATCCCGCCGCCGATGATCAGGATGTTCCGGCCGGTCTTGGCGACCAGTCCGTCCACGAAGGGGGCGCTGAAGAAGGCGCCGGCGCTGAACGAGACCATCAGGACACCCGCCTGCGTGGGGGTGTAGCCCTGGCCGGACTGGAGCCAGAGGGTGAAGACCATCATGAAGCCGACCATGCTGCCGGAGAACAGGAGCTGGATCAGCAGTCCGGCGCTGAAGGCCGGCTTCCTGAACAAGGCGGTGGGCAGCAGCGGGCGTTCGACGCCGCGCCTGGCCTCGGAGAGGGCCAGGCCGGTCAGGGCGAGGACGCCGCCGGCCATGCAGAGCCAGGTCCACAGCGGCCGGCTGGTGCCGCGGCCCTCGACGAGCGGCAGCACGATCGCCACCAGGGAGACGGCCAGGACCAGATTTCCGGGCAGGTCGATGCGGCCCCTGCCGCGCTCCTGGGAGCCGGGGATCCAGCGGGCTCCCAGCACCAGGACGGCCAGGGTCAGGGGGATGTTGACGGCGAAGATCGTGCGCCAGCCCCATCCGAACAGGTCCCCTTGCGTCAGTACCCCTCCGAGCAGCACGCCCACGGCGGTCGCGATGCCGGAGACGGCGCCGTACAGGGCGAAGACCTTGCCGCGCTCGGCGCCTTCGAACATGGTCCTGAGCGAGCCGAGTACCTGCGGGAGCAGGACGGCCGCGGCCACGCCCTGCACCGCGCGGGAGGCGATCAGCACGCCGGGTTCGCCGGCCAGGGCGCCGGCCAGGCTGGCGAGCGCGAAGCCGCCGACGCCGCCCAGGAACAGCTTCTTGCGGCCGAACCGGTCGCCCAGGTGACCGGAGACGATCAGGGCCGAGGCGAAGCCGAGCAGATAGGCGGACACCGCCCACTCCAGCTCGGCGGGCGTCGCGTGCAGACCGCTGCCGATCGAGGGCAGCGCGGTGTTGACGATCGAGCCGTCGATCATGTCGAGCAGCCCCGCGAGCATCATGACGACGGCGGCGGCCCACCGCTTCGGGTACGGCTCCGTGGCGGTGACGGTTCTGTCGGGTGCTTCGGTGGTGCTGGACGGCATGACCACTCCCTCAGATCCCACGGTTTTCATGTATCTTGATTTCCAAGACACTTTTACCCTGAGGGGAGATAGCTCGAATGTCAAGCGATCTCGATGCGGCCTGGTCGAAGCTCGGCACAGCGGTGCAGGGGTATCAGGGGGCGGTCGACGACTTCGACCGCGAGACGGCGCGCCTGCTCGGCGTGAACGAGACCGACCTGCGCTGCCTGGAAATCCTTCTCCTCGAAGAGACGGCGGCCCCGCGCGAGCTCGCCACGCGCCTCGGACTGGCCACCGGCAGCGTCACCGCGATGCTCGACCGCCTGGAGAAGCTGGGCCACCTCACCCGCACCCCGCACCCCACCGACCGCCGCAAGACCCTGGTCCGCGCCACCCCTCACCTCGCCGAGCGCGCGCACGAACTGATCGCCCCGTTCCTCGGCGACGCGGCCCGCGAGGGCATGGGCCGCTACACCCCCGGGCAGATGGAACTCATCGCCGACTTCCTCGACTTCATCCGCCGCATCCAGGAGGAGCACACCCGGCGGATGCGCGACCTGCCCGCTCCCGTCCGGGCACCCTCAGGCGATCAGCGCACCACCCGCGGGTGAACACGCGCCGCCGGGGGGTACGAACCTCCGCGCCCCGCGCGGGGCCCGACGCCCCGCGTCACGCGCGGGGCTCGACGCCGAGTTCGGTGAGGAGGCCGCGGACGCGGTGTTCGATCTCGTCGCGGATGGGGCGTACGGCTTCGATGCCCTGGCCGGCCGGGCCGGATGGGCCGGTGGGGCGAATCAAGGGCGGCATTGAGGGGGAAACGGCGGTGCGCGACGCCGTCGACGGATATCCGTGAGCTCCCTTCCGCTAGACACCACCCCGTGATCAACGGCAACTGCGGCGTGGGGCGTCCGTCGCGAGTGGAAGGGGTGAGCCCATGTCGTCCAGACGGGTTCTCCGGGTGAACAGACGTGTGCTGCGCACGGCGCGGGAATGGTCGCGCACGGCGGCCGTCGCGCTCACCGTGACGCTGACCATCGCCGCCTCGGCCGCCGGGGCGGGCGCCGCGCCGCGGGACGGCGTCCGGGCCGGCGTGCAGAGCGCGTCGCAGGCGGGCCGCGACGGGCACCTGACGCAGGTCGAGCCCCGGCGCCGCGTGGACGTGCGCTCCCTGCCGCGCGCGGTGCCGAAGCCCGGCGCCGTGACGAAGGCGAAGCCGTTCCTGCCCGCTCCGAAGCTCCCGCGGCCCTCGCGGCCGGCGCTGCGGCCCGCCCTGCCGGTCAGCACCTCGGTTCTGGTCCCGAAGGCGAAGTCCAAGCCCACGCCCAAGCTCAGGACCGAGCCCAAGGCCGTGCCGTCCACGGCCGTCCTGGAGCGGCTGAAGACCTTCCCGACGCTCGGGCAGGACGGCAAGGCACCGTCCGACACGCAGCTCGCGGTCGGGCCCACGTACATCCTCCAGATGGTGAACTTCACCGGCCAGGTCTACGACAAGGCCGGCAACACCGTGGGCACCGCCTTCGACCTGGGCGACTTCTTCGGCATGGCGCACCGCTCGGGCACCGACCCGCGGGTGCACTACGACGCGGCGGCCGGCCGCTTCTACGCCGAGTTCGAGGCGGATCTGTCCAACGGCGACCGCACCGACCTCGCGGTCAGCGACGGCTCGGACCCGCGCGGCGGCTGGACCTTCTACACGATCGCGCAGAACACGTCGAACGTCCTCCAGGACCAGTCGAAGCTCGGCTACACCAACGACAAGGTCACGCTGAGCTGGAACGACTACGACAGGACCACGTCCCCCAACAAGTTCCTGGGCGTCGTGACGGTGGTCGTCAACAAGGCGGAGCTGCTGGCCGGCGGCACCATCACCATCTGGACGTTCAACCAGGACACGAGCAAGTTCCAGGTCGTCCCGGTCACCTCGCTGTCCTCGGTCGACGACCAGTACGCGATGTGGCACGGCTACGACAGCGACAGCACGAACCTGCACGTGGTCACGATCACCGGTGTCCCCGGCGTCAGCACCGTCAGCCAGACGGAGAACACCCTCGGCATCGGTACGAGCGACGATCCGCCGAGCGCGTCGCAGCCGTCCGGGGGTGACGCCTTCATCGAGACCAACGACGGCCGGATGCTGTCGACGGCCTGGCAGAACAACCACCTCTGGGGCGTCTTCAACGTCAAGTGCACCCCGCCCGGCGACACGGCCGAGCGCGCCTGCCAGCGCTACGTCCAGGTCTCGACCGCCGGGACGCAGAGCCTGGCGACCAACTTCAACCTCGGTCTCGTCGGCGGACACATCTACTTCGGCTCCGTCGCCATGAACGACGAGGACGACCTGTTCTCGGGGTTCACCGCCTCCTCGTCGAGCATGTTCCCCACCGCGGTCGCGATCGGCGTCCCGGGCGGGAACTTCCCGGGGACGACGGTCGGGGACTTCTACGCCGCGGGCACGCAGGCGTACGTCTGCGGCTGCGGCGGCGACCAGCGCTGGGGCGACTACTCGGGCACCGCGCGTGACCCGAGCAACCCCAAGGACGTCTGGACGGTCCAGCAGATCGGCGGCCTCGCGAGCGGCTTCTGGGGCACCGCCATGGACCGCGTCACGCTCTCCCCGCCCGCGGTCACGAGCGTCGTCCCCCACCACGGGCCGGAGCTCGCGCAGTGCGTGAACACCGTGACCGTACGGGGCAGGGACTTCCCGACCAGCGGAACCACCGTCAGGTTCGGCTCCGTGGCCGCCACCAACGTGAACGTGACCGGGCCGGAGGAGCTGACCGCCGACGCGCCGCCGCAGGCGCGCGGCACCGTCGACGTCACCGTGACCACGGCGAACGGGACCAGCCCGGTCACCGCCTCCGACCGGTACACCTACGACGCGGACACGACCGCCCCGACCGCCTCGGCGAACGTCTCGCCGGCACCGAACGGCGCCGGCTGGAACACCAGCACCCCGGCGACGGTCGGCATCGGCGCGAGTGACGGCTCGTGCGGCTCGGGCGTCCAGAAGATCACCTACAGCGCGAGCGGTGCCCAGACGATCGGGTCCACCGACGTGTCGGGCGCGAGCGCCTTCGTCCCGATCACGGCGGAGGGCGTGACGACGGTGACGTACACCGCCACCGACAACGCGGGCAACACGTCCGCGGCGCAGACGATCACCGTGCGCCTCGACACGGTGGCGCCGTCGATCACGATCACGAGCCCGACGGCGAGCACCTACCTGCTCAACCAGGCGGTGAACGCGGCCTACTCCTGCTCGGACGCCACGTCCGGAGTGGCCACCTGCGCCGGTCCCGTGGCCGGCGGCAGCGGGATCGACACCTCGACGTTCGGCACGCACACGTTCACGGTCAACGCGACGGACGTGGCCACGAACCCGTCGAGCAAGAGCGTCTCGTACACCGTCGCCTACCGGATCTGCCTGCTCTACGACCCGCTGAACCCGCCCCGCGGCGGCAACAGCACGATCCCGATCAGGCTGCGGATCTGCGACGCGAACGGCGTCAACCTGTCCAGCCCGAACATCACGCTGACCCCGAGCGCGATCGCCGGCCCGACGACGGTGCCGTTCACGACCCCGTTCCGGTACGACTCCAGGCTCCGCGGCTACATCGTCAACGTCCCGACCAGGGGCCTGACGAACGGCAGCTACAACCTGCGGTTCACCATCAGCGGGGCGGACACCACCACCCACCTGGCACCGTTCACCGTGCGCTGACACCCGTCGGCCCCCTCCGGCCCGGACCCTGCCTCGGGTCCGGGCCGGAGGCCTGTCAGGTCGCACGCACCTCAGGGAGCGGGTTGGGGACGGGGATCCACGCGTCCCGGTCCGCGCCCCGCAGGCGCATCAGGGTGAGGGCCTTGACCCTGAGCTCCGGGGCGAAGAGGGCCGCGCGGTCGGCACGGTTCTCCGGGGTCGCGGGGAGGTCCTCGTAGGCGCGGCGGGCAGCGGCGGCGACGACGCCCCAGAGCCGGGCCCCGGCGGTCCGGTCGCCGTCCGCCAGGGCGGAGACGAGGGTCCCGAAGGTCGTCCCGAAGAGGTGGCCGAACAGCATCGTCCGGAGCACGTCCGGGTCGTCGTCGATCACCCGCCCGCCCACGGGGGCCGCGTCGAAGCCGTGCCGGGCGAGACGGCGCGGGCTCAGCCGGACGTCCGCGAGGTCCCGGTAGACGAGCCGCCGGGGGCGGGCGTGCGCGTCGAGCACGACGAGGAGGTTCTGCCCGTGGGCGGCGGGCGCGACGCCCCGGCTCAGGAGCCGGACGAGCGGCGGGACCGCGAGGCCGGCGAAGGCGGCCAGCCAGTCGGCGCCCGCGTCCGGGGCGCCGACGGACGCCAGGAGCGTCCGGATCAGCGGCGGGCCGTCGCCGGCGGGGCGGGCGGCGAGCGCCGCCACCGGCACGACCGCCTCCCCCGCCCGCAGGCCCGCCGCGGCGGTCGGCGACTCGCGGAGCAGGACGGCGAGGTCGGCGCTGGGCTCCCCGCGGACGATGGCGGAGGCTCCGGCCAGGTTGCGGGTGATCCTCAGCGTCCCGGCCAGGTCGTCCACGACGTGCGCGAGCAGCGTGGAGAGCGGGGCGCTGTTCTCGACGCCGCTCGCCGAGATGTCGCGGATCGCACTGGTCATGCGGGTGGTCAGCGCCGTCTTGAGGTGCGGTCCGCCGTCGAGCGGGGCGAGGGTCCGTACGCTCATCAGCGGCCGGGCGGGGATCGCTCCCGTGACGTACGGGCGGTGTCCGAGCCCCGGGAGGACGTGTGCGCTCTGCCAGGGGTGCACGGGCAGCAGCAGCCGGTCGCCGTCCCGCAGCCGGTCCGGCCACTCCCCCGCGACGAGGCACCGCCCGGCGGGGACCGCGACCAGGTCGAGGCCGACGACCGGACGGTGTTCGGGTGCGTACGCGAGCTGCTCGGCCACGGAGAGGCCGGGGCGGCTGCGGCAGCAGGGGTGGTACGGGTGCCCGTCGACGACGCCCTGCTCGACGTGTGCGAGCGAACCGGCCCCGCCGCCCGGTGCGGGGCCCGCGCCCGCCCTGGACAGGGCCAGGGAGGCGACGCTGTCGTCGAGTTCGGCGGCGAGGGCGTCGGCGCCCGGGAGGTCGAGGGCGGCGAGGAGGGCGGCGGGGTGGTCGTGGGCGCGGCCGTCGAGCCGTACGGTCACGTCCTCTCCGGGGACCACCAGGTCGTACGGGAGCCGGGGCGGCCCGCTCAGGACCCGCCCGTCGGCGAGCCGCACCCGCCCGGCGGGCCCGTCGCGCTCGGCGACCCCCGGCAGCGGCTCGTACAGCAGGGCCCGCCAGAGCCGCCCGAGCACGGCGGCCCGTGCGGGGGCGAGCTCCCGCCGGTAGGCGTCGAGCAGTCGGGGAGCGACGTCCGCCAGACCGTCGGCGAGGACGGCCTCGGCGGCGCGCGGCGCCTGGCGTGCGCTCGTATCGTGATCCGGAGCGGAGTGCATGAAGGCTCACTACCCTGCGCAGGATGTCCCTACCGGTGGACGACCCGCCGGGGAACGGGTGGAAGGCGCTGTCGTGAGTGAAACCAAGGGCCGGGCCGATGCCCTCTCCGCCACCGCCCTCCTCAACTGCCTGATCCGGGAGGTGGCCGAGACCGAGCCGCGCCCGGCCCGGGACCAGGACCAGGCCCCTGACCAGGACCAGGACCCGGACCAGGCCGCCCCGGACCCCGGCCCGGACCACACCGTCCACCGGCTCCCGGCGACCGGCCGTGTCCTGCGGGTACGGGCCGGGCGGCGGCCCACCGAGCCCTGCGTCCGCACCGACGGCGGCTGGCTGCCGCTGACCTTCGAGGCGCTCGTGGCGCTGACCGCCGACGAGCTCGGCCGGCGCACCGGCGTCGGCAACAGGACCGTCGTCGACGAGATGACCGCGAGCAGGGACGTCGTCGCGGCCCTCCAGGAGGCGCGCGCGTCCGCGTCCCCGCCGCGGGACCCGTACCTGCGGTCGGAGCAGGCGCTGCTCGCCGGGCACCGCTACCACCCGGCGCCCAAGGCGCGCGGCGCGGGCGCGCCGGAGAGCTGGCTGCCGTACGCGCCGGAGGCGTACGCCCGCTTCCCGCTGGAGCTCCTCGGTGTCCGGGCGGACGTGGTCGCGGAGGACGGCGACCTGTCGCTCCTGGACGTGCTGGGGACGGGGACGCCCGACGGTTATCTGCTCCTCCCCGTCCACCCCTGGGAGTTGGACCTGCTGGGCGAGCAGCCCGCGTTCCGTGACGGCCGGCTGCTGCGGCTCGGGCCGAGCGCGCCGGGCGCGGGCCCGGCCGTGGCGACCTCGTCCGTGCGGACGGTGTACCTCCCGGAGCCGGACCTCTTCTGCAAGTTCAGCCTGGACGTGCAGATCACCAATGGGAACCGCCGTCTGGAGCTGCGCGACCTGCTGTGGCTGCGGACGATCGCCGACCTCCTCGCGCCCGTGTTCGACCCGCTGCCCACGGCGTCGTTCCTCGCCGACCGGGGCTACCGCACCGCCGATCTCGGCGGGCAGCACGCCTACGAGGGCTTCGCGGTGATCGCCCGCGACGGTCTGCGGCCGCACCTGCTGCCGGGGGTGACGCCGCTGCTCGCGGCGGGCGTCGCCGAGGGCTTCCCCGGCAGCCCGCTCGACGGGCTGACCGCCGAGCGGGCGCTCGTCTGGTGGCGGCGCTACCTCGACCAGCTGGTGCCGCCGGTGCTGCACGCCTGGCGGGCGCACGGCCTGGTCCTGGAGTGCCACCTGCAGAACGTCCTGGTCGGCGTCGACGCCGGCGGCCTCCCGGCGCAGGTGATCTTCCGCGACCACGAGGGCATACGGATCGTCGCCGAGCGGCACCGGGGGATCCTGGACCGGCACGGCCCCGAGGGCCCCGCGCCCGCCCTGGACGCGGAGCACGGCTGGGAGCGGCTCGTGTACTGCCTGGTGACGAACAACCTCTCCGAGGTCGCCGGCGCCCTCACCGACCGCCACCCGGAACTCACGGCCGAGCTCTGGCCCCTGGCCCGGTCGGCCTTCGCGGCGTACGCGGCGGAGCACGGCGGCCCGGAGGAGGTCTCCGCGCTGCTCGGCTCCCCGCACGTGCCCGCGAAGACCAACCTCCTGCTGCGCTGGCTCGATGTCGCCGGAGCCGACGCCCGCTACGTGCCGATGCCCAATCCGCTGCGCCGGGACTGACCGTCAGCGGACGGGACGGTCCAGCCTCACCCGTACGAGGGTGGTGTCGATGCCGCTGTCGACGAGGCGGCCGTTCGCGTCGAAGGCCTCCGGGCCGTCCGTCATGCCGAAGTCGTTGTCGTTGAGGAGGACGACGGTCGAGGAGCCTTCGACGGCGACGCCCTCGATCTTGCCGGGGACGCCCGCGACCGTGTTGAGGTCGATCACGAGGCGCTTGTCGAGGACCGGCACCCGGGTGGCGGCCGTGTCGTCGAGCTGCTCCAGGGTGGGGGTGGCGGCGGTGTCCCAGGGGGTGTCGAGGATGTCGTTCGCGCGGCGGAGGCGGACCTCGTAGAGGCGGGCGGCCTTGTCGGTGCGCTCCTGGACGAGGAGGCGGTCGCCGCCGAGGGCGACGAGGGCGGAGAGCTTCAGCTCGGAGGTCTTGGTCTGGCCGGGCTCGACGGTGTCGACGGTGTCGAAGCGGTAGGCGTACTCGGCGGTGACCCGGTTCTGGTGGGGCGAGAAGCGCAGCAGCCGTGTGGTGCGGGAGTTCTCGCCGGAGACCTTGTCGGGGTTGAGCAGCGGGCTCTGCAGGCCGAGGACGAGGTCGCCGTCGGGCAGCAGCGCGAGGCCCTCGAAGCCGCGGTTGATCTTGCGCTGGAGGAAGATCGACGGCAGGGACTCGACGACCGGGTAGTCGGTGCCGGTCAGGCCGAGGCCCTTGGGGACGTGACGGGCGAGGACGCGGCCCTTGGCGGAGACGTGCACGAGGGAGGGTCCGTACTCGTCGACCAGCCAGAAGCTGCCGTCGCGGTCGCGGACGAGGCCCTCGGTGTCGAGGCCGTTCGGGTTGTACGTGAGCGGGGTGGAGGCGTCGTGGGTGTACGGGGCCTCGTCGCGGCCGGGCTGGTTCGGCAGGCCGGTCACGGGGGCGCCGGAGGCGGTGGTCAGCGGGATGGACTTGAGCACCTGGATGCGGTCGCCGACGGCGCGGATCCTGACGATGGCCGGGTCGAAGCCGGGCACGGGGAAGGTGCGCCGCTTGTCCTTGCCGACGGCTATCTGGCCGTTGGGGCCGCGGTCGGTGACGGTCCAGTACTCGCCGCGCCTCCCGGCCGGGTACAGGTCGCTGCCGATGCCGCCGAGGTCGACGCCCCGGTCGTCGGCGACGCTGCCGGGCAGCAGGCCGTTGCTGAAGGCGGCCAGCGGGATGTCGGGCAGGGTCGAGGTGGAGACGAGCCGGCCGGCGGGTCCTCCGTGGTGCGCCGGGGTGGCGTCGGCCGTCCCCACGACCACCGAGAACGCGAGCGCGGCGGACAGCGGCAGGACCACGAGGGCGGGTCGGCGCAGGAGGCGCGGATTCATCTGAACTCCCTGGATGACATGGAAAGTCGCCGGTGAGGGCGGGCTTATGGTCCAGTCCTCCACTCAACTCCGGGCGACGCGTTCGCGACGCCCGGGCGAGTCCTGGGTGAACGCGCGCCTCCGCGCCCGCGCCCCGCTCGGTGGCGGTGCTCAGTAGCGGTCGAGGATCAGCTGGGTCTTGAGGATGTCCCCGTGGTACAGCCAGCCGTTGGCCTCGGCAACGGCGATGGCGTCCGCGTGCAGGTCGGACGCGTCGGCGTACGAGGAGGTCTTGAACGACAGCTCGACGACGTACTCCGTGCCCGTGCCGTTCGCGCCGACGACCGGCAGCACCTCGATGCTCGCGTCGTCCGAGGGGCCCCAGGCGCCCCCGTACACCTTGGCGGTCACCGGCCCGTGGGCGCGGGAGACCTGGAGCGTGTCCTTGCCCCAGTTGGCGCTTGACCAGTCCTCCAGCTTGCCGGGGATGTCGTTGACGAGCCAGGTGCGGCCGGTGGTGCTCGTCGGCATCGCGGTGCCCGAGTAGCCGCTGGAGCTGTGGGACTTCTCGTTGGAGAAGCTGAGGGTCTGCTTGGCGTAGCCCCAGTCGACCTCGGCCTCGTAGTTGGTGTCGCTGCTGTCGAAGCCGGCGGCGTTGGCCGTGGTGAGCGCCGCGTCGATGTCGCCGTTCGTGACGGGGAAGCGCTTCTTGTACGTCTCCTCGAACGAAGAGCCGCTCTTGTGGCGCAGGCGGACGCTCCAGCCCTGGGCGTCGAGCGCGCGGGCGTCGGTGTCGTAGTAGCTGTACGAGCGGGACTTGGCCGAACCGGTGATCCCGAAGGCCGACTTGACGGTCGCGCTGGGCGCGTGGGTCGCGTCGAGGGCCGCCGCGGTGAGGTTGATCTTCACCTCGTACGTCGGGACGGCGTTGGACGCGGCGTACGTGGGCGAGGCCGGGGCGAGGAGCGCGACGGCGACGGCGAGGGCGACGGACGAGCCGACGGCGGCCGGGCGCGTGGCCCGGGACAGGAAGGTCATGCGCCGATGCTCACGAGCGCGGGTGAGGACCGCGTGTCCCGTGGACGTGGCCCGGGTGAACCGGCGACGTCGGGAAGTGTCCTACCTCAGCAGCAGGTTGGCGCCCACGTCGGCCGGGACGGCCTCCTTGACCGGGGTGCTGCCGGGGCCCGGGCGGTGCGTGCCGGGCACGTCGGCGGCCGGGTCCGTGCGGTGGAGGAGGACGGTGCCGTCCTGGTGGAAGACCTCCGTGTAGCCGTGGGCGAGGAGGAGTGCGACGCGCTCTCGCTGTTCGTCGGTGGAGGCGAAGGGGAAGGTCCGGTCGTCCACCCGGAGGAGGACCCAGTCGGCGCCGCGTGGCGTCCGGTCGGCGATGACCACGTCGGTGCGGGCGGTCAGGCGGGGCGCGACGGTGTTGTCGGCCTCCACCGTCGCCCCGTCGGGGATGAGTGCGGCGGCCGTCGCGAGGGGCCGTTTGTCCGGGGAGGGCCGCCAGGAGTCGGGGCGGACGAGGAGGCCGAGCCCGAGGACGACGGCCGCGGCGGAGGAGAGGGCGAGGGCGGTGACGGCCCAGCGGCGTACAGGTGCCTTCCGCCGGTGCAGCCTCGCCAGTGTCTCCAGGGCCGCCGCCAGCAGGATCGGCCACAGGAAGGCGTCGTAGTGGTTGATCACCGGCCAGTGGTTGGGGTTGTCGGAGAGGACCCGCTCCGCGAGGAGGGGGACGGCGAGCAGGACCGTCGGGGAGCCGAGCGGCAGCAGGGCGAGCGTGCCGAGGATCCAGGCCAGCATGCCGGCCTTGACGACGGGGGTGACGGAGATCTGGAGCAGCGTCCAGGGGGCGGTGAGGACGTGGGCCAGGGCCTCCCCCGGTCCGGCGCCCAGGCGCCCGTACGACCAGTAGTAGCCCTGGGGTCCGCCCATCGCCGGCAGGAACCAGGCGATCACGACGGCGGAGACCAGTGGCCCGGCCAGGGCGAGCGCGGCGCCGGTCGCGCGGCCCGCGCGGTGGCCGGCGCGGTGGGCGCGGACGGCGAGGACGAGGCCGTACGCGCCGACGACGAGGCCCATGTCCTCCTTGGCCGTGCACAGCAGGGCCGCCCAGAGGGCGGTGGCGCCGTAGCGGTGGGCGAGTCCGCGCTCCAGCATGAGCAGGGTGAGCGGGACGGCGAAGGCGACCTCGTGGAAGCCGTTGTAGGAGGCGTTGAGGAGCGGCCAGCCCAGGGCGTACACGAGTCCGCCGAGGTCGGCGGCGCGGCGGACGACGTGGGGCGCCGCGCCCTGGAAGGCGTGCCGGGCGATGCGGCGGACCACGGGCACGCCCGCCGCGAACAGCGCGGCCTGGGCGAGGACGAGCGTGCGCGGGTCGTCCCACAGCCAGTAGAGCGGCGCGAGGAGGGCGAGCGCGGGTGTGAAGTGGTCGCCGAGGAGCGAGAAGCCGGGCGGGAACTCGTGGTGGACGTTCTTGATCGGCGACCGCGGGAGCCCGGCGTGCGCGTACGCCCGCACGGCCTGGTCGAAGATGCCGAGGTCGAAGCCGGTGGCCCGCAGGGCCGTCCAGGACTGGAGCCCGAGGCCCGCGCAGACGAGGAAGCAGAGGGTGGTGAGGGCGATGCCCCGGCTCCGGTCCCCCGCCCGGTCCCATGCTCTTTCTCCGGCCCTGTCCCCCGCCCCGTCTCCGGCCGCCTTGCGGTCGGACCCTCGTGGCCCCGGTATCCGGCCGGTGTCCTCGACCGGCTGGCTGATCACCCCGTGCGTCACTGCGCCCCCCATCCCCATGGGCCACGACATTACGGTGCGTCGCCGTCGGTCCCGGGAGGGAGAATCGCGCCATGGTGATCACCGCGCGCGCCCTCAACCGCTCCACCCTGCACCGGCAGTTGCTCCTGGAGCGGGCGCCGCTCGGCGTCACGGAGGCGGTGCGGCGGGTGGTGTGCCTCCAGGCGCAGCAGCCGGGCTCGCCGTACGTGGCGCTGTGGAACAGGGTCGCGGGCTTCGACCCGGAGGAGCTGGACGGGGCCGTGAGCGGCTTCGAGCTTGTCAGGTCGACGCTGATGCGGGTCACGCTGCACCTCGTGCCCGCCGAGGACTACCGGACCTTCCGGGAGGCCATGGAGCCGACGCTGCGGGGTTCGCGGCTGAACGATCCGCGGTTCACGAAGGCCGGGTTCACGGCCGCCGACGCCGACGCGCTGCTGCCCGGCCTCCTGGAGTACGCCGGGAGCGCGCGGACCGGGGCCGAGCTGCGGGGTCACGTCGAGGAGGCCCTGGGCGGGCCGGCGGAGGCCGTGGTCTGGCGGATGGTGCGGCAGTACGCGCCGCTGTGGCACGTGCCGACGGGCCCGCCGTGGTCGTTCGGGACGGCGCAGTCCTTCGTGACGGCGGGCGAACTGCCGGTGCTGCGCGACCCGGAGGCCTCCGCCGCCGGCCTGGCCGTGCTGGTCCGGCGCTATCTGGAGGGCTTCGGGCCGGCGTCCGTACCGGACATGGCGCAGTTCACGATGGCCCCGCGCGGTCTCGTACGGGAGGCGGTGGCGTCCCTGGAGGATGAGCTCGACCGCCTGGAGGGGGCCGACGGGACCGTGCTGTACGACGTGCCCGGGGCGGTGTGGCCCGACGAGGACGTTCCGGCGCCGCCGCGGCTCCTGGGGATGTGGGACAGCGCCCTCCTCGCCTACGCGGACCGCAGCCGGGTGATGCCGCCCGCGTACCGCAAGCAGGTCATCCGCGTGAACGGCGACACCCTGCCGGCGCTCCTCGTCGACGGGTACGTGGCCGGGGTCTGGCGGCCGGTCGACGGCGGGATCGAGGCGAGCGCCTTCCACCCGCTGACGGCCGGGGACTGGGAGGGCCTCGCGGCGGAGGCCGCGGACCTCGGCCGTCTCCTCGCCGCCCGGGACCCGCACGTCTACCGCCGCTACGACCACTGGTGGGCCAAGGGCCTGCCGGCGGCCGAGACGCGGGTCCTCCCCTGCTGAGGCCCCGCCTCGCCCATTGCCACCCACCAGGAACGCACATATCTTCGAGCCGACACACCTACGGACCGGGATGCTCGTCAGTCCCGGGGCGGTCCGCCGTTCACGGGCCGGACGGCGGGGAGTGGCCTCCAGGGACGACGGAGGGCGCTGGACGCCGGGCGTACGGGATATCCGTATCCACGTACCCGCAGGAGCTGAGCAGCACATGAGCAAGCACGTCCTCGCCCAGAACCAGTACGGCAAGGCCGAGAACCGCATCGTCACGGTCACCCGCAAGGGCAACGACGGCGCGTGGCACGAGATCCGCGACCTGAACGTGTCGGTGGCGCTGCGCGGTGAGTACCGCGACGTCCATCTGACCGGCGACAACGGCAACTGCCTGCCGACGGACACCACGAAGAACACGGTGTACGCCTTCGCCAAGGAGCACGGCGTCGACTCCCCCGAGGCCTTCGGCATCCTCCTCGCCCGGCACTTCGTGTCCTCGCAGAAGGTGATCCACGAGGCGCAGATCCGGATCGAGGAGTACGCCTGGGAGCGGATCTCGGTGCCCTCGCGCAAGGAGCAGCACTCCTTCGCTCGCAAGGGCCAGGAGGTCCGCACGGCGCAGATCACGTACTCGGAGACCACCGGCCTCCAGGTCCTGTCGGGCCTCAAGGAGCTGACGGTGATGAACTCGACGAACTCCGAGTTCCACGGCTTCATCAAGGACAGGTACACGACGCTCCAGGAGGCGTACGACCGCATCCTGGCCACCAAGGTCACCGCCCGCTGGGCGAACTCGGCCTCGGCTGCGGCGAACGCGGAGCACGACTGGGACGCCTCGTACGGGAAGGTGCGGCGGCACATGCTGGAGGCCTTCGCGGAGACGTACAGCTACTCGCTCCAGCAGACCCTGCACGCGATGGCGGACCGGGTCCTCGACCACGTCTCCACGGTCAACGAGGTCCGGCTCAACCTGCCGAACAAGCACCACTTCCTGGTGGACCTGGAGCCGTTCGGGCTGAAGAACGACAACGAGGTCTACTACGCCGCGGACCGGATGTACGGCCTGATCGAGGGCACGATCCACCGTCAGGGCGTCCAGCCGGTGATCGCGACCAGCGACTGGATCACCGCCTGACCCAGGGGTCAGCCGAGCCCGGCCGCCGTCTCCACTCCCAGCCATACGGCGGCGAGTCCGGCGGCCAGGCTCCCGGTCACGTTCAGCGCCGCGAAGCCCTTCGCCCCGTTCTCGTACAGCTTGAACGTCTCGTACGAGAAGGTGGAGTACGTGGTGAGGGCGCCGCACAGGCCGGTGCCGAGCAGCAGATGGGCCTGCGCCGAGGTGACGCCGGTCAGGAGTCCGAGGACGAACGAGCCGGCCACGTTGACGACGAACGTCCCCCAGGGGAAGACCGAGTCGTGGCGCGCCTGGACCGCGCGGTCGGTGAGGTAGCGCAGGGGGGCGCCGACGACGGCCCCCGCCACGACGAGCAGCCAGTTCACGCGTGCCTCCCCCGGGCCCGTACGAGCGCCCGGGCGGCGGTGACGCCCGCCACGACGGCGGCGAGGGCGGTGAGCAGGGTCCCGCCCAGGTAGAGCAGGCCCCGTGTCGGGTCGCCCGCGCTCAACAGGCTCTGGGTGTCGAGGCTCGCCGTGGAGAAGGTGGTGAACCCGCCGCAGAAGCCGGTGCCGAGGAAGGGCCGGAGCAGCGGGTGCGGGGCGGTCGTGGTCTCGGTGAGGAGGACCATGAGGACGCCGAGCACCGCGCAGCCGGACGCGTTGACCGTGAGGATCGTCCAGGGGAAGGCGCCGGCGGGGGTGGGCCAGGCCAGCGAGGCGCCGTAGCGCGCGACCGCGCCGAGGGCGCCGCCGACGGCGACCACCGCGACGACCGGCAGTTCTTTGCGCAGCCTCATGCGCCCAAGATTACGAGGGCCGGAGGCGCCGGCTTCGCCGGGCCGGGTGGAGGCGAGGCGCACAGGCGCGGATCCCGGCCTGGGGCATTAACCGGGTTCCGGCCCGTGCAGCCTCGCTCTGCGATGGTCCGGCCGTGCCGTGCGACGGGTCAAAGCCGGGCCGCCGAATCTGTCAGATCCCCCCTCGGGGTATTCCGGATCGCCGCGGCGGGGGCCTGCGGGGGCACCGCGATGGCGCCTCTGACCTGCGGAGACACGACGGACGGTGGCCGGGTCACCATCCGGCGGCCGATTCGGGTGCCTGGTACACCTCGTCCTCGCGTGCGGGCCCGGGCGAGGGTGGTGGAGCAGCGGGAGGGAGCTGCGCAACCTGAGGGCAGGAGTGTCGTGAGTACATCCGTCGCAACCAAGCACAGGGCCGTGACCCGGGCCGTCGCCCCGGCCGTGCCGCTGGGCGTCGTCAGCTCCTCCGGCGGCGCGGCCGACTCGCGCGAGGACGTCTACGCCGAGCTGTGTGCGGCGCTGTTCTCCGGCTTCCCGCGCCGCGACCAGCGGCTGAAGGCCGAGCAGTACCTGCACGGGCTGCTCACGGCGCAGGGCCGCAAGTCGATCCGCAACATAGCCGCCCAGATCGGCGGTCCCGCGGCCGAGCAGAGCCTGCACCACTTCGTGTCCAGCTCCACCTGGGACTGGCAGCCCATGCGGGCCGCGCTCGCCCGGTACCTGGAGCGGAACAGCTGCCCGCAGGCGTGGGTGGTGCGGCCGATGCCGATCCCGAAGGCCGGAGAGCACTCGGTGGGCGTGGACCGGCGTTTCGACCCGGAGCGCGGGCAGGTCTTC
Source organism: Streptomyces sp. NPDC037410 (assembly GCF_055602235.1). NCBI lineage: Bacteria > Bacillati > Actinomycetota > Actinomycetes > Kitasatosporales > Streptomycetaceae > Streptomyces > Streptomyces sp. NPDC037410. Next base: position 238,259 of record NZ_JBVJWR010000007.1, on the reverse strand, counting down.
CACGGTCAGCAGGCCTTCGGGGTGTGGTTCGCGAGCGACGAGCTGAGCGTGCCGGTCAACTGGCGGCTCTTCCTGCCGGACCCCTGGGTGAACGACCGGACGCGGCGCGACCGCGCCGAGGTCCCGCAGGAGGCCGGCGAGGAGACCCTGGAGGAGTGCGCGGTCGCCGCGGCCCTCGACACCGCCCGCTGGAGCGACGTCACCCGCAAGCCGGTGCTCCTCGACATCCGGGGCGGCGCGGGGCGGGCGGCCCTGACGCGGCTCGCCGGCGCCGGGGTGCCGGTGGTGGCGCGGATCAACCCGGGCTCGCGGCTTGCGATCGCCGACCGTTCGCTGCCCGGCTTCGGCGCGGGCCCGCTGTCCGCGATACAGATCCTGGAGTCCCTCAAGGGACTTCGCCGGCCGGTGAGCTGGGTGGACACGGTGGCGGGGGCGCGGACCTCACGGACCTCGCTCGCGACGGCCGTCCGGGTCGCGCTGCCCGCGCCGGGCGGGGAGCGGATGCGTCCGCTCGTGCTGCTCGGCGAGTGGGACGACCCGCGCCGGGCCCCGGCCCGGGTGTGGATCAGCGATCTGACGAACTCCCCGGTGGGCTCGCTGGTGCGGATCACGAAGCTCGGCCGCCGGGTGGAGCGGGACTTCGCGGAGGTCGGCGAGGGGGCGGGGCTGCGGGACTTCGTGGGCCGTTCGTTCCGCGGCTGGCACCGTCACATCACGCTGGCCTCGGCGGCGCACGCGGCGACGGTCATGGCGGGCGGCTGGGACGCGGCCTACGACACGGGCTACGCCTCGCGACGCTCGGCGAGCTGAGGACCAGGCGGGTCAGGCCGGTCCCGTCGGGCCCGTGGGCCCGGCGGGGCCGCGGCCGCGGGCCAGGACCTCGCGGGTCCGCTGGAGGCGCAGCGCCAGCTGGACCTCCAGGACCTGTCCGGGCTTCTGCCATCCGGGGCCGAGGAGTTCGCCGATGCGTTCCAGGCGGCGGGAGACCGTGTTGGCGTGGACGTGGAGCGCCTCGGCCGCGATCGAGGGGCTGCCGCCGGAGGCGAAGTACGCCTCCAGGGTGTGGGTGAGGTCGGTGAACCGCTCGGCGTCATAGTCCAGTACGGGCCCGATCGCCGCCTCGACGAAGCCGTCGACGTCGTTGTCGTCGGAGAGCAGCAGCCCCAGGAAGCCGAGGTCCTGCACGGAGGCCGCGGAGCCGGTGCCGCCGAGCGCGCTCATCGCGTCCAGGCAGCGCTGGGCCTCCTGGTGCATCCGTCCGACGCCGTCCGGGCTCTCGGCGGGTCCGGCGGCGGCGACGGAGACGGGGTGCCCGAGCAGCGGCGACAGCTCGGCGGACACGGCCTTGGCGGCGGCCGAGGCGTCGATGCCGGGGAGCAGCAGCACGATGCAGCCGCCCTGCACGGTCTTGAGACCGGAGAGCCGGTACGCGTACGAGGACGCCCACACCACCGCCCGGCCCTGCTCGCCGCCCTCGGGCCGGGCGAGCACGAGGACGTGCGGCCGGCGCAGGTCGACGCCGAGGCGGCGGGCCCGCTGGGCGATGTGCTGCGGTGCGTGCGGCGGGTCGGCGATGAGGTCGTCGAGGAGCTCGTCGCGGACGGGTCCTTCGGCGACGGCGGCGGAGCGGCGCACCAGGAGGAGGAAGGCGACGCACTGGGCGGCGAGTTCGAGGAGGCGTTCGTCCTCGCCGGTGAGTCCGCCGGCGGCACGGATGACGAGGCCGCCGAGGTCCTCGGAGCCCGCGATGACGGGCGCGACCCAGGTGTCGCCGTCGGTGAGGACGGGGCGGCGGCGGGCGTGGGCGTCGAGGGAGGCCTTGGCGATGGCCTCCTCGTCGAGGCCGGGGATGTCTCCGGCGGCGGCGAGGGGCCGGCCGCCGGGGTCGCGGATCAGCACGGTCCCGTCGAGGGCGTCGGCGGCCGCCTTGGCGACGTTGCACAGGTCGCCGCCGGCGAGGACGAGGTTCATGATGCGGCCGTGGGCCTCGCTGACGTGCCGCATCCGGGCGAGGCTGGTGCGCACCCGGGCGCTGTCCCGCTCCAGTTCGGAGACCTCGGCGCGGGTGCGGTCGATCAGGCCGGCCTTCTCGACGGCGAGGGAGGCGAGGTCGGCGAGGCCCGCGAGGAGGCTGATCTCGTCCGGGGTGTGGTGGCGGACGCGCCGGTCCGCTCCGTACATGACGCCGATGACGGTGTCCCCGCTGCGCAGCGGGGCGGCGACGATCGCGTGGACGCCCTCGGCGCGGAGGGCGGATTCGGCGGCCTCGTCGAAGGCGGGGGCGTGGACGCCGGCGTCGAGGGAGCCGGAGGGGGCGAAGCGCTCGTCGGCGAGGTAGTCGGCGGTCCAGACGGGTTCGCCGTGGAGGTGGACGGCGCCGCCGAGTCCGTACCCCTCGGCGATCCGGAGGCCGGGGGTGAGGCGCGCGCCGGGGCCGGTCGCGGTGCGCGAGCCCTCGGAGGTGTGGACGAAGCTGGCGCCGTGCGGGCCGCGCAGGGTCACATAGGCGAGGTCGAGGCCGAGGAGCCGCCGGGCGCGGCGGGTGATGACCCGCAGCAGGCTGTCGAGGTCGTAGGAGAGGGTGAGGTCGCGGGCGGTGTCCGTGAGGCTGGCGAGTCCGGCCCCGCGGCGGGCGTCGCGCTCGTGTCCCGCGCGGACCTGGCCGGCGAGGGTCACGGCCCGCTCAAGGCGCTGGAGTTCCGCACCGGTCAGTCCGGACCGCCGGGCCTCGTCGAGGACCGTGTCGAACTGGGCGGGCGGTGCCTGCCGGGCGAGGAGTTCGAGGACCGTGAGCAGCGCGTCGGCACCACCGGCTCCGTCCGCGCCGTGCACCGTCATGGCCCCTGCCCCCCGTAGTCGAGCGAAATCGGGCACCTAGGAGAAAACCCGCCCCGCTCGCCGAAAATAATTCGGCTTCGGGAGTCGGTCAACGGTGAGTTGCCGCACTTCATTCCCCTGGACCGGCGGTCGGACGGGCGGTCAGACCGCCGGAACGAGCCGCGAGCGGGCGGGCCCGTACTGCGCGGTGCCGTACTGGGCGGGGACGTAGGGGGCCGGGACGTGCCGGCTGGGGACGTACTGGGCGGGGATCCGGGGGCCGTACGCGGGGCGGCCGGCGGTGTCCCGGACGGCGAGGACCGAGCGCTGGAGCCGGCGGAGCCGCGCCGAGGGTTCCATGCCGGTCTCGGCGTTGAGGGCCGCGCGCAGCCGCTCGTACACGACGAGGGCCTCGTCGTGCTGTCCGCAGCGCAGCAGCGCAACCATGAGGTGGGCGTGCAGGGGCTCGTTGGTGCGGTAGCGGGCGACGAGTCCGGTGAGTTCGGAGACGAGTTCGGCGTGCCGGCCGAGGCCCAGCTGCGCTTCCAGCCACTGGTCGAGGACGCTGAGCCGGGACGTTTCGAGGCGCTCGATCTCCCGGCGGAGCCGGGGTCCCGCGGCCACGCCCGCGTAGGGCTCGCCGCGCCACAGGGCGAGCGCCTCGCCGAGGCGGAGCGCGGCCCGGGACAGGTCGCCGGCCTCCATGGCGCGGTAGCCGGCGCCCGCCGCGCGCTCGAACTGCCAGACGTCGTTGGGGCCGCCGCCGGTGTCGAGCCGGTAGCCGCCGGGCTGGGAGACGAGGATCGCCTCGGCGCTGCGCCGGTCCGACCAGCCGGGCCGCGGCTCCGCCGGGTCGGCGTCGCGCAGGGCGCCCGCGATGAGGGTCCGCAACTCGGCTATGTGCGCCTGCAGTTCGGCGCGGGCGCCGCGGGGCGCGCCGGACGGCCACAGCTCCTCGGTCAGGACCGTCACGGGGACGACCTGGTCGGCGCTGGCCGTGAGCAGGGCGAGCAGCTGGCGGGGCGCGGCCGCCGTCGGGGTGATCGAGACCCCGTTCTCACGTACCGACAGTCCCCCCAGGATCCGGACGTCCACTTTGCCCCCTCAGTGTCTGTGCGGTGTCTGTGCGCGGGATGACCTCCTGATGATTAGAAAAGACCCCTGTAGCCATGTCAATAAGAAACCGGAGGGTACGGAATGACGGTCGGGGATATCGTGGTGATTCACCCTGTTTGCCCGAATATCTCGCATCGGGTTCTCGCCAGTGGCGTAGATCTTGCGCCCACTGAAAGACTGTTTCCGGACTCGGGGGTACGCTTTCGAAGGGTCCTTTCGGATGCGGGAAGGGCTGTCACCCGCGAGATCACGCCAGAAACCGGCGCGTAGGTACGGTTTTCCGGGACTCCCCGGCGCGCGCTTCCGGGACCCCGCGGTGCGCGCTTGCGGGACTCCCGGTGCACGCTTCCGGGACTCCCGGTGCGCCCTAGAGCACCGCGGCGGCGGTGAGCAGCCCGAACGCGAGCGTGATCAGGGCCGTACGGACACGGTGGAAGCCGTTCCAGCGCTTCTCGAACGCGGCCCGGGCGGACGAGGGGTCGTCACTCCCGTCCCGCTCCGACGCCGCGAGGGCCGTGTTGAGCGGGACGTTCCCGGCGACGGTCACCCCGTGGTTGAGGGCCGCGCAGACGAGCCCCGCGAGGAGCAGCCACTTCTGCGTGTCCGTCCGCCCGTCGACGGGGACGAGGAAGGCGGCCGCGGGAAAGGCGATCACGCCCAGGAAGACCGTGAGGAAGACGGCCCTCGGCACGTACTCGTTGATCCGGCGCATCACCGTGACGAACTCCGGGTCCGTCAGCCGGGCGAGCGCGGGCATGATCCCGGTCTGGAAGATCACCAGGAAACCGGCGTAGAGCCCGGTGCTTCCGACGGCGAGGGCGAGCAGCAGGGTGGCCATGCGGCCATTCTGGCCCGCCACCCGCCGCACGCGTCAGCCGTAGGGATCACCCGACTTCAACTCACCCTCTCCGAACGGCACTTGCGCATGGGGCGCGCGAGGGGCCCGCGAAGATCCGTCGGAGGAGTTGCGCAGGAGCCCCGGTGCGGCGGCGGCGACACGGGTGAAGCGCCGTGGCATGGATTCGCCATCCTTTTCAACAGGGGTTGTCACCGTGTGCAGTCACATGCGTACATGGAGTGGACATCGATCGGGCGGGGGTGGTCAGCGGTGGCAGAGAGCGCGGGCTCCGTGATGCTCGCCCGTTCGGCGATGAACCGGGCCGCGACCGAGGGACAGCGGCCCGCAGGGCGGCCGGTCCGGGGTGCGCGGCGGATCAGTGCCGCACTCGCCGGGCTGGCCGCCTCCACCCGGCACGAGCTGCTGACCTTCGACGACCCGGTCGCCTCCGCGGGCTTCGCGATCCCCGAGCCGTTCCTGGAGCTGGCGGGAGCGTGCATGCGAGCCGCGGTGGAGCGGGCCGAGGAGGTCAGACGGATCGTCCCGCGGCATGCGCTGCCCCGGCTCGGGGAAGGGCTCCGGCTCCCCGGCCGGGCCCGCCTCGCGGAGGCCATCCCGTTCAAGATGATCGTCGTCGACCGGACGGTGGCCGCGGTCCCGCTCGACCTGGAACTGCTGTACAACGGGCTGCTGCTGATCCGGGACCCGGTCGTGGTGCAGGCTCTCGTCCGGGCCCACCACGCCTGCTGGGCGGCGGCCGAGGAGCTGACGTTCGCGGCGCCTCCCCCGCCGCCGCCCCGCGATCTGCCGCCTCAACTGCGCCCGGTCCTCGACGCCCTCCTGTCGGGGGTCACGGACGAGACGGCGGCGACCCGGCTCGGCGTGTCCGCGCGGACGTACAGCCGCAGGGTGGGCGAGCTGATGGCCGCCCTCGGCACGACGAGCCGCTTCCGCGCGGGCGCGGAAGCGGCTCGGAGGGGGTGGTTGTGACAGAGCCTCAGGACACGATGTCCTTGCGGGCGAAGCCGCGGAAGGCCAGGGCGAAGAGGACCAGGGCGTACGTCAGGGAGATCGCCGTGCCCTTCACCATGCCGCCCCATTCCAGCTGGGGCTGGAGCGCGTCGATCCAGGCGAACTGCCAGTGCGCGGGCAGGAAGTCCCGCCAGTCGCCGAGCGCCGTGACCGCGTCCAGGACGTTGCCGACGATCGTCAGACCGACGGCGCCGCCCACCGCGCCGAGCGGGGCGTCGGTGCGGGTGGACAGCCAGAAGGCAAGGCCCGCGGTGACCAGTTGGGAGGCGAAGACGAAGGCGACGGCGATCCCGATCCGGAGCAGGGCGTCCCCGGCGGGGATCGAGCCGCCCGTCGGCAGCCGGAGCGGCCCCCAGCCGTAGGCGACCGTGCCGGCGGCCAGGGCGACGAGCGGGAGGAGGAGCATCGCGGCCGCGCTGTAGGCGAGGGCGACCGTCAGCTTGGAGGCGAGGAGCCGGGAGCGCGGGACGGGCGCGGCGAGGAGGTACCGCAGGGAGGACCAGCTCGCCTCGGACGCGACCGTGTCCCCGCAGAACAGCGCCACCGGAATGACGAGGAGGAAGCCGGCCGACACGAAGAGGCAGGTCGCCGCGAAGTTGGCGCCCGAGGCCGTCGCCGTGTCCATCAGGGTGATGCGGTCGCCGCGGCCGCCGTCCCCCGGGCCGCCGATCGCGAAGGCCGCGATCAGGACGAACGGCAGGGCGACGAGGATGCCGCCCATGACCAGGGTGCGGCGGCGCTTCCACTGGCGGAGGGCCTCGACGCGCAGGGGCAGGGTGCGCCCGGGCCGGTAGCCGGGGGCGCTCGAAGACGGGGTGGACGAGGCAGGCGGGGCGGGCGGGGTGGCCGTGGCGGTCACGCGGCTCCTCCGATCAGGGTCAGGAACGCGTCTTCCAGACGCCGGTGGGGGCCGACGCCGGTCAGCGGCACGTCCAGGCGGACGAGTTCGCCGATGAGGCCGGTCGGGCCGGTGCCGTCGAGGCGGACCAGGAGCCCGCCGTCGGTGCGGGTCGCCGTGCCGATGCCGGGCAGGGCGTCGATCTTCGCGACGAGGGCGTCGTCGATCTCCCCGGCCAGGGTGACGAGCAGGGTGTCGCCGGAGCCGGTGATCTCGGCGACCGGTCCGGCCTGCACGAGCTGCCCCCGGTCCATGACGACCAGATGCGTGCAGGACTGTTCGACCTCGGCGAGGAGGTGGCTGGAGACGATGACGGTCCGGCCCCCGGCCGCGTACCGGATCATCACCTCGCGCATCTCGCGGATCTGCGGCGGGTCGAGCCCGTTGGTCGGCTCGTCGAGGATGAGCAGGTCCGGCAGGCCGAGCATGGCCTGGGCGAGGGCGAGGCGCTGCCGCATGCCCTGGGAGTAGGTGCGGACGGCGCGTTCGAGGGCGCTGCCCAGGTTCGCGATGCGCAGGGCCTCGTCGACGTGGGCGTCCTCGGCGGGGCGGCCCGTGGCCTTCCAGTACAGGTCCAGGTTCTCCCGGCCCGACAGGTGCGGCAGGAAGCCGGCGCCCTCGACGAAGGCGCCGACGCGGGAGAGCACCGGGGCGCCGGGCCTGACGGCCTGGCCGAAGACGCGGATCTCGCCCTCGTCGGGGGTGATGAGGCCCATCAGCATGCGCAGGGTGGTGGTCTTCCCGGCACCGTTGGGGCCGAGGAGGCCGAGGACCTGGCCCTGTTCGACGCGGAACGAGAGGTCCCGGACGCTGAATGGGGTATCCCCTGCTCGAGCGAAGCCGAGAGCTTGGGGAAGGTCGCCGCCCTGGTACTTCTTCGACAGGCCGGTGATCTGGAGGGGTACGGAGGCGAGTTCGGGGTCGGGTGCGGGCGCGGTCACCTTGCGGCGGGCGGTGAGCAGCAGGGCGGCGGCCCCGGCGAGCCCGAGGAGCGGCAGGCCCCCCACCCACCAGGGCAGACCGGCGGCCTGGGTGGCGAGGCCCGGCGCGGTGGGGACGGTGAGCGGGCCCTCGGCGGCGACGGTGTAGCGGGCGGGGACCGCCGGGGAGGCGTAGCCGAGGTCGGTGGCGGCGACGACGAGACGCAGCCGGTGCCCGGTCTCCACCTCGTGGTCGATCGCCGGCAGGGTGAGGGTGACGCTCTTCCCGGCCTTGGCGCCGTCGACGCGGACGGGGGTGACGAGCTGGGCGGGCAGCACCTGCTGCCGTCCGTCGGGCCCCACGTCGTACACCTTGGCGAAGAGGACGGCGGAGCCGTCGGCGGCGGTGGAGGTGACCCGGACGGGGACGGTCGGCGTGCCGGTGATCCGCAGGGCGCCGGCCTGCGGCTTCGCGTCGAAGCGGGCGTGCTGGCCGGGGAGGTCGAGGGAGAGGCCGACGCCGAAGGAGGAGAGTCCGGAGAGTCCGCCGCCGAGGCCGGGGACGGCCGACACGGCGGGCGGTGCGGCGCCCGGCGGGTTGGTGAAGGTCTGCGGCGGCCCGTCGAGGGCGAGGCGCTCGGTGCCGGAGGTGAGACCCGGGTAGCGGTCGGCGGTCGCGGCGCGCAGGGTGGCCTTGCCGTCCGTGGAGTCGACGCCGCCGGTGCGGCTGACGCGGAAGGCGGGGCCGGTGTCGACGGAGGCGTCGCGCTTCAGCCACCGGTCGAACCAGGTGGTGACACGGCGCTCGACGCGCTCGGTCTCGCGGTCGCCGCCGTCGTGGCCGCCGGCGATCCAGTCGACGGCGACGGGGGCGCCGTTGGCGGTGAGGGTACGGGCCATGGCGTCGGACTGGGCGAGCGTGAAGAGCGAGTCGGACTGGCCCTGGACGAGGAGCGCGGGCACCTTGATCCTGGCTCCGACGGCGGCGGGGCTGCGGGCTTCGAGGAGGGCGCGGGCGGCGGCGTCGGGCTTCCCGGAGACGGCGACGCGCTGGTAGAGGGAGCAGAGCTCGGCGGTGAACCGACCGCAGGAGCCGCCCACGGCGCGTTCGCCGGTGGACTCGCCCGTGGACGGCGAGCCGCCCGTGTCCGGCGAGCCGCCCGTGTCCGGGGAGCCGGCCGAGAAGAAGATCCCGGCCCAGAGCTTCTTGAAGACGCCGTTCGGGAAGAGGGCGTCGGCGAGGTTCCAGTACGTGATCTCGGGGGCGATCGCGTCGACGCGCGGGTCCTGCCCGGCGGCGAGCAGGGAGATCGCGCCGCCGTAGGAGGCGCCGGTGACGCCGACGCGCGGGTCGCCGGGCCTGTCGAGGAGGACCTCGGGGCGGGCGGCGAGCCAGTCGATCAGCTTCTGGACGTCCTTGACCTCGTGCGCGGGGTCGTTGAGGCCGATCGAGCCGGTGGAGGCGCCGAAGCCGCGCGCGGACCAGGTCAGCACGGCGTAGCCGTCGCGGGCGAGGCCCTCGGCCTGGGCGCGGACGTCGTCCTTGGAGCCGCCGAAGCCGTGGCCGAGGAGGACGGCGGGGCGCCGGCCGGTGGAGCCGTCGGTGAAGTACGAGGTGTCGATGCGCACCCCGTCGATGTCGAGGGCCCGGTCCGCGCGCCGCACGGGCGGCGCCTCGTCCGTGGCGACGGCGGTCCACGTACCGGCGCCCGCGAGGACGGTGAGGACGGCGGTGACGGCGGCCCACCGGGGAAGTCGGAGTCGCATGGCGTCGAGCCTAGGCGCCGACGCCGCGGGGCACGGCGACCCGTGGACGGAATTCGGCGGCCTCCTCAGGTCGTACGCGGCACGTCCCCGTACAGCGGACGCGGTACGGGGACGGCCCCCGGGGTGTGCTGTCCAGCACCCCGGGGGCCGTCGGCCAGGTCCGCGTGTCAGTGGTTGCGCGGGAAGCCCAGGTCGACGCCGGACGGGGCGTCGGCCGGGTCCGGCCAGCGGGTCGTGACGACCTTGCCGCGGGTGTAGAAGTGGATGCCGTCGTTGCCGTAGATGTGGTGGTCGCCGAAGAGCGAGTCCTTCCAGCCGCCGAAGGAGTGGTAGCCGACCGGCACCGGGATCGGCACGTTCACGCCGACCATGCCGGCCTGGACCTCCAGCTGGAAGCGGCGGGCGGCGCCGCCGTCGCGGGTGAAGATCGCGGTGCCGTTGCCGAACGGCGAGGCGTTGATGAGGGCGAGGCCCTCCTCGTACGTCTCGGCGCGCAGCACGCAGAGGACCGGGCCGAAGATCTCGTCCTGGTAGGCCTTGGCCGAGGTCGGCACGTGGTCCAGGAGGGACAGGCCGATCCAGTGGCCGTTCTCGTGGCCGTCGACCGTGTAGCCGGTGCCGTCGAGGACGACCTCGCAGCCCTCGTCCGCCGCGCCGTGGACGTAGGAGGCGACCTTGTCGCGGTGGACGGCCGTGATGAGCGGGCCCATCTCGGAGGTCGGGTCGTCGCCGGGGCCGATCTTGATCTTCTCGGCGCGCTCGCGGATCTTCTGGACGAGCTCGTCGCCGATCGCGCCGACGGCGACGACGGCGGAGATGGCCATGCAGCGCTCGCCGGCGGAGCCGTAGGCCGCGGAGACGGCCGCGTCGGCGGCGGCGTCGATGTCGGCGTCCGGGAGGACCAGCATGTGGTTCTTGGCGCCGCCGAGCGCCTGGACGCGCTTGCCCTTGGCGGAGGCGGTGGTGTGGATGTAGCGGGCGATCGGGGTCGAGCCGACGAAGGAGATCGCGGAGACGTCCGGGTGCTCCAGGAGGCGGTCGACGGCCACCTTGTCGCCGTGGACGACGTTGAACACGCCGTCGGGGAGGCCCGCCTCGGCGAGCAGCTCGGCGATCTTCAGGGACGGGGAGGGGTCCTTCTCGCTGGGCTTGAGGATGAAGGTGTTGCCGGTCGCGATGGCGATCGGGAACATCCACATCGGCACCATGGCCGGGAAGTTGAAGGGCGTGATGCCGGCGACGACGCCGACGGGCTGGCGGATGGACGCCACGTCCACGCGGTTCGAGACCTGGGTGGAGAGCTCGCCCTTGAGCTGGGTGGTGATGCCGCAGGCCAGGTCGACGATCTCCAGGCCGCGGGCGACCTCGCCGAGCGCGTCGGAGTGGACCTTGCCGTGCTCGGCGACGATCAGCTCGGCGATGGCGTCGCGGTTGGCGTCGAGCAGCGCGCGGAACTTGAAGAGGATCGTGGTGCGCTGGGCGAGCGAGGAGTTGCCCCAGGTGGCGAAGGCGTCCTTCGCGGCGGCGACGGCCGCGTCGACCTCCTCCACCGAGGCGAGGGCGACCTGGGTGGTGACGGCACCGGTGGCCGGGTCGGTGACCGGGCCCCAGTTGCCCGACGTGCCCTCGACGGTCTTGCCACCGATCCAGTGGTGGACGCTCTTCGTCATGACGAGTTACTCCTTACAGGGCCTTCAGAGATGGCGGCGTCGGGCGGTGACGTGCCGGTCGTACTCCTCGCGGGCCTTGACCGCCGACGGGCGGGTCGAGGTCTCGGCCACGGGCACATCCCACCACGCCTGGGCCGGGGGCGGGCCCGACACACTGTCTGCCGTTTCGGTCTCGATGTAGACACATGTGGGATCGGTGGCCTTCCGGGCGTCCGCGAGGGCTTCCCGCAGGTCACGGACGGTATGAGGGCGCAGGACACGCATTCCGAGGGAGGCGGCGTTGGCTCCGAGGTCGACGGGGAGCGGGGGGCCGGTGAAGCCTCCGTCCGCGTCCCGGTGGCGGTAGTCGGTGCCGTACCGCTCGGCGCCGACGGCCTCGGAGAGGCCCCCGATGGAGGCGTACCCGTGGTTCTGCAGGACAACCAGTTTCAGCGGGAGCCGTTCCTGCACGGCGGTGACGATCTCGGTGGGATTCATCAGATACGTACCGTCGCCGACGAGCGCCCAGACGGGCCGGCCGGGGGCGGCGAGGAGGACGCCGATCGCGGCGGGGATCTCGTAGCCCATGCAGGAGTAGCCGTACTCGACGTGGTACTGGTCGCGGGAGCGGGTCCGCCACAGCTTGTGGAGGTCGCCGGGGAGCGATCCCGCGGCGTTGATCAGGATGTCGCTGCCGTCGACCAGAGTGTCGAGTACGCCGAGGACCTGGGTCTGGGTGGGGCGGGCGTCCTCGTCGGGGGCGGCGTACGCGGCGTCGGTCCGCTCCTGCCAGGCGGCCTTCGAGCGGTGCCACTCGGCCCTGCTCTGCCGGTGGCCGCCGAGCGCCTCGGTGAGGGCGGTGAGGCCCTCGCGGGCGTCGGCGACGAGGGGCAGCGCGGCCTGCTTGTGGGCGTCGAACGCGGCGATGTTGAGGTTGAGGAACGGCGTGTCGGGGCGGAAGAGGGTGCCGGACGCGGTGGTGAAGTCGGTGAGGCGGGTGCCGACGCCGATGACCAGGTCGCTGGTGCGGGCGAGGACGTTGGCGGTGTCGGTGCCGGTGTGGCCGATGCCGCCGACGTCGCAGGGGTGGTCGTACGGGAGTGCGCCCTTGCCGGCCTGGGTGCTCGCGACGGGCAGGCCGGTGCGGTCGGCGAGCTCGCGCAGCGCGTCCTCGGCGGCGCTGTGCTTCACGCCGCCGCCCGCGAGGAGCAGCGGCCGTTCGGCGGCCCTCACGGCCCGGACGGCGGCGTCGAGTTCCTCCGTAGCGGGGCGGGGGCGGCGGACGGGCCAGATCCGCTCGGCGAAGAGGCTCTCCGGCCAGTCGTACGCCTCCGCCTGGACGTCCTGGGGCAGGGCGAGGGTCACGGCGCCGGTCTCGGCGGGGTCGGCGAGGACCCGGACGGCGGCGAGGGCGGCCGGGATCAGGGCCTCGGGCCGGGTGACCCGGTCGAAGTAGCGCGAGACCGGGCGGAGGCAGTCGTTGACGGACACGTCGCCCGCGGAGGGCAGTTGGAGCTGCTGGAGGACGGGGTCGGCGGGGCGGCCGGCGAAGGTGTCGCCGGGCAGGAGCAGGACCGGCAGGTGGTTGATGGTGGCGAGGGCGGCGCCGGTGACGAGGTTGGTGGCGCCGGGGCCGATGGAGGTGGTGACGGCGTGCGCGGAGAGCCGGTTGCTCTGGCGGGCGTAGCCGACGGCGGCGTGCACCATGGCCTGCTCGTTGCGGCCCTGGTGGAAGGGCATGTGCCGCTCCTCGACCAGCGCCTGGCCGATCCCGGCGACGTTGCCGTGGCCGAAGATGCCCCAGGTGGCGGTGATCAGCCGCTGCCGGACGCCGTCGCGCTCGGTGTACTGGGCGGCGAGGAAGCGGACGAGGGCCTGCGCGACGGTGAGCCTCATGCGTATCCCTCCGTGTGGTCCGGGTGGAAGCAGATCTTCCACTCCCGTTCGGGGCCGGGGCCCGCCATGACGTTGAGGTAGTAGAGGTCGTGCCCCGGCTGGGCGATCGAGGGCCCGTGCCAGCCGTCCGGGACGAGGACCGCGTCGCCGTCCCGGACCTCGGCGAGGAGGTCGGCGCCGCCGGGCCGGGAGGGCGAGATCCGCTGGTAGGCGTAGCCGTGGGGGCCCTGGACCTCGTAGTAGTAGATCTCCTCCAGGACGGACTCGGCGCCCGGGTGGTGCTCGTCGTGCTTGTGCGGCGGGTAGGAGGACCAGTTCCCGCCGGGGGTGACGACCTCGACGGCGATGAGCCGGTCGCAGGCGAAGGCGTCGGCCGAGGCGAAGTTCCGCACCCGGCGGGCCCGGCTGCCGGTGCCGCGGGTCTCGACGGGAACCTCCGGCGCGGGGCCGTAGCGGGCGGGGAGTCGTCGCTCGCATTTCGCTCCTGCCAAAGCGAAGCGGCCTCCCGCGCCGGAGGCGATCTGGGCGTGGGTGTCGCGCGGTACGTAGGCGAAGTCGGTCACCCTGTCGAACACGCTCGCGCGGCCCTGGAGTTCGAGGATCTCGCCGTCGACGCGCACGCTACAGGCACCGGAGAGGGGAAGCACGACCCATTCGCAATCCCCGCTCCCGAAGGAGTGGATCTCGCCGGGTCCGAGGACGAGGACGCGGAGGGAGGAGTACGTCCATCCGGCCAGGTCGGGGTCGACGTCGAGGACGTACGGGGCACGGGAGGCGGTCCCGGCGGGGAGGTGGAGGCGCGTGTCCATGGCGGATCCCTACCCCCGTTCCGGCAGGGTGCCGCTGCCCGCCGCGAGGGCCTCCGCGATCTCCGACGCGTCCGGCATCGCCGAGGAGCAGGCCAGGCGGCCCGCGACGATCGCGCCGGCGGCGTTGGCCTGGCGCAGGACCGTGTCGAGGTCCTGGCCCGCGAGCAGTCCGTGGACGAGCGCCCCGCCGAACGCGTCGCCCGCGCCGAGCCCGTTGACGACCTCGACCGGCAGCGGCGGCACCTCGGCGCGGCTGCCGTCGGCGGCGAGCGCGAGGACGCCCGCGGGGCCCTGTTTGACGACGGCGAGGCGGACCGCGCCGGTGGCGAGGAGCGCGCGGGCGGCGGCCTCCGGCTCCCGCTCCCCCGTGGCGACCTCGCACTCGTCGAGGTTGCCGACGGCGACGGTCGCGTGCCGCAGGGCCTCGCGGTAGTACGGGCGGGCCGCCGGGGGATCCGCCCAGAACATCGGCCGCCAGTCCAGGTCGAGGACCGTCGTCTCCCGGCCGGACCTGGCCCGCAGCGCCTCCAGGGTCGCGGAGCGGCTGGGGTCGGCGCACAGGCCGGTGCCGGTCGCCCAGAAGACCCGGGCGGCGCGGATCGCGTCGAGGTCGAGCGCGTGCGGCCGGATCTCCAGGTCGGGGGCCTGCGGGCGGCGGTAGAAGTACAGCGGGAAGTCGTCGGGCGGGAAGAGCGCGCAGAAGGTGACGGGCGTGGGGTACGCGTCGACCTCGGTCACCCAGCGGTCGTCCACGGCGAAGCCCTTGAGCTCGCGGCGCAGATAGGCCCCGAAGGGGTCGGCGCCGGTGCGGGAGACGAGCGCGACGCGGCGGCCGAGACGGGCGGCGGCGACGGCGACGTTGGCCGCGGAGCCGCCGAGGAACTTGCGGAAGGTGTCGACCCGGTCGAGCCCGACACCGGTCTGGAGCGGGTAGAGGTCCACGCCGAGGCGCCCCATGGTGATCAGGTCGTACGGCTCCGTCTCCACGCGCCACCTCTCGGTCGGACCGCCGTCGGCTCCGTCCTCAGGTCTAGTCGTCCGCCGGGAGGCGTGTCAACGACATGTCCGGACATTCGGACGACCCCACCGCTTGACGGTGCTCTCGGGCCGCGGCCAAGGTGGCAGGCATGACGAAGCCGTCGCCGCAGCCGTCGCCAGCGTCCCGGATCCGTATCGGATCGGCCCCCGACTCGTGGGGGGTGTGGTTCCCCGACGACCCCCGGCAGGTGCCGTGGCAGCGGTTCCTCGACGAGGTGTCCGGCGCCGGCTACACGTGGATCGAGCTGGGTCCGTACGGCTATCTGCCCACCGATCCGGCCGTCCTCATGGAGGAGACCGCGCGGCGCGGCCTGCGGGTCTCGGCGGGGACCGTCTTCACCGGCCTCCACCACGGCCCGGACGCCTGGGACCGGACCTGGGCGCACGTCGCCGAGAACGCCGCCCTCGCGCAGGCCATGGGTGCCGAGCACCTGGTGGTCATCCCGTCGTTCTGGCGGGACGACAGGACCGGCGAGGTCCTGGAGGAGCCCGTGCTCACGGCCGGGCAGTGGCGGGACCTGACGCGGCTGACGGAGCGTCTGGGGCGGGAGGTGCGCGAGCGGTACGGGCTGCGGATCGTGGTCCATCCGCACGCCGACACCCACATCGACGGCGAGGAGAGCGTGGCGCGCTTCCTCGACGCGACCGATCCGGACGCGGTCGCGCTCTGCCTGGACACCGGGCACTACGCGTACGCCGGCGGGGACAGCGTCAAGCTGATCGAGACGTACGGGGAGCGGATCGGCTACCTCCACCTCAAGCAGGTCGACCCGGAGGTGCTCGCCGGGGTGGTGGCCGAGGGGGTGCCGTTCGGTCCCGCGGTGGCGCGGGGCGTGATGTGCGAGCCGCCGGCCGGGGTGCCCGCGCTCGAACCGGTCCTCGCCGCCGCGTCGGCCCTGGACGTGGACCTGTTCGCGATCGTCGAGCAGGACATGTACCCCTGCGAGCCGGACGTGCCGTATCCGATCGCCCTGCGGACCCGGGGCTTCCTCCGCTCGTGCGGCGTGTGACGCGTCCCCTGGCGCAGGACGGGCGCGCGACCCGCGCATACCGCTCTGACCAGGTCTGACGCACGCGGACACACCGACAGGCGCGTGTTCCGCTTCCGTCACACGAGTCCCTCCGCCGTCACATATGTCTCCGTTACGCGGGCTTTGCGTCACAGGCGCTCGACAGCCGCTGCCCTCCGGTCGGGAGGGCCGTTGCACGGGGCAGAGGCTGATCAACCGCCCGCCGCGCAGCGCCCCCGAACGGCACCCCCGCCGCCGCTGCGCGGCGCGCAGGGAGGTACCGGGCATGACGGACAGAAGGCTCTGGTCGTACAAGGACATCGCCGCACACATCCGTGTGCAGCCGGACACGGTCCGCTCCTACCGGAAGCACGGGCTGCTCCCGGCTCCGGACCAGGTGGAGTCGGGCAAGCCCTACTGGTACGCGGACACGATCCACGCCTGGGTCGCCAGCCGCCCCGGCAACCGGGCACGCCGCGACTGATCCCGCTCGCCGCGAAGGCCCCCGCCCGCGGGCGGGGGCCTTCGCGCCGCTCAGGCGAGCAGGTCGTAGATGCCCCAGCCCCAGCCGCCGGGCCGGGGGTAGTACGGCTCGCTCTTTCCGTCGAACTTCACCACGCTGTAGACGACGAGCCTGCCGTCCCCGGCCCGGGCGGCGAGGGACGGTTCGTCGCCGTACGCGGAGGGTCCGATCCTGCCCGTCCCGGCGAGGGCGGTGTAGGCGTTCCAGCCTCCGCCGACGGCCCGGCGGGGCTCGAAGGGCACGGCCGGATCCCCGTCGTCGGCCTTCTCGTAGCGCCACTGCCGGCCGTCGGGCGTGTGGGCGATCAGGCCGTCCCCGAAGGCGACGATGCTCGTGTACGCGTTCCAGCCGCCGCCGACCCGCACCCGGCTCCCGAACGGATGCTCGGCCAGGGATGTTCCCGGGTAGCGCCAGAGGGCGCCGTCCCGGTCGCGGGCGTAGAGGTCGCCGCCGGGCAGTCCGGTGAGGCTGGTGTACGCGTTCCAGCCGCCGCCGACCCGCCGGCGCGGCTCGAAGGGCGCGCCCTCTCGCCGACGGCCCCGGTAGTACCAGAGGACGCCGTCCCGGTCGCGGGCCACGAGGTCGCCCGCGCCGGCGGCAGTCGTGCGGTCGAGCTTGGTGAGGGCGGTGTACACGTTCCAGCCACCGCCGACCCGCTTGCGCGGCTTGAGCGGGGCGTCGGGGTGCCCGGTGGCGTCGTACTGCCACAGGACGCCGCTCCGGTCGCGGGCGTGCAGCGAGGTCCTGAGGGAGGCTTCTAGGGTGCCCGGCACGAAGGAGAAGGTCAGGTCGCCGCGCGCGACGACGGCGCCGGTCGCGTCGCGCAGGTCGACGGCGGTCGAGATGTCGCCGAACCGGGCGAAGTCCGAGCCGACGTCCATGGTGATGTCGTACGTGACGGTAGAGGCGCCTGCGGGCACCCGGGCCGCCGGCAGGTCGAACAGGAGCCAGATGCCGTCGACCGTCTCCGGGTCGGGCGAGTCCCAGGCGCAGGGCGCGAAGGCCCCGCCGTCGACGGCGCAGGTCGAGGTGATCCGCGGTCCGGGCCGGTCGCCCGGTGTTCCGTCCTCGGCCAGGAAGCCGAGGCGCTCGCCCTGGATCGGCCCGGTGACTCCAGGCGGCAGGGTGACGGTGAGCCGGGTGGTGACGGGCCCCTCCTCACCGGCCGGCACGCGCAGCGCGCCGCCCTCCTGGGTGATCGTGCCGGGTTCGGGCGCGGCGGTGGCCGCGGCGGCCCCGCCGGTCAGGACGGAGGAGGCGAGGGCGAGGGCGAGGCCCGCCGTGACGAGGGCTCTGCGCAGCTGTCTCATGGCGTTTCCCCCAGGGGTCCGTGGCGCTTCGGTCAGAGGAGGGTGTCGTAGATGCCCCAGCCCCAGCCGGCCGCGATGCGGGTCGCGGTGGGCATGTTCGTGTAAGTGCCCTCGTACACCCAGAGCCTGCCGTCCCGGTCGCGGGCCAGGAGGTCCCGCTCGGTGTGGAAGCCCAGGTCGCCGGTGCCGACGAGGGCCGTGTAGGCGTTCCACCCGCCGCCGACCCGCCGCCGGGGCTCGAACGGGACGGCGGGGTCGGACGGGAACCTCGGCAGGTAGGCCCAGAGCACCCCGCCGGTGTCACGGGCCAGGACGGTCGTGCCGAGGGAGAGGTGGGAGGTGAGGGAGGTGTACGCGTTCCACCCGCCGCCGATCCGCACGCGCGGGGCGAAGGGGGCGGAGAGGGGGGCGTCGGCGTGGCGCGGGTAGTGCCAGAGGACGCCGTCCCGGTCGCGGGCGAGGAGTCCGGTGGAGGTGCCGGTGAGGGAGGTGTACGCGTTCCAGCCGCCGCCGATCCGCACGCGGGGCCGGAAGGGGGCGGAGAGGTCGCCGGAGGCCTGGTAGTACCAGAGGACGCCGTCCCGGTCGCGGGCCACGAGGTCGCCCCTGCCGTCGGCGGTCGCCGGGGCGAGCCGGGTGAGCGCGGTGTAGCCGCCCCAGCCGCCGCCGACCCGCTGTCGGGGCTTGAACGGCGCCGACGGCCTGCCGGTGCCCTCGTACTGCCAGAGCACTCCGTCGCGGTCGCGGGCGTGCAGGACCGTGCGGTACTCGGCCTCGGGGGTGCCGGGGACGAACGCGAACCCGGCCGCGCCGGTGGCGATCCGGCCGCCTGTCGCGCCGGTGACGTCGAAGGAGCCGTGGACGGTGTAGTCGTTCGCCGCGTACGAGCCGGCGTCGACGCGGACGGCGTAGGTGACGAAGGGCGCGCCCGCGGTCTCCGGCAGGCTGAGGCCCCCGCCCCCGGGCGGGCAGTCGACGAACGCGCCGCCGTTCACGGAGCAGGACCACTGCGTGTGGACCAGCTCGGAGGGGAGGTGCTCGTCCCAGCCGCCGGGCGGCCAGAAGAGGTCGGGAAACTCCAGCCGGGCCTTCACGGTGCCGGTGGTTCCGGCGGGCAGCGCGGCCTTGAAGTAGGTGGTGACGGGCCCTTCTTCGCCCGCGGGGACGGAGAGGGTGCCGCCCCGCTGGACGACGGACCCGGGGTTCTGCGCGGACGCGCCGGGTGCCGCGAGGGGCGCGGCGAGTGCCGTCGCCCCTCCGGCGGCCGGGGGGATCAGCGCGGCGAGCAGGGCGCTCGCCGCGACCAGAAACGTTCGGATGGTGTGTCTCATGGATCCCCCCGGGGTTCTCGTCAGATCATTCGGATCTGTCGGATCTCTCAGATCCTCGGAGCACTCAGAGGACGATGTTGTAGATGCCCCAGCCGTGCCCGACCTTGGTGCGGGTCCCCGGGACCCAGCCGAAGCCGGACGTCTTGCCCTGGTAGGCGTAGACGTCGCCGGTGGTGGTGCGGGCGAGCAGGTCGAGGTGGTTCCAGCGGCCGAGGTCCTCGGTGCCGGCGAGCGTGTTGTAGGCGTTCCAGCCGCCGCCGACCTTGACCCGCGCGTCGAACGGCTTGCTCAGCGACTGCCCGACGGACTTGCGGTTGTACTTCCACAGGACGCCGGCCGCGTCACGGGCGACCAGGCCGTCGGCGTAACCGCTGATCTGCGTGTAGGTGTTCCAGCCGCCGCCGATCCGCACGCGCGGCTGGAACTTGCCGTGGAAGTCGTAGCTGTAGTTCCACAGGACGCCGTCCTTGTCGCGGGCGACCAGGTTGTAGCCGTTGGTCGCAATGGCGGTGTAGACGTTCCAGCCGCCGCCGACGCGCACGCGGGCCTTGAACGGGGCGGCCGGGTTGCCGGAGCCCTGGTAGTACCAGAGGACGCCGTCCTTGTCGCGGGCGACGAGGTCGCCCCGCCCGTTCGCGGTGGTGCGACCGACGGGCACGATCGCGGTGTACGCGTTCCAGCCGCCGCCGACGCGCTTGCGCGCCGTCAGCCTGCCGTCGGCCGAGCCGGTCGACTCGTACCGCCACAGGACGCCGTCCTTGTCGCGGGCGTGGACGGCGCCGCGCAGGGCCGCCTCGGGGGTGCCGAGGACGGCCTCGATGCCGGCGGTGCCCTTCGAGACGACGTGCCCCTGGGCGTCCTTCAGGGTGACCGCCAGGTCGAGCGAGCCGAACCAGGCGTCGGAGGACGCCAGGTCGAACGTCACCGCGTAGTTCAGCGTGGTCTTCGCCTCGACGGCGGGGAGGTCGGCGGCGATCGGCGCGCCCGCGTCGTCACCGGTCACGTGCCACGTCAGGGCCGCCGGGGCGGACCCGTCCACCGACCAGGTCGTCATCTTCCCCATGCCGATCGCGAGCCGCTCCGACGTGACGCCGGCGCCCGGCCACTCGGAGACCGGCTTGGCGAACCCGATCGTCGCCGTCACCGGACCGGTCACCCCGGCCGGCAGGGTGGCGCGGATTCGGACCGTCCCCGGGCCCTCGTCGCCGGCCCACACCTTCGTCCGGCCCCCGTCCTGGACCACCGTGCCGGGTTCCACGGCGGCCTCCGCCCGGTTCACCGCCGGCGCGGCCGCGGCCGCCGCTCCCCCGAGCGCCACCGGTGCGATGCCGGCGACGAGGGCCGTCGCCAGAACCAGGCCTGCACGCATACGTGCCACGAACTCCCCCAAGAATCACATGTCATCGATGCGAGGAAGCGGCTTCCCGCCGCTCCTCGGACACCTCTATGACATGCGGAGTATCCGAAGGGTTGTACGTGTCCTTCTGATCGTTCTCGCTGATTCCGAAGCGGTCGTGGAAGCGGCGCAGCGGCCCCGGTGCCCACCAGGTGAGGCGGCCGGTCAGCTTCATGACGGAGGGGACGAGGAGGCTGCGGACGACCATCGCGTCCATGAGGACGGCGAGGGCGACGCCGAGGCCGAGCATCTTGGTGTTGGTGACGCGGGAGGTGCCGATGGCGACCATGACGACGGCGAGGATCACGGCGGCGGCGGTGATGAGGCCGCCGGTGTGGCGCAGTCCGAAGCGGACGGAGTGCTCGTGGTCGCCGGTGGCGTCGTACTCCTCCTTGATGCGGGAGAGCAGGAACACCCCGTAGTCCATGGACAGTCCGAAGGCCACGCAGAACATGAGGACGGGCAGGGTGGTCTCGATGTCGCCGGTGGAGGTGAAGCCGAGGAATCCGGAGAGGTGTCCGTCCTGGAAGACCCAGATGACGGCGCCGAACATCGCCGTGAGGCTGAGGGCGTTGAGGAGGACGGCCTGGACGGGGACGACGAGGCTGCCGGTGAGCAGGAAGACGAGGAGCAGGGTGACCAGGACGATGATCCCGGCGGCCCAGGGCAGCCGGTCGGCGATGGCGTGCTTGGAGTCGACGAGGACGGCGGCGGGTCCGGTGACGGAGGTCGCGAACGGCGCCTCGGCCGTGCGCAGTTCGCCGACGACCCGCTGGGCGTCGGCGCCGACGGTCTCGCCCTCGGGCACGACGGTGAAGTAGGCGGCGGTGCCGCCGGTGGTGACGGGCCCCTCGGCGCGGGCGACGCCGTCGAGGGCGGCGATCCGATCGCGGTAGCCGGCGTACTGCGCGGGGGTGGCGGCGCCCTCGGCGAGGACGGTGATGCCGCCGCCGGGGTTGCCGGGGAAGCCGTCCCGCAGCTGGTCCTGGACGATGCGGGAGGAGGCGGTGACGGGGAGCTGGCGGTCGTCGGCGGTTCCGAACTTCACGCCCAGGAACGGCAGTCCGAGGAGGACGAGCCCGGCGGTGGTGACGACGGCGAAGACGGGAGCCCTGCGCATCACGAGCCCGGCGGCCCGCCCCCAGCCCGCGCCCTCTTCGCGAGGCGCCTTGCCGCGCCGGAGGAGGCGCCGCAGGTCCAGGGCGTTGACCCGGTCGCCGAGCAGGACGAGGGCGGCCGGGAGCAGGGTGAGCGCGGCGGTGGCGGCGAGCAGGACGACGGCGATCCCGGCGTACGCGAAGGAGCGCAGGAAGTACTGCGGGAAGACCAGCATCGCGGCGAGCGAGACGGCGACGGTGAGTGCGGAGAAGAGCACGGTCCGGCCGGCGGTGCGCAGGGTGGTGCGGACGGCGGTGTACGTGTCGGCGCCGGCGGCGAGCTCCTCGCGGTAGCGGCGGACGACGAACAGGGCGTAGTCGATGGCGAGTCCGAGCCCGAGGGCGGTCGTCAGGTTCTGCGCGAAGACGGAGACGTCGGTGACCTCGGTGATGCCGCGCAGGACGGCGTTGGTGCCGAGGATGGCGACGATGCCGACGCCGAGCGGCAGGAGGGCGGCGACGGCGCTGCCGAAGACCATGACGAGCAGGACGAGGGTGACGGGCAGGGCGATGAGCTCGGCCCGCAGCAGGTCCTCCTGGATGACGGTCTGCATCTCGTGCCGGACGGCGAGTCCGCCGCCGAGGGAGACCTCGACGGGGCCGTGCGTGCCCCGGTACGTGGGGGCGATGCGGTCGAGGACGGCGGCGGCGTCCTTCTCGTCGCCGGGGATCCGGGCGGCGATCACGGCCTGGTGGCCGTCCTCGGAGCGGAGGGCGGGCGAGCCGGTGGACCAGTAGGAGCCGACGCCCTCGACGCCCGGTTCGGCGCCGAGCCGTTCGGCGAGCTTGCGCGCCTCGGCGGCGACGGCGGGGCTGTCGACGCCGGGGGTGCCCGCGTCCACGAGGAGGAGCACGTTCGGCTGGGAGCCCGGGAACTGCTTCTCCAGGGCCTTGGTGGCGTACGTGGACTCCGCGGCCGGGTCCTCCCAGCCGCCGCTGCCCATGCGGTCGGCGACGCCGCCGCCGGCGAGGACGGCGAGGGCGGTGAGCACGAGGGCCACCAGGAGGGTGAGGCGCGGGCGGGCGGTGACGAACCGCCTCCATCCCCCACCGCTCGTTCCCCCGCCAGGAGTCGTTTTCTTGACTTCGGACATGACGCGGTGTCCCCTTCACCGTGGCCCCCGCACGCGCTTCCCGGCAGGTCGCAGGGGCCGCCCATTGCCATAAACTGGCAAACACGAGTGATCGCTCGCGTTTCTCAAGAATGCGAGCGACCTCTCGTGTTTGTCAAACGTTCCGAGGAGGACCGGAGACCGCCATGTCCGGAGACGTGCCCGAAGAACCGAAGCCGCGCCGCCGCCAGGCCCGCGGCGAACGCCGCATCGCGCAGCTGCTCCAGGCCGCCGCGAGAGTCTTCTGCGCGTACGGGTACACGGCGACCAGCACCAACGCGATCGCCCGGGAGGCGAGCGTCTCGCCCGGCACGCTCTACCAGTACTTCCCGAACAAGGAGGCCATCGCCATAGAGCTCGGCGAGCGCCTCCTCCACGAGATGCGGGAGGCCCACGGCCAGGCGTTCACCCCGGAGAACCTCGCCCTGCCGCTGCCCGGGCTCCTCGACGTCGTCGTCGACCCGATGATCGCCTTCAACTGCGAGCACCCCGTCTTCCTCGCCCTGATGCACGGCTCCGAGGTGCCCGGCCGGATCGCCGAGGAGCACGACGCCCTCCACGCGAGCCTGCTCGCCTCGGTGCAGGAGGTGATCGGGCACTACGCCCCGGCCCTGTCCGCCGCCGAGCGCGCCCGTATCGCCGGCATGGTCTTCGCGATCTTCAAGGGCGGCCTCGGGCTCGTCCTCGCCGCGCCCGAGGGCCCCGAGCGGGACGCGACCATCGCCGAACTGAAGACCGTCCTCCTGCGCTACCTCTCCCCGCTGGTCGAGACCCCGGCCACGACGGCCCCGGCCACGGCGACCCCCGTCACGTCAGCCCCGGCCACCACGACCCCGGCCACGACACCCTCGACCGCGACGACTCCGGCCACCACCCCCCCGGTCACCACGACTCCGACCCGCTGACCGACTCGGCGGGCAGCCTCCCCTCCCCCGAGCCCGACCCCGACCCCGCCGTCCGCCCCCGCAGGCGCAGGGCGAGCAGCGGGAAGACGAGGACGGAGAGCATGCCGGCCCCGACGAGCGCCGCCGCCTCGCCGGCCGTCAGCTCCTTGTCGTCCACGCCGATGGTGGTGATGGCGACGACCAGCGGCAGCGCCGTGGAGCCGTACAGGACGAGGCCGCGCCGGTCCGTACGGCCGAGGTCGCGCGGGGCGAGGAACCAGATCGGCCCGCCGCGCACGACGAGGAAGAGCAGCAGGAAGACCGGCAGCAGGAGCAGGGTCCTGCCCCCGTCGAGGAGCGAGTCGAGGTCGAACTCGATCCCGGTGACGACGAAGAAGACGGGGACGAGGAAGCCGAAGCCGACGCCCTCGACCTTCTCCAGGATCTGCGGCCCGGAGTCGGGCGCGGCCCCGGTCAGCACGAGCCGGGTGATGAGTCCGGCGGCGAAGGCGCCGAGCAGCACGTCGAGCCCGAGCGCCGACGACGCCCCGAGCATCAGGGCGAGCAGCAGGAAGACGAAGCGGACCGCGAACTGGCCGCTGCTGTGCAGGGTCCTGGCGATGACCTTCGAGAACCACGGCGGGCGGGGCCGCAGCGCCCAGAACACTGCCCCGGCCGTGAGCGCGGCGAAGACGGCGAGGAGGGCGGTGGACTCGGCGGCGCCCCGGCCGCTGAGCAGCAGCGCCATCGCGATGATCGGGCCGAACTCGCCGACCGCGCCGAAGGCCATGACGACCGAGCCGAACCGCCCGTGGAGGTCACCGGCGTCCCGCAGCACGGGCAGGACGGTGCCGAGCGCGGTGCTGGTGAGGGCGACGCCGATGAAGACGCCCTTGGTGTAGCCGCCGCCGAGCAGGACGCCGGTGGCGAGTCCGAGGCCGAGGGCGATCACCCAGGCCCACACGGAGCGCCTGAGGGTGTCGCCGCGGACCTTGCCGAACTCGATCTCGTACCCGGCGAGGAAGATCAGCATGGTGAGGCCGAGCTGGGAGAGCCCGTCGATCAGCGCGTCGGGCCGGGCCCAGTCCAGGACGTCGGGGCCGATGAGGATGCCGAGCACGATCTCGAAGATGACGAGGGGCACGGGGAGCCGGCGTCCGACCCCGTAGGCGAGCAGCGGCGCCAGGACGGCGATCGCCATGATCAGGATGAGCGTGCTCCCCGAATGCGACATATCGGGTGTTTACCATGGGCTTCGCGCCGGCCACCGGATTCACTCCCGCCACCCCTGGATTTATACCCCCCAGGGGTATAGTCTCGTTATCGTAAGACCCCCGAACCACCCAGGAGGAGAGCGCCATGTCCGCGGAGACCACGACCGAACTGACCACCGTCTACCAGGTCAAGGGCATGACCTGCGGCCACTGCGAGGGCGCCGTCTCCAGCGAGATCTCCGAGATCCCCGGCGTCTCCTCCGTCACCGCCGTCGCCAAGACCGGCGAGGTCACCGTCGTCTCCGCCGCCGCGCTCGACCGCGAGGCCGTCGCCGCCGCCGTGGACGAGGCCGGCTACGAGCTGGTCTGACCCCTCGCAGCACCGACACCGCAGGGCCGTACCGTTACGGGTACGGCCCTGCTCCCCTTTGGAACCGCACATGCCAAGCACCACCGTCACCGAGCTCACGATCGGCGGGATGACCTGCGCCTCCTGCGCCGCCCGCGTCGAGAAGAAGCTCAACCGGATGGACGGCGTCACCGCCACCGTCAACTACGCCACGGAGAAGGCGCGCGTCGAGCACGCCCCGGACGTCGGCGTCGACGCGCTGATCGCCACCGTCGTGAAGACCGGCTACACCGCCGAGGAGCCCGCCCCGCAGGTCGAGGAGGTGGCAGAGCTCGAGGACCCCGAGCTCGCCTCCCTCCGGCAGCGGCTCACCGTCTCCGCCCTCCTCGCGACGCCCGTGATCCTGCTCGCCATGGTCCCCTCCCTCCAGTTCGACGACTGGCAGTGGCTCTCGCTCACCCTCGCCTCCCCCGTCGTCGTCTGGGGCGGCCTCCCCTTCCACCGGGCCGCCTGGACCAACCTCCGGCACGGCGCCGCCACCATGGACACCCTCGTCTCGGTCGGCACCCTCGCCGCCTACGGCTGGTCCCTCTGGGCCCTCTTCCTCGGCGACGCCGGCATGCCCGGCATGCGGCACGGCTTCGACCTCACCGCCGACCGCGCCCACGCCTCCTCCGCGATCTACCTGGAGGTCGCCGCCGGAGTCGTCACCTTCATCCTCCTCGGCCGCTACCTGGAGGCCCGCGCCAAGCGGAAGGCGGGCACCGCCCTGAGGGCCCTGATGGAACTGGGCGCCAAGGACGTGGCCGTACTGAGGGAGGGCAGGGAGGTACGCATCCCCGTCGGCGAGCTCCGTACCGGCGACCTCTTCGTCGTACGCCCCGGCGAGAAGATCGCCACCGACGGCACCGTCACCGAGGGCGCCTCCGCCGTCGACGCCTCCCTGCTCACCGGCGAGTCGCTCCCCCTGGACGTCACCCCCGGCTCCGCCGTCACCGGCGGCTGCGTCAACGTCTCGGGCCGGCTCGTCGTCGAGGCCACCCGGGTCGGCGCCGACACGCAACTCGCCCGGATCGCGCGGCTCGTCGAGGAGGCCCAGAGCGGCAAGGCCGCGGTGCAGCGGCTCGCCGACCGGATCTCCGCCGTGTTCGTCCCGGTCGTGATCCTCATCGCCCTCGCCACCCTCGTCACCTGGCTCCTCGTGACGAGCGACGTCACCGCGGCCTTCACCGCCGCCGTCGCCGTCCTGATCATCGCCTGCCCCTGCGCCCTCGGCCTCGCCACCCCGACCGCCCTCATGGTCGGCACCGGGCGCGGCGCCCAGCTCGGCATCCTCATCAAGGGCCCCGAGGTCCTGGAGTCCACCCGCCGCGTCGACACCGTCGTCCTCGACAAGACCGGGACGGTCACCACCGGCCGCATGCGGCTGACCGGCGTGCACGTGTACGGCGGGCGGTACGGCGCCGACTCCGCCGACGAGACCGAGCTGCTGCGGCTCGCGGGCGCCCTGGAGCACTCCTCCGAGCACCCGGTCGCCCGCGCGATCGCCGCCGGCGCCTCCGAGCGCTGCGGGGAGCTCCCCACCCCGAAGACCTTCGAGAACGTGCCGGGGCTCGGCGTGCGCGGCTCCGTCGACGGCCGGCTCGTCCTCGTCGGGCGCGCCGCCCTGCTCGAAGCCGAGGGCGTCGAGGCGCCCGCGGCGACGGAGCCGGGCGCCGTCCACGTCGCCTGGGACGGGGTCGCCCGCGGCACCCTGACCGTCGCCGACACCGTCAAGGACACCAGCGCCGAGGCGGTCGCCCGGCTGCGCGCCCTGGGGCTGCGGCCCGTCCTCCTCACCGGGGACCACCGGGCGGTCGCCGAGGCCGTGGCGGCCGAGGTGGGCATCGACGAGGTGATCGCGGAGGTGCTGCCCGAGGAGAAGGCCGAGGTGGTCCGGCGGCTGCGGTCGGAGGGCCGTACGGTCGCGATGGTCGGCGACGGGGTGAACGACGCCGCCGCGCTCGCGACGGCCGACCTCGGGCTCGCGATGGGGACGGGCACCGACGCGGCCATCGAGGCGAGCGACCTGACGCTGGTCCGGGGCGACCTGCGGGTCGCGGCGGACGCCATCCGGCTGGCCCGGCGGACCCTGGCGACGATCCGGGGGAACCTCGGCTGGGCCTTCGGCTACAACCTCGCCGCGCTGCCCCTCGCGGCGGCCGGACTCCTCAACCCGATGATCGCGGGCCTGGCCATGGCCTTTTCGTCCGTCTTCGTCGTATCCAACAGCCTTCGTCTGCGGCGCTTCACGTGAATTCACCCACGTGTGACGCACAGGACCTTCACAAAGAGATCTAGATCACAGATATTGGGGGGTAACCATCTGGGCTGTTCGCGAGTCTAAGTGGGCGATGCCGAAGAACGTCTTGGGGGACGTTCATGGGATGTCTTGGGGGACGTCCCAGGCAAGCGCGGCCGGGGCACGTGCACCGGGGAGCTTTGAGCGGCCCTCCCGTACGTACCCCGGCAGACCGCGCGTAAGACGCCCGGCCCGGATCCCGTGGGGGGAATCCGCACCGGGACATGGAAAGCGCCCCGCTCGCCGACCCGTGGGGGGATCGGTGGCGGGGCGCTTTTCGCGCCTCTTCGTCAGGGCGCCTGAGCCAAGGGTCAGCGGGCCTCGACCGGGACGAAGTCGCGGAGGACCTCACCCGTGTAGATCTGGCGCGGGCGGCCGATGCGGGAACCCGGCTCCTTGATCATCTCGTGCCACTGGGCGATCCAGCCCGGGAGGCGGCCGAGGGCGAAGAGGACCGTGAACATCTCGGTCGGGAAGCCCATGGCCCGGTAGATCAGGCCCGTGTAGAAGTCCACGTTCGGGTAGAGGTTGCGCGAGACGAAGTACTCGTCGGAGAGCGCGTGCTCCTCCAGCTTGAGCGCGATGTCGAGCAGCTCGTCGGACTTGCCGAGGGCCGAGAGGACATCGTGCGCCGCCGCCTTGATGATCTTGGCGCGCGGGTCGAAGGACTTGTACACCCGGTGGCCGAAGCCCATCAGGCGGACGCCGTCCTCCTTGTTCTTCACCTTGCGGATGAAGGAGTCGACATCGCCGCCGTTGGCCTTGATGCCTTCCAGCATCTCCAGGACCGACTGGTTGGCGCCACCGTGCAGGGGGCCCCACAGGGCCGAGATGCCGGCGGAGATCGAGGCGAACATGTTCGCCTGCGAGGAGCCGACCAGACGCACGGTGGAGGTCGAGCAGTTCTGCTCGTGGTCCGCGTGCAGGATCAGCAGCTTGTCGAGCGCGGAGACGACGACCGGGTCGAGGTCGTACTCCTGCGCGGGGACCGAGAAGGTCATGCGCAGGAAGTTCTCGACGTAGCCGAGGTCGTTACGCGGGTAGACGAACGGGTGACCGATCGACTTCTTGTACGCGTACGCCGCGATCGTCGGAAGCTTGGCGAGCAGGCGGATCGTGGAGAGGTGACGCTGCTGCTCGTCGAAGGGGTTGTGGCTGTCCTGGTAGAAGGTGGACAGCGCGGAGACCACCGAGGACAGCATCGCCATCGGGTGGGCGTCCCGCGGGAAGCCGCGGAAGAAGTTCTTGACGTCCTCGTGGACCAGGGTGTGCTGCGTGATCTCGTTCTTGAAGACCGACAGCTCGTCGACCTTCGGCAGCTCACCGTTGATCAGCAGGTACGCCACCTCAAGGAAGGTGGAGCGCTCGGCCAGCTGCTCGATGGGGTAGCCGCGGTACCGCAGAATGCCCTGCTCACCGTCGAGGTAGGTGATGGCGGATTTATAGGCGGCGGTGTTGCCGTATCCGCTGTCAAGGGTGACCAGACCGGTCTGGGCTCGGAGTTTGCCGATGTCGAAGCCCTTGTCGCCGACGGTGCTCTCGACCACCGGGTAGGTGTATTCACCGTCCGCGTACCGCAGTACTACAGAGTTGTCGCTCACGTCATCCCTCACCGACGTAGTGCCTCTTCTTCGAGGTGCCCTGACTGTCTCTACCATCCCCCATTTGGCTCAGGAGAGTGCACTCGGGGTCGCTCATTGGGCCATTCGGCGGCACTCAGTGCCGCCAACCTTCATATCCTGCCCCCTTCGCCCCGGTTCCGGTAGTCCTCCGTGATCTTTCACACGAGGGCGTCCCCTGTGAGCCGATGGGCGAGTGCGGTAAAGCGCCTGCCCGCCGAGACCGTACGGACCGCCTGGGCGATCGCCCGGCGGGAGCCGACCAGGACGACCAGCTTCCGGGCCCGGGTCACGGCCGTGTAGAGCAGGTTCCGCTGGAGCATCATCCAGGCGCTCATGGTGACCGGAATCACCACCGCCGGATACTCGCTGCCCTGCGAGCGGTGGATGGTGACCGCGTACGCATGGGCGAGTTCGTCCAGCTCGTCGAAGTCGTACGGCACCTCCTCGTCCTCATCGGTCCGCACGGTCAGCCGCTGCTCGACGGTGTCCAGTGCCGTGACGACGCCGACCGTACCGTTGAAGACCCCGTTGGCCCCCTTCTCATAGTTGTTCCGAATCTGGGTCACCTTGTCACCGACACGGAAGACCCGCCCGCCGAACCGCTTCTCCGGCAGGTCCGGCCGGGCCGGGGTGATGGCCTGCTGGAGCAGGCCGTTCAGCGAGCCGGCGCCCGCCGGGCCCCGGTGCATCGGGGCGAGCACCTGGACGTCCCGGCGCGGGTCCAGGCCGAACTTGGCCGGAACCCTCCGGGCCGCGACGTCGACGGCGACCCGGGCGGCGTCCTCGGTCTCCTCCTCGACGAAGAGGAAGAAGTCCGGCAGCCCCTGGGTGACGGGCGGGGTGCCGGCGTTGATCCGGTGCGCGTTCATCACCACCCCGGACTCCTTGGCCTGCCGGAAGATCCGGGTGAGCCGCACGGACGGTACGGGGCTGCCGGGCGCGAGCAGATCGCCGAGGACCTCACCCGCCCCGACCGACGGCAGCTGGTCGACATCCCCCACGAGCAGCAGATGCGCACCCGGCGCCACGGCCTTGACCAGCTTGTTGGCAAGGAGCAGATCGAGCATCGAGGCCTCGTCGACGACGATCAGGTCCGCGTCGAGGGGCCGGTCCCGGTCGTACGCGGCGTCCCCGCCCGGCTTCAGCTCAAGCAGCCGGTGCACGGTGGACGCCTCGGCACCGGTCAGCTCGGCGAGCCGCTTGGCGGCGCGCCCGGTGGGCGCGGCGAGCACCACCTTGGCCTTCTTCGCCCGAGCCAGCTCGACGATCGACCGAACGGTGAACGACTTCCCACAACCGGGCCCGCCGGTCAGGACCGCGACCTTACGGGTGAGAGCGAGCCGCACGGCCTCCTCCTGCTCGGGCGCGAGCGACGCCCCCGTCCGGTCGGCGAGCCAGGCGAGCGCCTTGTCCCAGGCCACCTCCCGGAAGCCCGGCATCCGGTCGTCCTCGGCCCGCAGCAGCCGCCGGAGCTGCCCGGCGAGGGACAACTCGGCGCGATGGAAGGGAATCAGGTAGACAGCGGTGACGGGCACCCCCTCGGGCCCCGGCACGGTCTCCCGTACGACCCCCTCGGGATCGAGAGCAAGCTCACCGAGACACTCGATGACGAGCCCGGTATCGACCTGCAGCAGCTTCACGGCATCCGAGATGAGCCGCTCCTCGGGCAGGAAGCAGTGCCCCTGGTCACTGGACTGCGACAAGGCGTACTGCAGACCGGCCTTCACCCGATCGGGGCTGTCGTGCGGGATGCCGACGGCCTGGGCGATCTTGTCGGCGGTGAGGAACCCGATGCCCCACACGTCAGCGGCAAGCCGATAAGGCTGGTTCTTCACAACGGAGATGGAAGCGTCCCCGTACTTCTTGTAGATCCGCACGGCGATGGAGGTGGACACCCCGACCCCCTGGAGGAAGACCATCACCTCCTTGATCGCCTTCTGCTCCTCCCAGGCGGCGGTGATGTTCTTCGTCCGCTTGGGCCCGAGCCCCGGGACCTCGATCAGCCGGCCGGGCTCCTCCTCGAGGATGTCGAGGGTGTCGAGCCCGAAGTGCGTCGTGATCCGGTCGGCGAAGACGGGCCCGATGCCCTTGACGAGCCCGGACCCGAGATAGCGCCGGATGCCCTGGATGGTGGCGGGCAGCACGGTCGTGTAGTTGTCGACGGTGAACTGCTTCCCGTACTGCGGATGCGACCCCCACCGCCCCTCCATCCGCAGCGACTCCCCCGGCTGAGCCCCGAGCAACGCCCCGACGACGGTGAGCAGCTCCCCACCCCCACGCCCGGTGTCGACCCGCGCGACGGTGTACCCGCTCTCCTCGTTGGCGTACGTGATCCTCTCAAGCACCCCCTCGACGACGGCGGGGCGGTGCGGCTGACCCTCGTTGGACATGCCTCGACCGTAGCGAAGGGCACCGACAGTGCGGGCGGGCCTGTGGCAACTCCCGTGCTGGGGTGCCACTCCTGAGCTACGATGTGGGAAGCGTGGGCCTTCGTCCCACATAACACGCATGGAGGCTGATCATGAGTGTGACCAACGTGGACGTGGACGACGACGTGCTCGCCGAGGCCGCGAAACTGCTCGGTACGACCACGAAGAAGGACACGATCAACACAGCGCTGGAAGAGGTCATAAAGCGTCACCGCCGCCGGGCGGCCTTCCAGCGTCTCGCGGAGCGCGGAGCGCGAGGGGAACTGGAGCCCCTTCGCCGGGCCTGGGAAGCCCGTAAGGCCGCCCAGCACGGCGGAGATGCCGGGTGATCACGTACCTCATCGACACCAGCGCATACATCCACCTCAGCACTGATCCCCTGGCGCAACGCCGCTGGGACGCCGAGATCGATACGGGTGCCGTCGGCATGTGCGAGGCCACCAGGGCGGAGGTTCTTTTCATGGCCACCGGCCCGGATGACCGCGAGGAGACCGACGAGGAACTCACCGCCCTGTTCGCGCCGGTACGCGTGCCCAAGGACGCGTGGCGATGGGTCGAGACCGCCCAGTACAAGCTGACCCAGAAGGGCCAACACCGCGCGGCGGGCGTCGTCGACCTCCTTCTCTGCGCCACGGCGGTCCACCACGGGCTGACCATCCTGCACAGGGACCACGACTTCGCCACGGTCGCCCGCGTCCTCAAAGAGGTCGAACAGCAGGACGTGCGGAACCTGGGCGGGTGAACACTCCCCCGTCCAGGGCTCGTCAGACCTCCAGGAACGCCTCCAGCGTCTCCTCCAGGACCTCCGCGCCGTCCCTCGACCACAGGTCGTCGTTGAAGAGTTCCACCTCGATCGGGCCCGTGTAGCCGGCCTGCTCCAGCAGGGTGGTCCAGGACGCGAAGTCGATCGCTCCCGTGCCCAGTTGGCCGCGGCCGTTGAGGACGCCGGCCGGGAGGGGGGTCGTCCAGTCGGCGAGCTGGAAGGAGTGGATGCGGCCCGCCGCGCCCGCGCGGGCCACCGCCGCCGGGGCGCGGTCGTCCCACCAGAGGTGGTACGTGTCGACGGTGACGCCGACCTGGGAGGCGGGGAAGCGCTCCGCGATCTCCAGGGCCTGGTCGAGGGTCGAGACCGCGCACCGGTCGGAGGCGTACATCGGGTGCAGGGGCTCGATCGCGAGGCGGACTCCGCGTTCGCCCGCGTAGGGGGCGAGGGTGCCGATCGCCTCGGTGATGCGGGCGCGGGCGGACAGCAGGTCCGGGCAGGACGGAGTGAGGCCGCCCGAGACCAGGACCAGCGTGTCCGTGCCGAGCGTCACCGCCTCGTCGATCGCCGCCCGGTTGTCCGCCTCCCAGCCGTCGCCGGTGAAGAAGCCGCCCCGGCAGAGGGTGGTGACGGTCAGGCCCGCGTCCCGCACCAGGGCGGCCGCCGCCTCGACCCCGTACTCCTGAACCGGTTCGCGCCACAGGCCCACGCCCGGGACGGCGAGCCGTACGCACTCCCGCACGAGGTCGGGGAGGGCCAGCTGCTTCACCGTCATCTGGTTGAGGGAGAAGCGGTCGAGGTTCACTGGGCGACTCCGTACACCGTGAGGAGCGAGCGCATCCGGGACTCCGCGCGGGCCGGGTCCGGGAACAGGCCCAGGCCGTCGGCACGTTCGTACGCGCGGGCGAGGTGCGGGAGCGAGCGGGCGGACTGCAGGCCTCCGACCATCGTGAAGTGGTCCTGGTGGCCGGCCAGCCACGCGAGGAACACCACGCCCGTCTTGTAGAAGCGGGTGGGGGGCGCGAAGAGGTGGCGGGAGAGGTCGACCGTCGGGTCGAGCGTCTTGCGGAAGGCCGCCACGTCCCCCGTGTCCAGGAGCCGCACCGCCTCCGCCGCCAGTGGGGCCAGCGGGTCGAAGATGCCGAGCAGGGCGTGGCTGAAGCCCTGTTCGTCGCCCGCGATCAGCTCCGGGTAGTGGAAGTCGTCGCCCGTGTAGCAGCGGACGCCCTCCGGGAGGCGGCGGCGCAGGCCGATCTCGCGCCCGGCGTCGAGGAGGGAGACCTTGATGCCGTCGACCTTGTCGGGGTGGGCCGCGATCACGTCGAGGAAGGTCTCGGTGGCCGTGTCCAGGTCGGGCGAGCCCCAGTAGCCCTCAAGGGCCGGGTCGAACATCGGGCCCAGCCAGTGCAGGATCACCGGCTCGCTCGCCTGCCGGAGCAGGTGGCCGTAGAGGTCGAGGTAGTCCTCGGGGCCGGTCGCCGCGGCGGCGAGGGCGCGGGAGGCCATGAGGATGGCCTGCGCGCCCGACTCCTCGACGACCGCGAGCTGTTCCTCGTACGCCGCGCGGATCTCGGGGAGGGTGGCCGGGCCCGTCAGCTGGTCCGTGCCCACGCCGCAGGCGATGCGGCCGCCGACGCCACGGGCCTCCGCCGCGGAGCGGCGGATCAGCTCCGCCGCGCCCGCCCAGTCGAGGCCCATCCCGCGCTGGGCGGTGTCCATGGCCTCGGCGACCCCGAGGCCGTGGGACCAGAGGTGGCGGCGGAAGGCGAGGGTGGCGTCCCAGTCGACGGCGGCCGGGGAGTCGGGGGTCGTGTCGGCGTACGGGTCGGCGACGACGTGCGCGGCGGCGAAGACCGTACGGGAGGTCAGGGAGCCGGTCGCGGTGAGCGCGAGGGGTTCGGTGCGGGGGGTGTACGCGCGCGTGCCGCCGCCCGGGACGGGGAGGTGAAGCGTCACAGGGTCACCTCAGGGACGTCCAGGCGGCGGCCCTCGGCGGCGGACTTCAGGCCCAGTTCGGCGAGCTGGACGCCGCGGGCGCCGGCGAGGAGGTCCCAGTGGTACGGCTCGTCGAGGACGACGTGCCGGAGGAACAGCTCCCACTGGGCCTTGAAGCCGTTGTCGAACTCGGCGTTGTCGGGGACCTCCTGCCACTGCTCGCGGAAGGCCTCGGTGGCGGGGATGTCCGGGTTCCACACCGGCTTCGGGGTCGCCGAGCGGTGCTGGACGCGGCAGTTGCGGAGTCCGGCGACGGCGGAGCCCTCCGTGCCGTCGACCTGGAACTCGACGAGCTCGTCGCGGTGCACGCGGACCGTCCAGGAGGAGTTGATCTGGGCGATGGCGCCGCCCTCCAGCTGGAAGATGCCGTACGCCGCGTCGTCGGCGGTGGCCTCGTACGGCTTGCCCTGCTCGTCCCAGCGGCGCGGGACGTGGGTGGCGACCGCGGCGGTGACGGAGGTGACCCGGCCGAAGAGCTCGTGGAGCACGTACTCCCAGTGCGGGAACATGTCGACGACGATGCCGCCGCCGTCCTCCGCGCGGTAGTTCCAGCTGGGGCGCTGGGCGTCCTGCCAGTCGCCCTCGAAGACCCAGTAGCCGAACTCGCCGCGCACGGACAGGATCTCGCCGAAGAAGCCGCCGTCGATGAGACGCTTGAGCTTGAGCAGGCCGGGGAGGAAGAGCTTGTCCTGGACGACGCCGTGCTTCACTCCCTTCTCGGTGGCCAGGCGGGCGAGTTCGAGGGCGCCGGCCAGGTCCCCGGCGGTGGGCTTCTCGGTGTAGACGTGCTTGTCGGCGGCGATGGCCCTGGTGAGGGCGTCGACGCGGGCGGAGGTGACCTGGGCGTCGAAGTAGATGTCGATGCTGTCGTCGGCGAGGACGGCGTCGAGGTCGGTGGACCACTCGGTGAGGCCGTGGCGCTCGGCGAGGGCGCGGAGGGCGGGCTCGCGGCGGCCGACGAGGACGGGCTCGGGCCAGAGGGTCTCGCCGTTGCCGAGGTCGAGGCCGCCCTGTTCGCGCAGGGCGAGGATCGAGCGGACGAGGTGCTGGCGGTGGCCCATGCGCCCGGTGACGCCGTTCATGGCGATGCGGACTGTCCTGCGTGTCACGAAGGTTCCTCTCCCCGGTGCTCGGCGCCCCCTGGAAAGAAAGCGCTTTCTATCGGGGAGGACGCTAGCCTGCCGACATCGCCGCCGACAAGGGCCCTGGAGGTACGCAGGCGATGACCGTCACCCTGGAGGTACGCACGCGATGACCGTCACCCTGGCGGACGTGGCCGCCCGCGCACGGGTCTCCCCCGCCACCGTCTCCCGCGTCCTGAACGGCAACTACCCGGTCGCCGCGTCGACCCGGGAGCGGGTGCTGCGCGCCGTCGACGAGCTGGACTACGTCCTCAACGGCCCCGCGAGCGCCCTCGCCGCCGCCACCTCCGACCTGGTCGGCGTCCTCGTCCACGACATCGCCGACCCGTTCTTCGGGATCATGGCGAGCGCGGCGCAGAGCGCGATCGGGGAGAGCGCCACGGGGCGCGGCGGCGGCGAGAAGCTCGCCGTCGTCTGCAACACCGGCGGCTCCCCCGAGCGCGAGCTGACCTACCTCACCCTGCTCCAGCGGCAGCGGGCCGCGGCCGTGATCCTCATGGGCGGCGCCCTGGAGGACCCGGAGCACCTCGCGGCGACGGCGGCCAAACTCACCAAGCTGTCCGAGGCCGGGACCCGGGTCGTGCTGTGCGGGCGCCCGCCGGTGCCGGGCGACGCGAGCGCGGCGGCCCTCGTCTTCGACAACCGGACCGGCGGGCGGCAGCTCACCGAACACCTCCTCGGCCTCGGCCACCGGCGGATCGGCTACGTGGCGGGCCCGGCCGACCGCACCACCACCCGGCACCGCCTGGAGGGCCACCGGGAGGCCCTCTCCGCGGCCGGGGTCGCCGAGGGCCCGACGGTCCACGGGCCGTACGACCGGGCCTCCGGACACGAGGCGACGGCCGAGCTCCTCGCCCGCGACCCGCACCTCACCGCGGTCGTCGCGGCCAACGACACGGTGGCCCTGGGCGTCTGCGCGGCCCTGCGGGAACGCGGCCTCTCCGTCCCCGGCGACGTCTCGGTCGCGGGCTTCGACGACCTCCCCTTCTCGGCGGACGCGGTCCCGTCCCTCACGACGGTCCGCCTCCCCCTCCACGAGGCGGGGGTACGGGCGGGCCGCCTGGCGATGTCTGCGACGGAGCCACCGGCGGACGGCGTGGAGACGGTGCCGGGGGAGCTGGTGGTACGGGGGTCGACGGGGGCGCCGCGGGGGTAGCTGCCCGCTATCGTAGGAAGTGACGGCATACGGAGGCCCGCATGACGACGATAGAGATGGACGTCCGCAGCGCCTGGGACGCGCTAGGGGACGCCAATCTGCCTGGCGGCTATCGCGTGGAGATCACGGACGGGAAGATCATCATGACGCCGCAGGGCGAGAGCCAGTCCGACGTCCTCGTGGAGTGCGTGCCCCCGATCAAGAAGCAGCTCGCCGGTCACGGCAAGCTGCTCATGGACGTCATGATCGATTTCCCCTCCAGCTTGTACGGATACGCTCCCGATCTGGCCATCATCGCCCCCGGCTCCGAACGCAACGGCCGCGGACGATTCCAGTGGCACCACCTGGAAGCGGTCATCGAGGTCATCTCGAAGAGCACGCGCGACAACGACTTCACGAAGAAGTTCCGGATGTACGCCGAGTGCGCGATCCCGCTCTACGTGATCATCGATCCCTCGGACCACACGTGCACCGTCCACAGCAGCCCCACCCGCACGGGCACCTACGCGGAGCAGGAGACGATCCCCTTCGGCGAGGACCTCGTGCTGCCCCTCGAAGGGCGCGAGATCGTCGTGAAGACCGACGGTTTCCCGCGCGCGGAGAGCTGATCCCCCTTTCAAGGGCTGCGTCCGCAGGGCGACGGGCACGCGGGGATTCGGAGCGCTGCCGGGCGGCGCGGCTCGGCCTCTCGGTGGAGGGCCTGCTCGGGGACGTCAGCGAGCGCTACGAGCCGGCCGAGGCCTTCGCGTTCGCGTCGGTCTGAGCGCCGGCCTGAACGTCGGTCTGAGCGCTGACCTCCCCGGAAGGCGCCGGCGCCCTCGTCCCCGGCGTCTCGACCGCCCGCCGCCGGAAGGACGTCAGCGCCACGCCCCCGACGAGCAGCGCGGCCGCGCACCAGCGGAGGGGGCTCACGCCCTCGTCCAGGAACAGCGCCGCCGAGGACATGCCGAAGACGGGGACGAGGAGGGAGAAGGGGGCGACGGAGGAGGCGGGGTGGCGGCGGAGGAGCCAGCCCCAGGCGCCGAAGCCGAAGACCGTGGTGATCCAGGCGACGTAGACGATGACGCCGACGCCCGTCCAGTCGAGCCCGCGCAGGGCCGCGAGGTCACGTTCGGGGCCCTCCAGGAGGAGGGAGAGGGCGAGGAGTGGCAGGACCGGCACGGTGCTGACCCAGACCATGAAGTTGAGCGCGTCGGGCGGGGCGGCCTTGCGGGTCAGGACGTTGGAGACGCCCCAGCAGGCCGCCGCGGCGATCACCAGGGCGAAGCCCGCGAGCGGGCCCGAGCCGCCCTCGTCGACGGCGGCGACGCCGATCCCGGCGAGGGCGACGGCCATCCCGGCGAGCTTGACGCGCCCGGGGCGTTCGCCGAGGGCGGCGAAGGCGAAGAGGGCGGTGAAGACGGCCTGGACCTGCAGGACGAGGGAGGAGAGTCCGGCGGGGGCGCCGAGGTCCATGCCGGTGAAGAGCAGTCCGAACTTGGCCACGCCGAGCACGAGCCCGACGCCCACGATCCTTCCCCAAGCTCTCCACTCCGTTCGAGCAGGGGAGACCCCATCCCGGTCAACCTTCGGGCGCCCGACGAAGAACACCGCCGGCAGGGCGGCGACGAGGAAGCGGAGGGCGGAGAAGAGCAACGGCGGGAAGTGGTCGAGGCCGATCTCGATGACGACGAAGTTGACCCCCCAGACGGCGGCGACCAGGGCGGCGAGGGCGATGTGGGCGGGGGCGAGCCGGTCCGGGCCGGGACCGGCCGGGGCAGTGGGTGCGGGGCGCATGCCGTCGAGCATGGCCGCCCGAACCATGTAGCACCAGCACGGATTCCTACATGGTTGGATGAAGCATCCCTACATCCACGCCCGCTACCGAGGAGCCGCTCGTGCTGGATCTCGGCCGTCTTCGCGCCCTGCACGCCGTCGCCGTCCACGGCAGTGTCGGTGCCGCCGCCACCGCCCTCGGCTACACCCCGTCCGCGGTCTCGCAGCAGATCGCGAAGCTGGAGCGGGAGACCCGTACGACCCTGGTCGAACGCAGCGGGCGCGGCATCCGGCTCACCGACGACGCCCACCAACTCGCCACCACCGCCCGCCAGTTGCTGGCGCTCGTCGAGGAGGCCGAGGTACGGCTCGAAGAGCGGCGCGGCCGGCCCGCCGGGCGGCTCGCGATCGGCTGCTTCGCGAGCGCGGCGCGCGGGCTGATGCCACGGGCGCTCGCCGAGCTCGCCCGGCTCCATCCCGAGCTCGACGCCCGGCTCTCGGAGGTGGACCCGCACCTCTCGGTCGACCTGGTGGCGCGGGGCGTGATCGACCTGGCGGTGGCGCACGACTGGGACATCGCGCCGCTGCCGACGCCGCCGGGGGTCGAGCAGGTGGTCATCGGCGACGACCGGTGCGACATCCTCGTCCACCGGGACCATCCGCTGGCGGCGCGGGATGCGGTGCGGCGGGAGGAGCTGGCGGCGGAGCGGTGGATCTCCCAGCCGCCGGGGACGGTCTGCCACGACTGGCTCATGCGGACGCTGCGGGCGACGGGGTACGAGCCGCTGATCGTCCATCAGGCGGAGGAGAACCACACGCAGGTGGCCCTGGTGGCGGCCGGTCTCGGCATCGCCCTGGTCCCGCGCCTGGGGCGCGGGGCGCTGCCGCCCGA
Source organism: Streptomyces sp. NPDC037410 (assembly GCF_055602235.1). NCBI lineage: Bacteria > Bacillati > Actinomycetota > Actinomycetes > Kitasatosporales > Streptomycetaceae > Streptomyces > Streptomyces sp. NPDC037410. The sequence continues at coordinate 199,098 of NZ_JBVJWR010000007.1, read as the reverse complement.
GGTGGTGCCGGTGCGGCTCGATCCGGTGCCGACGCGCCGGCTGCACGCCATGTGGCGGACGGGTGCGGCGCGGCGCCCGGCGATCCGGGAGACGGTCCGTACGCTCCAGGAGCTCTGGCCCTCGATCGCCTCAGCCGACTGAGGCCGTGCGCGGACGATTCCTGCGCGGATCCTTGACCTGGCAGTTACTTTCGGGCTATCCGTGACACCTTGGAAGTTTCCTTCACCACGCACGGCCGGAAGGAGCATCAGTGCACCACCGCGCCCCCGCCCCCTCCCGACGCACCCTCCTCACGGTGACCGCCGCAGCCGCCGCGGCGGCCGTCACCGGCGCCCTCGCCCCCGCGGCCCAGGCCGCATCCGACGACCTCGCGCTCCAGCGGATCATCGACCGGATGTCGCTGGAGGAGAAGGTCGGCCAGCTGTTCGTCATGCGGGTCCACGGCCACTCCGCCACCGCCCCCGACCAGGCCGACATCGACGCCAACCTCGCGGAGATCGGCGTCCGCACCGCCGCCGAGCTGGTCGAGCGCTACCACGTGGGCGGGGTCATCTACTTCACCTGGGCCCACAACACCCGCGACCCACAGCAGATCGCCGACCTCTCCAACGGCATCCAGCAGGCCGCGCTCGCCCAGCCCACCCCGGTCCCGGTGCTCATCTCCACCGACCAGGAGCACGGCATCGTCTGCCGGGTCGGCAAGCCCGCGACCCTGCTGCCCGGGGCGATGGCCCTCGGCGCCGGCGGTTCGCACGCGGACGCCCGTAAGGCCGCGCAGATCGCGGGCGAGGAGCTCGCCGCCGTCGGCATCCGGCAGAACTACGCCCCCGTCGCCGACGTGAACGTCAACCCGGCCAACCCCGTCATCGGCGTCCGCTCGTTCGGCTCCGACCCGCAGGCCGTCGCCGGACTCGTCGCCGCGCAGGTGAAGGGCTACCAGCGGGCCGGGGTCGCCGCCACCTCCAAGCACTTCCCGGGCCACGGCGACACCGCCGTCGACAGCCACTTCGGACTGCCGACCATCACCCACACCCGGGAGCAGTGGGCGGAGCTCGACGCGCCGCCGTTCCGGGCGGCGATCGACGCCGGCATCGACTCGATCATGACCGCGCACATCGTGGTCCCCGCGCTCGACCCGAGCGAGGACCCGGCGACGCTCTCCCGGCCCATCCTCACCGGCATCCTGCGCGAACAGCTCGGCTACGACGGCGTGGTGGTCACCGACTCGCTCGGCATGGAGGGCGTACGCACCAAGTACGGCGACGAACGCGTCCCCGTCCTCGCCCTGAAGGCCGGGGTCGACCAGCTCCTCAACCCGCCGAAGCTCGACGTCGCCTGGAACGCGGTCCTGGCGGCGGTCAGGGCGGGCGAGCTGACGGAGGCCCGGCTCGACGAATCGATCCTGCGGATCCTGCGGCTCAAGGCGAAGCTCGGCCTCTTCCGGCAGGCGTACGCGACCCGGGCGGGCGTCGAGCGGGTCGTCGGCTCCGAGGAGCACCTCGCCCATGCCGACCGGATCGCCGAGGCGACGACGACACTGCTCCTCAACGAGGACGGCTTCCTGCCGCTGAGCGCCACCTCGCACCGCTCGGTCCTCGTCGTCGGCGCCGACCCGGCGTCCCCGTCCGGTACGACGGGCCCGCCGACGACGACGCTCGCGAACGCCCTGACGGAGCTGGGCTTCAGCGCGACGGCGCTCTCGACCGGGATCACGCCGACGGCCGCGAAGATCGAGGAGGCGGTTTCGGCGGCGGCCGGCAAGGACGTGGTGCTCGTCGGCACGTACAACGTCTCCGCGACCGGTCCGCAGCGGACGCTCGTCGCGCGGCTCGTCGCGACGGGGGTGCCGGTGGTGACGGTCGCGATCCGGAACCCGTACGACGTGGCGCGGCTCGCCGGCCACCGGGCTTCTCTCGCGACCTACTCCTGGACGGACGTCGAACTCCGCGCGGCGGTCCGCGTCCTGGCGGGCCGGGCGGCGGCACGGGGCCGCCTCCCGGTCCCGATCCCCGACGCGGACGACCCTACGAAGGTCCTGCATCCGGTGGGGTACGGCTTGTCGTACTGACGGGGGCGCGTGGGCGGCGCCGTCCCGCATGGGCCCACGCCCTTGCGGGGCGGCACCGCCCGCAGCAGCGCTACGGGCGCAGGCCGTGTTCCCGGGTCGCGTCCTCGTCGACCGCCGCGTCCAGCCGCGCGTCGAAGCGCGCGAGGGGCTGCGCCGTCGGTGCCTGCACGCCCGCCCACGCCAGGATCCGCGCCGTCGCGTTGTCGCGCTCCGACGGGACCAGGCCCGCGACGTTCGCGCCGTGGTTCATTCCCGGCGCCACGTAGACGTAGGAGTCGCGCGCGCCCTTGTCGACGTGGAACTTCTCCGAGCCCCACGGGTCGTTGCCGCCGTAGACGAAGAGCATGTGGTGCGCGTTCTTGCGGACCCAGTCGTCGACGTCCCGCATGACCCACGGCTTGAACTTCATGGGGATGGAGCTCGGCACGAAGCTGCGGGACGGCTGGTAGCCGTAGCGGGTCACGCCGTTCAGGTGCGGCTGCTTGATGACGGGCGAGCCGAGCTCGGTCGCCGCCTGGTAGTAGTACGGCGTGTAGTACTCCAGCCCCTGGTCGGTGTAGGCGGACCAGCCGGAGTACGCGTCGATCGTGTCGTACACGGCGTCGTCGCTCGCGGTCGCCGCGTCCGGGATCTGGTCGCAGACGTCCTGGCCGTAGTACTGCCAGAAGCCCCACACGAAGTCGAGGACGACGGCCTCGTACGCCTTGTCGAGCGAGCCGAGCGTGTTGAAGGTGGCGCCCTCGGACTCGGCCCAGGCCTTGTACTTCTTCTCCAGCGGCTCGCGCCGGACGAGGGCCTCGCGCTGGAGGTTGTTCAGGCGGTCGCGGCAGTCCTTCGTGCCGACGGTCTCGAAGAACCGGTCGTAGGCCGAGTCCTCCTTGTCGACCACGTCGTTCGGGGCCACGTACGCGACGACGCCGTCCATGTCGCGCGGGTAGAAGCGCTCGTAGTACGTGGCGGTCATGCCGCCCTTGGAGGCTCCGGTGGCCAGCCACTTCTGGCCGTAGATCGACTTCAGCGCCGTGTAGATGCGGTGCTGGTCGCTGGCCGCCTGCCAGATGTCCAGCTTCGACCAGTCGGCCGGCGCCGGGCGGGACGGCGTGAAGAAGCGGTACTCCATGGAGACCTGGTTGCCGTCGACGATCCGCGTCGGCTCGGTCCGGCTCGGCGTGGTGGAGAGGCCGTAGCCGCTGGTGCGGAAGACGGTGGGGCGGCTCGTGTCCTTGTGGAGGATCGAGATCCGCTGCTGGAACGTGCCCGCCCAGGGGCGCTTGTGGTCGATCGGCTGCTCGTAGTTGAGGACGAAGTAGCGGTAGCCCGCGTACGGCTTCTCCTCGATCAGGCTCATCCCGGGGATCGCCAGGATGCGGTCCTTGATGTCGGTGCTCGTGCTCGGCGAGTCGACGACGGTCGTGCTGCCGGTCTCCGGGTCCGCGGCGGTAGCCACACCGGTCGACCCGACGGTGCCTATGAGCACCGAAAGCGACAGCGCCCATCTCAGCGACTTGCGCATTCACCCTCCCCTTGGTTCACAACGGTGTCGCGAACCTAGCGGGGCAACGTGCGGACCGCCAGACCCAGTTGATCCTTACTCTTGGACTTTCCTGTACATCAGCACAGGATCCAGCCCGTCGCCGTCCCCCGGCCCGCCACCGAACCGGTCGCCCGGACGCAGCGGTTGAGCGCGTAGACGGTCAGGGGACCGGCCTGCCGGTCGAACCGGCCGGCCCGGACGACGGGGCGGGCGCCGCGCGGCTGGAGCGTGACGGACATCGGGCGGCGGGGTCCCGGCCGTTTGGCGACGGTGACGGCGCAGACGTACTGCCGGGTCCGGTAGAGGCGCAGCTCGCCGGTGGAGAAGGCGATGGTCCGGGTGGGGCGGCCCTGGCAGACGGAGGCGGCGTCGGCGGTCGCGCCCCCCGACCCGGGCCCGGGGAGGAGGAGCAGCGCGAGGGCGGCCAGGAGCGGGACGAGCATGCGGGCGAGGATCCGGGGCGTGCCGGTGTCCGTGGTCATGCGTTCCCCTCCCGGGCGAGTCGTCGTACGGCCGTACGACGCACGAGGCCTGGGAATGGTTGCCTCCGGGTGTACGCGTCAGCCGAAGACCGTCATGACGAGCACCAGGAACACGCACTCCGCGCCGAGCTGGGTCCAGACCGCGGCCCGGCGGACGGTGGCGCGGTCCGCGGCCTGGGCGATCACGAAGGCCACGCCCGCGAGGACCAGGCTCACGACGTACGGATAGCCCGGGGTGGAGCCGCAGCCCTCCCCGTACCCGACGCAGCGGGCCGCGTTCTCCGCGGCGAGGGCGACGATGCCGGCGAGCACGGCCGCCGGGATGAAGAGCCCGGCCCCGATCAGGGACCACTTCCGCAGGCGCCGGGCTTCCACGTCGGACGCGGAGGGAACGGCGGGCGAGGCGGTGGCGCCGGGGCGGGGGTCGTGGCTCATGTCGCTCATGTCACCGATTCAAGCCCACGGGACGGCGACGGGGGATCCGCCGGCGTACTCACCCGGCGGACCCCCCGTACTCAGGAACGGTTCTCAGACCCGCTCCGGCTCCGCCTCCCCGATGAAGGTGTTCCACAGCGTCGCGTACCGGCCGCCCAGGGCGAGGAGTTCGTCGTGGGTGCCGTCCTCCGCGACCCGGCCGTGGTCCATGACGACCACGCGGTCGGCGCGGGCGGCCGTCGTCAGGCGGTGGGCGACGACCAGGGTGGTGCGGCGGCCCGCGAGCCGGTCGGTGGCCTGGTTGACCTGGGCCTCGGTCGCCAGGTCCAGGGCCGCCGTGGCCTCGTCCAGGAGCAGGATGTCCGGGTCGACGAGCTCTGCGCGGGCCAGGGCGATCAGCTGGCGCTGCCCGGCGGAGAGGTTCCGGCCGCGCTCGGCGACCTCGTGGAGGTAGCCGCCGTCGAGCGTGGCGATCATGTCGTGGGCGCCGACCGCTCGGGCCGCCGCCTCGACCTCGGCGTCGGTCGCCGCGGGGCGGCCGTACGCGATGGCGTCGCGGATCGTCCCGGCGAAGAGGTACGCCTCCTGGGGGACGACGCCGAGCCGGTGGCGGTACGCCGTGATGTCGAGGTCCCGCAGGTCGGTGCCGTCGGCGGTGACCCGGCCGCCGGTCGGGTCGTAGAACCGGGCGACCAGCTTGACCAGCGTGGACTTCCCGGCGCCGGTCTCGCCGACGAAGGCGACGGTCTGCCCGGCGGGGATGCGGAGGTCGATCCCGGACAGGGCTTCTTCCTCGTCCCCGTACGCGAAGGAGACGTCCTCGAAGGCGATCTCGCCGCGCAGGGACAGCACGTCGAGGGGCGCGTCGGCGGCGGCCGTCGACGTCGGCTCCTGGAGGAGCTCCTGCATCCGCTTCAGCGAGACGGCGGCCTGCTGGTAGCCGTCGAAGACCTGCGAGAGCTGCTGGACGGGGGCGAAGAAGAGGTCGATGTAGAGGAGGTAGGCGACGAGGCCGCCGGTCGTGAGGGTGCCGGCCTCGATGCGGTTGGCGCCGACGATCAGGACGGCGGCGGCCGCGGCCGAGGACAGCAGCGTCACGAACGGGAAGTAGACCGAGATCAGCCACTGGCCCCGGACGCGCGCCTGGCGGTACGCGTCGCTGCGCTCCGCGAACCGGGCCGCGCCCGAGCGCTCGCGGCGGAAGGCCTGCACGATCCGCAGGCCCGAGACGGACTCCTGGAGGTCGGCGTTGACGACGCTGATCCGCTCGCGCGCCAGCTCGTACGCCTTCACGCTGGAGCGGCGGAAGTAGTACGTGGCGATGGCGAGGACCGGCAGGGTCGCGAAGACCACCAGGGCGAGCTGGAGGTCGAGCACGAGCAGCGCGACCATGATCCCGAAGAAGGTCACGACGGAGACGAAGGCGGTGACCAGGCCCGTCTGGAGGAACGTCGACAGGGCGTCCACGTCCGTGGTCATCCGGGTCATGATCCGGCCGGTCAGCTCGCGCTCGTAGTAGTCGAGGCCGAGCCGCTGGAGCTGGGCGAAGATCTTCAGGCGCAGCGCGTACAGGACCCGCTCGCCGGTGCGGCCGGTCATCCGGGTCTCGGCGGTCTGCGCGACCCACTGGACGAGGACGGTGACCAGGGCCAGCGCGGAGGCCGCCCAGACGGCGCCGATCGCGAGCCGGTTCACGCCCTCGTCGATGCCGTGCCGGATCAGGACCGGGAGCAGCAGGCCCGCGCCCGCGTCGAGGGCGACCAGGCCGAGGCTGATGAGCAGCGGGACGCCGAAGCCGCGCAGGAGACGGCGCAGCCCGTACGTGTCCTCGGGCGACACGGCCCGGGCCTCGTCGATGTCCGGGGTGTCGGTGGCCGGCGGCAGGGCGTCGACGGCGGCGAGCAGCTCGGGGGTGGCGCCGGGGGCGGGGGCCTCGCGGCCGGTGGTCTCGTCCCGTACCCACAGGGTCGGGGTGATGCCCCGCTCGGCGTCGAACTCGGCGTCGAGCTCGGCCCGCAGCGTGCGGTCCTCGGGGAGCTCGTCCGGCGGCGTGAGGTGGCCGGGCGAGACGGCGCCGAGCTCGTCGGGGTCGGTGAGGAGGCGGCGGAAGAGCGGGGAGCGCTGCTCAAGCTCGGCGTGGGTGCCGATGTCGGCGAGGCGGCCCTCGTCGAGGACGGCGATGCGGTCGGCGAGGCCGAGGGTGGAGCGGCGGTGGGCGATGAGCAGGGTCGTACGGCCGGCCATGACCGACTTCAGGGCTTCGTGGATCTCGTGCTCGACCTTGGCGTCGACGGCGGAGGTGGCGTCGTCGAGGAGGAGGAGCCGGGGGTCGGTGAGGATCGCGCGGGCGAGCGCGACGCGCTGGCGCTGGCCGCCGGAGAGGGTGAGGCCGTGCTCGCCGACCTTGGTGTCGTACCCGTTCGGGAGCTCGGCGATGAAACGGTCCGCCTGGGCGGCGCGGGCGGCGGTCTCGATCTGCTCGCGGGTGGCGTCGGGGACGCCGTACGCGATGTTCGCGGCGACCGTGTCGGAGAAGAGGAAGGAGTCCTCGGGGACGAGGCCGACGGCGGCGCGCAGCGAGTCGAGGGTGAGCTCGCGGACGTCGTGGCCGCCGACGAGGACGGCGCCGTGGGTGACGTCGTAGAAGCGGGGCAGGAGGAGGGAGACGGTCGACTTGCCGGAGCCGGAGGCGCCGACGACGGCGACGGTCTCGCCGGGCCGGATCTCCAGGGAGAACCCTTCGAGGACCGGGCGCCCGTCCTCGTACGCGAAGCTCACGTCGTCGAACTCGACGGTCGCGGGCGCGTCGGCCGGCAGGTTCTTCGTCCCGTCCTTGATGGTCGGCTCGGTGTCGATGAGGTCGTAGACCCGCTCGACTCCGGCGCGGGCCTGCTGGCCGACGGTGAGGACCATGGCGAGCATCCGGACCGGGCCGACGAGGGAGGCCAGGTACGAGGAGAAGGCGACGAAGGTGCCGAGGGTGATCTGGTGCCGGTAGGCGAGCCAGCCGCCGAGCGCGAGGACGGCGACCTGGCCGAGGGCGGGGACGGCCTGGAGGGCGGGGGTGTACCTGGAATTGAGCCGGATCGTCCGCAGGCGGCCCGCGAACAGCTTCCGCCCGGCTTCCCGGATCTTGCCGGTCTCCTGGTCCTCCTGGCCGAAGCCCTTCACGACCCGGACGCCGGTCACGGCCCCGTCGACGACACCGGCGACGACGGCGGCCTGCTGCTGCGCGTGCCAGGTGGCGGGGTGGAGGCGGGTACGGCTGCGCTTGGCGATCCACCAGAGGGCGGGGGCGACGGCGAGGGCGACGAGGGTGAGCGGGATCGACAGGTAGGCCATGACGGCCAGCGATATGAGGAACAGCAGGACGTTCCCGATGGTCATCGGGAGCATGAAGAGAAGGCCCTGGATGAGCTGGAGGTCGCTGGTGGCCCGCCCGACGACCTGCCCGGTGGACAGCTCGTCCTGCCGCCGCCCGTCGAGCCGGGTGACGGTCTCGTACATGTCGGTCCGCAGGTCGTGCTGGACGTCGAGGGCGAGCTTGCCGCCGTAGTAGCGGCGGATGTAGGTGAGGCCGTAGACGAGGACGGCGGCGCCGAGGAGCAGCCCCGTCCAGACGCCGAGGCTGCGGGTCTTCGCACCGATGACGTCGTCGATGATCACCTTGGTGACGAGCGGCACGAGAGCGAGGACGGCCATGCCGGCGAGGGACGACCCCAGCGCGAGCAGCGTGTTCGCCTTGTACCGCCAGGCGTACCCGGCCAGCCTGCGCGCCCAGCCCTGTTGTTTGTCCCCGACCGCCGCCACGAGGGCCTCCCATCCGTCCTGCTCTACCGGAAGGCCCAACACGGCCGACGTGCGATTTCATCCCGCCGCAACAAATACCGCCGGGGCGGGTAGGGAGTCCCTGGGCCGCCGGACGGGCGGTGTCGTGGCCGGAGGGGAAGGGGAGGTCCGTGGGCAAGGTCGAGGACGGGAGGCCGTACCAGTGGGGGCGGCTGTACGCGGCGCTGCGGGCGGTGCGGGGGTTCGCGTCGGCCGGGCGGGTGGTCCCGGTGACGGACCGGGAGCTGAAGGACACGGTGAGCAGACCGCGGTCGGTCTTCGAGGGTTTCCTGCGGACCGCGGGCCAGGACGTCTTCGCCGCCCGGCAGCGGGGCGGGGCCGTCGCCGAGGCGGCGGCGGCGGCCTTCGCGGACGTGGCGAGGCTGATACCCCCGCGGCGCATGGACGGCGACCAGATCACCCCGCAGGCGGAGCACTTCCGCCAGGGGTACGAGGCCCAGCTCGCCGAGTACCGGAAGGCCTGGGCGGGGCTCGTCGACTGAATGCGCGGCCCCCGCCCGGCCCCCCACGGGCCGGGCGGGTGACCGGCGTCCGTCACAGGTGCGTCGGTTCGAACATCCTCAGGAGGGCCGGGAGCACCACCACCGACGGGCCCGGGGTGGCCAGGGCCTTCGCCAGGTCCGTCGTCAGCGTCTCCGGGGTCGTCAGGGTGGCCGGGACGCCGAAGGACTCGGCCAGGGCGACGAAGTCCGGGCGGGTGAGCTCGGTGGCCGTGGCCTCGCCGAACGCGCCCGTCATGTACTCCCGCAGGATCCCGTACCCGCCGTCGTCGACGATCAGCCACGTCACGTCGAGGCCGTACTGCTTCGCCGTCGCCAGCTCCGCGATCGAGTACATCGCGCCGCCGTCGCCGGACACCGCGAGGACCGGCTGCGACGGGTCGGCGGCGGCCGCGCCGAGCGCGGCCGGGAAGCCGTAACCCAGGCCGCCCGCGCCCTGCGCCGAGTGCATCGTGTTGGGGTACCGCGCGTCGAAGGCCGACCACGCCCAGTACGCCAGGATCGTCATGTCCCAGAAGCTCGGCGCCCGGGACGGGAGGGCTTCGCGGACCGACGCCACGATCCGCTGCTCCAGGTCCAGGCCCTGGGCGGCGATCCGGTCCCGGACCTTGCCCAGGACGGCCGCGACCCGCTCGGGCGCCGCCGGGTCCCGCCGCTCCCCGGCCGTCTCCAGGAGCGCCTGGAGCGCGAGGCGGGCGTCCGCGTGGATGCCGAGCGCCGGGTGGTTGGACTCCAGCTTCCCCGCGTCGGCCTCGATCTGGATCACCCGGCCGCGCGGGGCGAAGGTGTGGTAGTTCGAGGACAGCTCGCCGAGCCCCGAGCCCACGACGAGCAGGACGTCGGCGTCCTCCAGGAAGTCCGTGGTGTGCCGGTCCTCCAGCCACGACTGGAGCGACAGCGGGTGCTCCCAGGGGAAGGCGCCCTTGCCGCCGAAGGTGGTGACGACGGGGATGTCGAGCTGCTCCGCGAGCGCGAGGAGCTTGCCGGAGGCGTCGGAGCGGACGACCCCGCCGCCCGCGATGATCGCGGGCCGCTCGGCGTTCGCCAGGAGGTGCGCGGCGACGGCCGTCAGCTCGGGGCGCGGGACCACCTCCTCGGGCGTGGCGTCCATGGCGGTGACGACGGGCAGGGTCGTCTCGGCGAGGAGCACGTCCTGCGGGATCTCCACCCAGACCGGCCCGTGCGGGGCGGTGAGCGCCGACTCCCAGGCCTCCGCGATCGCGGAGGGGATCTGGGACTGCGTACGGACCGTGTGGACGGACTTCACGACGTCCCGGAACGAGGCCTGCTGGTCGCGGAGCTCGTGGAGGTAGCCGTGGCGGCCGCCGCCGAGCCCGGCGACCGGGATCTGGCTGCCGATGGCGAGGACCGGGGCGGAGGCGGCGGCCGCCTCCTGGAGCGCGGCGAGCGACATGAGCGCGCCGGGGCCGGTGGAGAGGAGGAGGGGGGCCGCCTCGCCGGTGATCCGGCCGTACGCGTCGGCGGCGAAGCCCGCGTTGTTCTCGACGCGGAGGCCGACGTAGCGGAGGTCGGAGCGGCGCAGGGCGTCGAACATGCCGAGGGCGTGCTGGCCGGGGAGGCCGAAGACGGTGGTGGCGCCGAGGCCGGTGAGGGTCTCGACGACGAGGTCGCCGCCGTTGCGCCCCGGGGGCGGGTTGAGGGCCGCATCCGTCTGGGCCTCGGTGGGCCGGAGCACGAGGTCGTGGTCGTGGGTCATGGGGTCCCTTGGCTTGTGGGTCTGGTCGTGGGCAGGCGTTCCGCAGGGCGGAACGGGTGGGCACGACCCGACCACCGGGCCGCACCCCACCACGTACCTCAGCCCGCTACGGCCCCGAGGTTACTTCGCGCCTCCGGCGCGCTCCGCCGCGATCTGGCGCGACATGATCGTCGTCAGTTCGTACGCCGTGTGCGACGCGGCGACCGCGGTGATCTCGGCGTGGTCGTACGCCGGGGCGACCTCGACGACGTCGGCGGAGACCAGGTTGCAGGAGGAGAGGCCGCGGAGGATCTCCAGGAGCTCGCGGGAGGTCATGCCGCCGGCCTCGGGGGTGCCGGTGCCGGGGGCGTGGGCCGGGTCGAGGCAGTCGATGTCGATGGAGATGTACAGCGGGCGGTCGCCGATGCGCTGGCGCAGCTGGTCGGCGATCTCGTCGGCGCCGCGGCGGTAGACGTCGGCGGAGGTGACGATGCCGAAGCCGAGCTTCTCGTCGTCGGTGAGGTCCTGCTTGCCGTAGAGCGGGCCGCGGGTGCCGACGTGGGAGAGGGCGGAGGTGTCGAGGATGCCTTCCTCGACGGCGCGGCGGAACGGGGTGCCGTGGGTGTACTCGGCGCCGAAGTAGGTGTCCCAGGTGTCGAGGTGCGCGTCGAAGTGGAGCAGGGCGACGGGGCCGTGCTTCTTGGCGACGGAGCGCAGCAGCGGCAGGGCGATGGTGTGGTCGCCGCCGAGGGTCATCATGCGGGCGCCGGTGCCGAGGAGGTCGTCGGCGGCGGCCTCGATGGTCTCGACGGCCTCGTTGATGTTGAACGGGTTGGCGGCGATGTCACCGGCGTCCGCGACCTGGGCGAGGGCGAACGGGGAGGCGTCCTGCGCGGGGTTGTACGGGCGGAGCAGGCGGGAGGCCTCGCGGATGGCGTTGCCGCCGAAGCGGGCGCCGGGGCGGTAGGAGACGCCGGTGTCGAAGGGGACGCCGACCACGGCGACGTCGGCGGTGCCGACCTCGTCGAGGCGCGGCAGGCGGGCGAACGTCGCGGGACCGGCGTACCGCGGGATGCGGGACGAGTCGATCGGGCCGCGGAAGGCGTTCTGGTCGCTGCTGCTCATGGTCGGGGTCCTCCTGGGGTGCTTCTCGGTGGGCCGGGCGTCGGGTCGCGACGCCCGGGGCGTGGGGCCGCCGTCAGGCGGTGGCGGGTGCCCGGTCCGGGGACTCGGGCTCGGTCGGGGTCTCCTGGCCGGCCAGCCGGGCGCGCCAGTGCGCGAGCACGGCGGCGTCCGTCGGGCGGGTCGCCAGGGAAACGATCACATAGGCCGCGAGCGAGGCCAACAAACCATAGTAAACAGGCTCATTTGCCAAGATTCCGTAAGTCCACATCAGGCCAATGACGGCCAGGCCTCCGACGGTGACCGCGGCGAGGGCGCCCTGGACGGTGCCGCGGCGCCAGAGCAGGCCGCCGAGGATCGGCACGAGGAGCCCGCCGACCAGCAGGTTGTAGGCGACGGTGAGGGCCTGGACGACGTCGTTGAGGGCGATGGCGATGAGGATGACGGCGACGCCCATGATCAGGATGAAGAATCGGTTGCCCTTCACCTCGTCGTGGTCGTCCTCGTGCTTCGTGGCGACGGCGCCGCGCAGGCGTGACCAGATGTCGTTGTTGGCGACGGTGGCGCAGGCGATGAGCGCGCCGGAGGAGGTGGACATCACGGCGGCGAGCGCGGCGGCCAGGACGAGGCCCCGGACGCCCATCGGCAGCTCGTCCTTGACGATGGTGGCGAAGGCGTCGTCGGCGGTGGGCAGCTTCGGGTAGAGCACCTTCGCCGCCGTGCCGATGACGGCTCCGGCGAGCGCGTACGCGAGGCAGTAGGTGCCGGCGACGGTGCCGCCCCAGCGGGCGACCTTGTCGTTGCGGGCGGTGAAGACCCGCTGCCAGATGTCCTGGCCGATGAGCATGCCGAAGGTGTAGATCAGCACGTACGTGAAGATCGTCTCGCCGCCGATGCCGAGGGGCGCGAAGTACGAGGTGGGCAGCGCCTCCCGCATCCCCTCGAAGCCGCCGGCCTTGACGACGGCGATAGGCAGCAGCAGGAGCAGCACGCCGATGGTCTTCACCACGAACTGCACCATGTCGGTGATGGTGATGGACCACATGCCGCCGAGGGTCGAGTAGGCGACGACGATGGTGCCGCCGAGGACGATCGCGAGGGTCCGGGGCAGGTCGAAGAGGACGTCGAAGATCGTGGCGTACGCGATGGTCGAGGTGACCGCGAGCATCAGGGTGTACGCCCACATCACGACGCCGGAGATGACGCCGGCCTTGCCGCCGTAGCGCAGGTCGAGCATCTCGGAGACGGTGTAGACCTTCAGGCGCGCGATGCGCGCGGAGAAGAAGACGGAGAGGGCCAGCAGGCCGAGGCCGATGGCGAAGACCATCCAGGCGCCGGAGAGACCGTACTTGTAGCCGAGGCCGACGCCGCCGATGGTGGAGGCGCCGCCGAGGACGATGGCGGCCATCGTCCCGGAGTACATCCAGGGCCCGAGGCGGCGGCCGGCCACCAGGAACTCGCTCTTGGACTTGGCGCGGCGCATGCCCCACCAGCCCATCGCGAGCATGCCGGCCAAGTACAGGACGATCACTGTGTAGTCGACGGCCATGGGGGCTCCTTCTCACCTCGGTGGCGTGTCGTGCGGGGGAGTTGCCCAGGTGCTGATCGCGGGGACATCCGCCCGTACCCGCGGCCCTGGGATGGGAACGACAGTAGGTGGCCGGAAAGGGACGTTGAAGTGTACGTTTCCTCCACTGTCCGGGCGGGGGATGTACGAAGGGTCCATGCCGATGACCGCTCCGGAGCCCGGCTCCACTCCCCCGGCGCCGCCGGTGCCGCTCGCCGCGCTGCTCGCCCGCCCCGACCTGGGCCTGCGGCTGCTCGCCGGGTCCGAGGACGTCCCGCTGCACTGGGTGCACACCTCGGAGATGGCCGACCCCTATCCGTATCTGCTCGGCGGCGAGCTGCTCATGACGGCGGGCGTCCAGCTCACCGATCCGGCGCACTACGTCGACCGGGTCGTGGAGGCGGGGGCGGCGGCGCTCGCCTTCGGGGTGACGCCGGTCTACGACACGGTCCCCGCCGAACTCGTCGAGGCCTGCGAGCGGCACGGCCTGCCGCTCGTGGAGGTCCCGCCCCGGACCCCGTTCACGGCGGTGGCGCGGGCGCTGTGGCGGCTCATGGCGGAGGCCCGGCTGCACGAGCTGCGCCGGGTGACGGAGGCCCAGCAGTCCCTGGCGGCGGCCGCGGCCCGGCCGGCCCCGGTCCCGGCGGTCCTCGGCGCGCTCGCCTCGCGGCTGGGCGGCCGGGCGGTGCTGTTCGGCGCGGACGGCACGGAGTCGGCGGCGGCCGGCCGGGAGGTCCCGGCGGAGGCGGCCCGGGCGCTGCGGGACCTGGCGAAGGTTCCCCTGAGGGGCCCGGCGTCCGCGAGCGGGGAGAGCGGCGGGCTGCGGCTCGCGGCGTACGCGCTGGGCGGCGGGGACGGGCTGACCCTGGGGGTGGCGACGGAGCGGCGCGGCCCGGGCGACCACACGATCGCGGGCGTGGCGGTGGTCCTGCTCTCGCTGCTGACGGCCCCGCACCGGGGCGCGGACGTGACGGTACGGGACGGGGCCCTGGTCCGGCTGCTGCTCGGCGCGCCCCCGGCGGAGGTCGCGGGCACCCTCGGACCGGGCCCCTGGACGGTGGTCCACGCGCGCGGCGGCGACGGCACCCCGTTCGCGGCGGCGAGCCTGGCGGCGGCGCTGGGGACGCCGCTGGTGGACGCGACGGAGGGAACCGTACGGCTCCTCCTCCCCGCCCCCGCCCCCGTCACCGCGCAGGAGGACTGGACGCTCGGTGCGAGCGCCCCGGTGGCGGCCGCGGAGCTCGCGGCCGGGGACGCGCAGGCGGCGCGGGCGCTGCGCAGGGCGGAGGCCTCCCGGGCGACCCTGGTGCGGCACCGGGCCAGCGGCTTCGCCGCGCTCGTGGACCGCGACGAGGCCGCCGCGTACGCCCGGGGGCTGCTGGCCCCGCTCAGCGAGCCGCTCGCCGAGACGCTCCGGGTCTGGCTCTCGCTGCACGGCAGCTGGGACCGGACGGCGGTGGCCCTGGAGATCCACCGGAACACGGTCCGGCAGCGGATCACCCGCTGCACGGCCCTGCTCGACCGGGACCTGGACGATCCGGACGTCCGGATGGAGCTGTGGTTCGCGCTGCGGGCCCAGTGACCGGGGCGGTCCTCCGTCGAAAGAGCTTGTTCACCGCCGTCTTCGCCGTGGTGCGGAACGCGGCCGGGTCGCCCCCGCGACGCCGCGGTCCCGTCGGAAGGCCTGGTTCGTCGTCGGCGCCGTGGTCGGGCTCGGCGCGCTCGTGCTCGGGACCGTCCTGCTGCCCGACGGGCACGGCCGGGAGCCGCAGGCCCGCGCGACGCCGCAGGCGGAGACGGCGCCCCCGTCCACGGCACCGAGCGCCCCGGCCCTCGGTGCCGTGGACGGCGGGCAGACGCTGGTACGGCTCACGGTGCAGGGGAAGGGAACCTCCGCCGTCGTCCTCCACGGGCTGCACGTGCGCGTGGCGGGGCGCGCGGGGCCGCTGCCCTGGGCGGCGTACCGCATGACCGAGGGGTGCGGCGGGGCCGTCACCCCCCGGATGTTCACGGTGGACCTCGACGCGCCGCGTCCCCTCGCGCGGCCGGTCGACGGGTACGACGCCTCGGGCGAGGAGGGGCGGGCCATCAAGGCCGTCGCGTTCCCCTACGCGGTCACCGCGGCCGAGCCCGAGGTGCTGCTGGTGTCCGCCCGCGCGGTCGGCTGCGACTGCCGCTGGTACCTGGAGCCGGAGTGGAGCGCGCAGGGCCGGAGCGGTGTGGTGAGGATCGCGGACCGGGGCGGGAAGGCCTTCCGTACGAGCGGGCAGGCGAAGGGGCGCCCGGTCCACGCCCATGACCCGTCGAAGGGGCTCTGGATCACAGGCGCGGAGTCTGGACAGGGCGGGTGACCGCTGGGTAACTTCGAACAGAACACCCTGAGCAAGCGCTTAGACAACCGGCAGCGACAAGGAGGCGGCTCGTGCGCCGTACCGTATTCAACGAGGACCACGAGGCGTTCCGGGAGACCATCCGCGCCTTCATCGAGGCCGAGGTCGTCCCCGTCTACGACGAGTGGTTCGCCGCGGGCCAGGCGCCGCGCGAGTTCTACGACAAGCTCGGCGAGCTCGGCATCTTCGGCATCAACGTCCCCGAGGAGTTCGGCGGCGCGGGCCTGGACACCCACAAGTTCGAGGCCGTCCTGTACGAGGAGACCTCGCGCGCGGGCGTCCAGTTCGGCGGCTCCGGCGTCCACGTGCTGCTCGCCCTGCCGTACATCAAGATGCTCGCCACCGACGAGCAGAAGAAGCGCTTCCTGCCGAAGTTCGTCACCGGCGAGGAGATGTGGGCGCTCGCCATGACCGAGCCGGGCACCGGCTCCGACGTCGCGGGCATGAAGACCACCGCCAAGCTCTCCGAGGACGGCACCCACTACGTCCTCAACGGCTCCAAGACCTTCATCACCGGTGGCGTCCACGCCGACCGCGTGATCGTCTGCGCCCGCACCTCCGCCCCGTCGGCCGAGGACCGCCGCTTCGGCATCTCCCTCTTCGCCGTCGACACCAAGTCCGAGGGCTACTCCATCGGCCGCAAGCTGGACAAGCTCGGCCTGCGCACCTCCGACACCGCCGAGCTCGCCTTCGTCGACGTCAAGGTCCCGGTCGAGGACCTGATGGGCGAGGAGGGCAAGGGCTTCTCCTACCTCGGCCACAACCTGGCCTCCGAGCGCTGGGGCATCGCCTTCGGCGCCTACGCCCAGGCCAAGGCCGCCGTCCGCTTCGCCCAGCAGTACGTCACGGACCGCACGGTCTTCGGCAAGCCGGTCGCCTCCTTCCAGAACACCAAGTTCGAGCTGGCCGCCTGCCAGGCCGAGGTCGACGCCGCCGAGGCCGTCGCCGACCGCGCCCTGGAGGCCCTGGACGCGGGCGAGCTGACCCCGGCCGAGGCCGCCTCCGCCAAGCTCTTCTGCACCGAGGTCGCGCACCGCGTCATCGACCGCTGCCTCCAGCTGCACGGCGGCTACGGCTACATGAACGAGTACCCGATCGCCCGCCTGTACGCCGACAACCGCGTCAACCGCATCTACGGCGGCACCAGCGAGATCATGAAGTCGATCATCGCCAAGTCGATGGGCCTGTAAGTGCCCGAGGCACACACCGCACTGGATGACCTGCTCGATCTGCTCGACCTGGAGCAGATCGAGCGGGACATCTTCCGTGGCGAGTCCCGGTCCGCGCTCGTCCCCCGCGTCTTCGGCGGCCAGGTGGCCGCCCAGGCGCTGGTGGCGGCGGGCCGGACCGTCCCCGAAGACCGGCTCGCGCACTCGCTCCACGCGTACTTCCTGCGCCCCGGCGACGCGGGCGCGCCGATCGTCTACACCGTCGACCGCATCCGCGACGGCCGCTCCTTCACCACCCGCCGGGTCGTGGCCGTCCAGCACGGGCAGCCGATCTTCCACCTCTCCGCGTCCTTCCAGACGTACGAGGAGGGGCTCGACCACCAGGTGGAGATGCCGCCCGCCCCGGACCCGGAGTCGCTGGAGACGCCGGCCGAGATGCTGCCGCGCCACCTCCCCCGCGAGGTCGCGGACCGGCTGATCGAGGCACGCGCGGCGGTCGACCTCCGTTACGCGGAGACGCCCCCGTGGGGCTCGGTCGGGGAGCCGCGCGAACCGCGCTCCCAGGTGTGGTTCCGTACCAACGGAAAACTGGCCGACGACCCGCTGTTGCACGTCGTCCTGGCCACGTACGTCTCCGACATGACGCTGCTCGACTCGGTGCTCCTCGCCCACGGGCGCGGCGGCTGGGCCGTCGGCGATGTCGTGGGGGCCTCCCTCGACCACGCCATGTGGTTCCACCGGCCCTTCCGGGCCGACGAATGGCTCCTGTACGACCAGGAGTCGCCGACCGCGTCCGGCGGGCGCGGCCTCGGCCAGGCCAGGATCTACACGCAGGACGGGCGCCTGGCGATCTCCGTCATCCAGGAGGGTGTCGTTCGCGTCCCGCGCCGATGACCGGACATACCGTCCGGGCATGGCGGAGCAGGGAGAGAGCACCTTCACGGTGATCGTGGCGGCGGCGGCGAACCTCGGGATCGCCGTCGCCAAGGCCGTCGCGGGCATCGTCAGCGGCTCCAGTGCCATGCTCTCGGAGGCCGCCCACTCGGTCGCCGACACCGTCACCGAGGCGATGCTGCTCACCGCCCTCAAGCGGAGCGGGAAGCCGGCCGACGAGGACCATCCCGTCGGATACGCGGGCGAGCGCTACGTCTGGGCGATGCTGGCGGCGGTCGCCACCTTCGTGGGCGGCGCGGTCTTCTCGGTCTACGACGGCATCCACACCCTCACCCACGGCGAGGAACTCGGCGACCCGACGGTCTCGTACGTCGTCCTCGCCGTCGCCTTCGTCCTGGAGGGCTTCTCGCTCCGCACCGGCGTCAAGCAGGTCAGGGCCGAGGCGGAACGGAGGAAGACCCCCTTCGCGCGCTATCTGCGGCTGACCGCCGACACCACCGTCAAGGCGGTGGTCATGGAGGACGCGGCGGCCCTCGTCGGCCTCCTCCTCGCGGCGGGCGGCCTCCTGGGCGGCCAGCTCACCGGGTCCGGCGTCTGGGACGGCGTCGCGTCGATCCTCATCGGCGTCCTGCTCGTGTACGTGGCCTGGGTCCTCGGCCGCTCCAACGCCGAGCTCCTCATCGGCCGCCCGGTGCCGCGGGCGATGCGCTCCGAGATCCGCGAGGAACTCCTCTCCGTCCCCCACGTCATCGACGTCCTCGACCTGATCACCCTGATCCAGGGCCCCGGCGAGGTCCTGGTCGCGGCGAAGATCGACTTCCGGGACGTGGCGTCGGCGGAGCAGGTGGAGTGGGCGTGCGAGGACGCGGAGTCCCAGCTCCGCGAGCGCTTCCCGTCGATCCGGCGGGTGTACCTGGACCCGACGCCGGGCGTGGCACAGCGCCGGGCCCGGCCGCCGGAGCCGTCCTGAGTCAGGCGGCCAGCCCCGCCGCGTTCAGCGTGTAGGCCGTCAGCGGCTCGTAGAAGCGCGGGTCGAGGACGTGGTCGTCCAGGGGGATCGTGACCTGCATCGTGCCCTCGGCCTCGCCGATGAAGAGCGCGGGATCGTTGCAGTCGGCGTAGCCGACGGAGTCGATGCCCCGCTGGCCGGCGCGGCCCGCCCAGCCGTGGTCCGCGATCACCAGGTCCGGGCGCCCGTCCTCGCCGAGCGCGTCGAGGATCGCGTTCATCGGCTCCGGGGAGTGCGTGTGCCACAGGCTCGCGCCGCGCTCGAAGACGGCGACGTCGGCGAACTGCACGACGTACCCCTCGTCGGCGACGAGCCCGCCGGGGATCCGTACGATGTCGCAGCCCTGGGCGCGCAGCGCGGCGGCGACCCGGCTGTGGACGTCGATGAGCGAGCCGGGGTGCCCGGTCGCGAAGAGGACCCGCTCGCGCCCCGCGGCGGCCTTGCGGAGGCGGGCGGCCATCCGGTCGAGGCCGTCGACGGTGAGCTCGGGGTCGATGGTGTCCTGGCCGGCCCGGTGGGCGGGGTCGTCGACGACGCCGCACCGCTCGGCCATGACGGCGAGCACGTCCTGCTCGTCGGTCCAGCGGTCGCCGAGTTCGAGGCCGAGCCAGTAGTGCCGGTCGCCGTTGGCGAGCTTGCGGTAGTGGGAGAGGTTGTTGTCGCGCGGGGTGGCGACGTCTCCCGCGATCCGGGTGCGGACGAGGTGCTCGACGAGGGCGGGGCGGCTGAGTATCGGCATGGGGATCATTCTGTCCGAGCCGCGGAGGCGGAGGACAATCATTCCGAGCTCTGGACCGGACGGGCGGCGGATCGGGGTCGGACAGGCCCTACGCGCCCAGCGCGCCGAACGCGCCGTGCGCGAGCCGCCGCAGCAGGTCCTCCATCGGCCCGCGGCCGAGCGCCGCGAGGTGCGGGGTGGAGTTCAGGAGGCCGAAGACGGCGTGGACGGCCGTGCGGGACTCCGACTCCCCCGCGTCGGGGTACAGCTCGCGGACGACGGCGACCCACAGTTCGACGTACTGCCGCTGGAGCTGCCGGACCCGCTTGCGGTCCTCGTGCTTGAGCCGGTCGAGCTCGCGGTCGTGGAGGGTGATCAGCGGCCGGTCGTCGAGGGCGAAGTCGATGTGCCCGTCGATGAGGGAGCCGAGCAGGGCGCGCGCGTCCCCGTCGGACTCCTCGGCCCGCAGCCGTCCCCCGTCGAGCAGCCGCTCGCTGATGCCGACGAGCAGCTCGGCGAGCATCGCGTCCTTCCCGGGGAAGTGGCGGTAGAGCCCGGGACCGCTGATGCCGACGGCGGCTCCTATCTCGTCCACGCCGACGCCGTGGAAGCCGCGCTCGGCGAAGAGGCGGGCGGCTTCCTTGAGGATCTGCTCGCGTCGGGTGGGCGCGTCGATCCGCGTCGGGCTCGTGGTCATGCAATCGATTCTAGACAACCCGGTTAGCGGTCGTTAACCTTGGCGTCATACGTTAACGCTCATTAACCGGACAAGGGAGATCGGTCGATGCAGCAGGCACCTGTGCTGTCGAGTGCGGCGGATCCCGCCTCGCCGGCCTGGCAGGCCAACGAGGCGGCCCATCACGAGCTGGCCGCGGCCCTGCGCGCCAAGCTCGCGGCCACAGCCCTGGGCGGCGGTGAGAAGTCCAGGGCCCGGCACACCGCGCGCGGCAAGCTGCTGCCCCGGGACCGGGTGGACACACTGCTCGACCCGGGCTCGCCGTTCCTGGAGCTGGCCCCGCTGGCGGCCAACGGCATGTACGGCGACCAGGCCCCCGCGGCCGGCGTCATCGCGGGCATCGGCCGGGTCTCCGGCCGCGAGTGCGTGATCGTCGCGAACGACGCGACCGTCAAGGGCGGCACGTACTACCCGATGACCGTGAAGAAGCACCTGCGCGCCCAGGAGGTGGCACTGGAGAATCGTCTCCCCTGCCTCTACCTGGTCGACTCGGGCGGCGCCTTCCTGCCCATGCAGGACGAGGTCTTCCCCGACCGGGAGCACTTCGGCCGGATCTTCTACAACCAGGCCCGCATGTCCGGCGCCGGCATCCCGCAGATCGCGGCCGTCATGGGCTCGTGCACGGCCGGCGGCGCGTACGTCCCGGCGATGAGCGACGAGGCCGTGATCGTACGGAACCAGGGCACGATCTTCCTGGGCGGTCCGCCGCTCGTGAAGGCCGCGACCGGCGAGGTCGTCACGGCCGAGGAGCTCGGCGGCGGCGAGGTCCACTCCCGGATCTCCGGCGTCACCGACCACCTCGCCGAGGACGACGCGCACGCGCTGCGCATCGTCCGGAACATCGTCGCCACGCTCCCCGAGCGCGGCCCGCTGCCCTGGAAGGTCGAGCCGGCCGAGGAGCCGAAGGTCGACCCGTACGGTCTGTACGGCGCGGTGCCGGTGGACTCCCGCACCCCGTACGACGTGCGCGAGGTGATCGCCCGGGTCGTGGACGGCTCCCGCTTCCAGGAGTTCAAGTCCGAGTACGGGCAGACGCTGGTCACCGGCTTCGCGCGGATCCACGGCCACCCGGTCGGCATCGTCGCCAACAACGGCATCCTGTTCGCCGAGTCCGCCCAGAAGGGCGCGCACTTCATCGAGCTGTGCGACCAGCGCGGGATCCCGCTCGTCTTCCTGCAGAACATCACCGGCTTCATGGTCGGCAAGGCGTACGAGCACGGCGGCATCGCCAAGCACGGCGCCAAGATGGTGACGGCCGTGGCCACCACCCGGGTGCCGAAGCTGACGGTCGTCGTCGGCGGTTCGTACGGCGCGGGCAACTACTCGATGTGCGGCCGGGCGTACTCCCCCCGTTTCCTGTGGATGTGGCCCAACGCCAAGATCTCGGTCATGGGCGGCGAGCAGGCCGCGTCCGTCCTCGCCACCGTCAAGCGCGACCAGCTCGGCGACGGGTGGAGCGCCGAGGAGGAAGAGGCCTTCAAGGCCCCGATCCGCGAGCAGTACGAGACGCAGGGCAGCGCCTACTACGCGAGTGCCCGGCTGTGGGACGACGGGGTCATCGACCCGATGGAGACCCGGCAGGTCCTCGGCCTCGCCCTGACCGCCTGTGCCAACGCGCCCCTGGGTGACCCCCAGTTCGGCGTCTTCCGGATGTGAGGGGCCCCCAGGAGATGCAGAGCATGTTCGACACCGTCCTCGTGGCCAACCGGGGCGAGATCGCCGTCCGCGTCATCCGCACCCTGCGGGAGATGGGCGTGCGCTCGGTGGCCGTCTACAGCGACGCGGACGCCGACGCCCGGCACGTACGGGAGGCGGACACGGCGGTACGGATCGGTCCGCCGCCGGCCGCCGAGTCGTACCTGTCCGTCCCGGCGCTGCTCGACGCGGCCCGCCGCACCGGCGCCCAGGCCGTCCACCCCGGGTACGGCTTCCTCGCCGAGAACGCGGGCTTCGCGCGTGCGTGCGCCGAGGCGGGGCTCGTCTTCATCGGGCCCTCCGCCGAGGCGATCGCCCTCATGGGCGACAAGATCCGGGCGAAGGAGACCGTGCAGGCGGCCGGCGTCCCGGTCGTGCCCGGCGCGGCCGACCCGGAGATCGCCGCCGCGGCCCGCGAACTGGGCGCGCCCGTCCTGCTGAAGCCCAGCGCGGGCGGCGGCGGCAAGGGCATGCGCCTCGTGCGGGACCTGGCGGTCCTCGACGAGGAGATCGCGGCGGCCCGCCGGGAGGCGCGGGCGTCCTTCGGCGACGACACGCTGCTCGTGGAGCGGTGGATCGACCGGCCCCGGCACATCGAGATCCAGGTCCTGGCCGACGCCCACGGGAACGTGGTGCACCTCGGCGAGCGCGAGTGCTCGCTCCAGCGGCGCCACCAGAAGATCATCGAGGAGGCGCCGAGCGTCCTCCTCGACGAGGCGACCCGTGCGGCGATGGGCGCGGCGGCCGTGGAGGCCGCGCGGTCCTGCGGCTATGTCGGCGCGGGAACGGTCGAGTTCATCGTCCCGGGCGCCGACCCGTCCGCGTACTACTTCATGGAGATGAACACCCGTCTCCAGGTCGAGCACCCGGTCACGGAGCTCATCACGGGCCTGGACCTGGTGGAGTGGCAGCTGCGGGTCGCGGCGGGCGAGGCGCTGGCGTTCGCGCAGGACGACATCCGCCTGGACGGCTGGGCGATCGAGGCCCGCATCTGCGCGGAGGACCCCGCGCGGGGCTTCCTGCCCTCGGGCGGGACGGTCCTCGCCCTGAACGAGCCGCAGGGCAACGGCGTCCGCACGGACTCGGGCCTCTCGGAGGGCACGGAGGTCTCGTCCCTCTACGACCCGATGCTGTCGAAGGTCATCGTCCACGCGGCCGACCGCCCGACGGCCCTGCGCAAGCTGCGCGCGGCCCTCGCCGACCTGGTCACCCTGGGCATCCCGACGAACGCGGGCTTCCTGCGGCGCCTGCTCGCCCACCCGGACGTGGTGTCGGGGGCCATGGACACGGGGTTGGTGGAGCGGGACGCGGAGTCGTTGGTCGACGGGTCGGTGCCGGCGGAGGTGTACGTGGCGGCTGCGTTGCTGCGTCAATTCCCCCACCCCGCCCCTTCCCGAAACTCTGCCGAGGGCTGGGTGGACCCCTTCGGGGTCGTCAACGGCTGGCGCCTGGGCGGCACCGCGGCCTGGACGACCCGCCACTTCCGCGTAGCGGGCCACGAACCGATCACCACCCGCGTCCGCGGCACGGCCGCGGACGCGGAGCTCCTGCTCGGCGACATGCCGGGCGAAGCCCTGGCGTCCGCGCCCGGCGAGCCCGCGGCGGAGCCGCTGATCGGCGCCGCGCTCCTCACGCGCCCGGGCGCCGAGGCCGTCGCTCCCCCAGCCCCCGGCAGGGTTTCGGGAAGGGGCGGGGTGGGGGAGATCGTCCTCGACCTCGACGGCGTCACCCACCGCTTCACCCTCGCCACCTCCCCGGAGGGGATCTGGCTGGGCCGCGACGGTGACTCCTGGCACGTCATGGATCACGACCCCGTGGAGGCCGCGCTGAGCGGTGCCCGGCACGGCGGGGCCGACACGCTCGCCGCGCCCATGCCCGGGACCGTCACCGTCGTGAAGGTGGCCGTCGGGGACGAGGTGGAGGCCGGGCAGAGCCTGCTGGTGGTCGAGGCGATGAAGATGGAGCACGTCATCTCCGCCCCGCACGCCGGCACCGTCACCGAGCTGGACGTCACGCCCGGCACCACCGTCGCCATGGACCAGATCCTGGCCGTGGTCACGCCCCGCGAGGAGGAGGAAGCGGCATGAGCAGCGCACTGCCGATGACCGTCCGCGACCCGGCCCTGCCCGCTCGCGTGCGGATCCACGAGGTCGGGGCCCGGGACGGGCTGCAGAACGAGAAGACGGCCGTCCCGACCGACGTGAAGGCCGAGTTCGTGCGGCGGCTCGCCGCCGCCGGTCTGACGACCATCGAGGCGACGAGCTTCGTGCACCCGAAGTGGGTGCCGCAGCTCGCCGACGCGGAGGAGCTGTTCCCGCGGGTGCGGGACCTCCCCGTCCGGCTCCCGGTGCTCGTGCCGAACGAGCGCGGGCTCGACCGGGCCCTCGCGCTCGGCGCCCGCGAGGTCGCCGTGTTCGCCTCGGCGACCGAGTCCTTCGCGAAGGCCAACCTGAACCGGACCGTCGACGAGGCGCTCGCGATGTTCGAGCCGACCGTCACCCGGGCCATAGAGGCCGGGTTGAAGGTCCGCGGCTATCTGTCGATGTGCTTCGGCGACCCCTGGGAGGGCGCCGTCCCCGTCGAGCAGGTCGTCCGGGTCACCAAGGCCCTCGCCGACATGGGCTGCGATGAGCTGAGCCTCGGGGACACGATCGGCGTCGCGACCCCCGGGCACGTCCAGGCCCTGCTCACCGGCCTGAACGAGGCCGGGGTCCCCACCTCCCGTATCGCCGTGCACTTCCACGACACGTACGGGCAGGCCCTGTCCAACACCCTGGCCGCCCTGCGCCACGGGGTGACCACCGTCGACGCCTCCGCGGGCGGCCTCGGCGGCTGCCCGTACGCGAAGAGCGCGACCGGCAATCTCGCCACCGAGGACCTCGTGTGGATGCTCGACGGCCTCGGCATCGAGACCGGGGTCGATCTGGCCGCCCTCACCGCCACGAGCGTGTGGATGGCCGAACAGCTGGGCCGCCCCAGCCCCTCCCGTACCGTCCGCGCCCTCTCCCACAAGGAGTGACGAAAGACATGTCCCTCGACCACCGGCTCACCGAAGAGCACGAGGAACTCCGCCGTACCGTCGAGGAGTTCGCCCACGACGTCGTGGCGCCGAAGATCGGCGACTACTACGAGCGGCACGAGTTCCCGTACGAGATCGTCCGCGAGATGGGCCGCATGGGCCTGTTCGGGCTGCCGTTCCCCGAGGAGTACGGCGGCATGGGCGGCGACTACCTGGCCCTCGGGATCGCCCTGGAGGAGCTGGCCCGCGTCGACTCCTCCGTGGCCATCACCCTGGAGGCCGGCGTCTCGCTCGGCGCCATGCCGGTCTACCGCTTCGGTACGGAGGAGCAGAAGCGCGCGTGGCTGCCGAAGCTGTGCGCCGGCGAGATGCTCGGCGCGTTCGGCCTGACCGAGCCGGGGGCGGGCAGTGACGCGGGCGGCACCCGCACCACCGCGGTCCGCGACGGCGACCACTGGGTCATCAACGGCTCGAAGTGCTTCATCACCAACTCCGGTACGGACATCACGGGTCTGGTGACGGTCACGGCGGTCACCGGCCGCAAGGCCGACGGCCGTCCGCTGATCTCCTCGATCATCGTCCCGTCCGGCACCCCGGGCTTCACGGTCGCCGCCCCGTACTCGAAGGTCGGCTGGAACGCCTCGGACACCCGTGAGCTCTCCTTCGACGACGTCCGCGTCCCGGTGGAGAACCTGCTCGGCGAGGAGGGCCGGGGGTACGCGCAGTTCCTGCGGATCCTGGACGAGGGCCGGGTCGCGATCGCCGCGCTCGCGACGGGCCTCGCGCAGGGCTGTGTGGACGAGTCGGTGAAGTACGCGAAGGAACGTCACGCCTTCGGCTCGCCGATCAGCACCTACCAGGCCGTCCAGTTCAAGATCGCCGACATGGAGATGAAGGCGCACATGGCCCGGATCGGCTGGCGGGACGCGGCCTCGCGGCTCGTGCTCGGCGAGTCGTTCAAGAAGGAGGCGGCGATCGCGAAGCTGTACTCCTCCACGGTGGCCGTGGACAACGCCCGCGAGGCGACCCAGATCCACGGCGGCTACGGCTTCATGAACGAGTACCCGGTGGCCCGCATGTGGCGCGACTCGAAGATCCTGGAGATCGGCGAGGGCACCAGCGAGGTCCAGCGGATGCTGATCGCCCGCGAGCTGGGCCTCCCGGCCTGACGCAGGACATGAGGAAGGGGGGGGGGGGGGGGGGGGGGGGGGGCCGCCCCCCCCCCCCCCCCCCCCCCCCCCTCCCCCACCCCCCCCCCCCCCCCCCCCCCCCCCCCCCCCCCCCCCCCCCCCCCAACCCCCCCCCCCCCCCCCCCCCCCCCCCCCCCCCCCCCCCCCCTTCCTCATGCCGTACCACTGGCCGGTCACAGCCACTCCCGCGCCCCGGCCCGGCGTGGCGTTCCCCTCCCGGATCCGGGCCGCGAGGTCCGCGAGCCGCGGGTCGAGCGGGCCGACGGCGAGGGGATGCCCTGCTGGACGCAGTGGTTGCGGGCCTGGATGGTGACCCGGGCGAAGATCTGGCCCCAGCCGGTGAGGCGTCACGCCGTCGTCATCACGAGGAGCCCCCACCTCTCCCGAACCCCCGCCGCACCTGGCCGGATGATCCACTAGTGATCAATATGAGGTTAGGCTAACCTTCCTTTCTATGACTCAAGCCGAGACCGCCCCCTTCCAGTTCTTCTCCCTCCGGGTCGACCGGACGAGGCGCCTCGGCCCGTCCCTGGTCCGGATCACCTTCACCGGCGACGACTTGAAGGGCTTCGCCGCCGGGGGCCGCGACCAGTCGCTCTCCCTCTTCCTGCCGCACCCCGGCCAGGAGGCGCCCGTCCTGCCGCCGCTCGACAACCCCGACATGTACGCGATCCTGGGCGCCTGGCGCGCGATGCCCGACGACGAGCGGGCCGTGATGCGCTCGTACACCGTCCGCGAGCAGCGCACCGAGCCCGCGAACGAGGTCGACATCGACTTCGCCCTCCACGCTGAGACATCAGCCGCCGGCGCGGCGGGCGTCGGCCCCGCCTGCCAGTGGGCCGGCCGCGCCGAACCCGGCGACCGGGTCGTCGTCCTGGGCCCGGCGGTCGCCGCCAACACGGGCGTCCGTTTCCAGCTGCCCGAGGACGCCGACTCCGTACTGATCTGGGCCGACGAGACCGCCCTGCCCGCCGCCTCCGCGATCCTGGAGTGGCTGCCCGCCGAGACCCGCACCCGGGTCTTCCTCGAAGTGCCGTACTCCGGCGACCGGACGGAGCTCGCGACCGAGGCGGACGCCACGGTCACCTGGCTCGTACGGGAGGAGGGGGCGCCGTCCGGCGTCGAGGCCGTCGCGGGCGCCGAACTGCCCGGCGAGAACCCGTACGTGTGGATCGCGGGCGAGTCGGGCTCGGTGAAGGCGCTGCGCCGCCACCTCGTACGGGAGCGGGGACTCGACCGCCGCCGGGTCACGTTCGTCGGCTACTGGCGCAAGGGGCTGTCCGAGGACGCGCTGCGCGAGGTGCCGGAGGACACGGAGGAGACGGAAGCGGCCGCCTGAGGTTTTCGGCCATTCGCCGACCGCCCCTCGACTCCTCGGAGCCGGGGGGCTTTTCCGTGGTCTAAATTAGGTTAGGCTAACCTTACTTAAGCCGATCGAGTCCGCTCCCCGAAAGGGCCCCCACATGCGTTCCCATCTGCTCAACGACACGACGGCGGAGAGCTACCGGCGCTCCGTCACCGAAGGAGTGGAGCGGGTGGCGAGGAAACTCGCCACGACGCGGGGCCCGTTCACCGGTGTCACGCCCGCCGAGCTGGCCCCCGTCGTCGACGCCGTCGACCTCGACCGGCCGCTCGGCGACCCCTCCGCCGCCCTCGACGAGCTGGAGAGCGTCTACCTCCGCGACGCCGTCTACTTCCACCACCCGCGCTACCTCGGGCACCTCAACTGCCCCGTGGTCATCCCCGCCGTCCTCGGCGAGGCCGTCCTCTCGGCCGTCAACTCCTCGCTCGACACCTGGGACCAGAGCGCCGGCGGCACCCTCATCGAGCGGAAACTGATCGACTGGACCACCGGCCGGATCGGCCTCGGCCCGCTCGCCGACGGCGTCTTCACCAGCGGCGGCACGCAGTCCAACCTCCAGGCGCTGCTCCTCGCACGCGAGGAGGCCGGCACCCCCGACCTGACGAAGCTGCGGATCTTCTCCTCCGAGTGCAGCCACTTCAGCGTCCAGAAGTCGGCCCGGCTGCTCGGCCTCGGCCGCGACGCCGTCGTCTCCGTCCCGGTCGACCGGAACAAGCGGATGCAGTCCGTCGTCCTCGCCGCCGAACTGGAGACCTGCCGCGCCGAGGGCCTGATCCCGATGGCGATCGTCGCCACCGCCGGCACCACCGACTTCGGCTCCATCGACCCGCTGCCCGAGATCGCCGCCCTGGCCGCCGAGTACGGCGCCTGGATGCACGTCGACGCCGCCTACGGCTGCGGACTGCTCGCCTCCCCGACCCGCCGCCACCTCCTGGACGGCATCGAGCGGGCCGATTCGGTCACCGTCGACTACCACAAGTCCTTCTTCCAGCCCGTGAGTTCCTCCGCCGTCCTGGTCCGCGACGGCGCCACCCTGCGCCACGCGACGTACCACGCCGACTACCTCAACCCGCGCAGGACCCTCGCCGAGCAGATCCCCAACCAGGTCGACAAATCCCTCCAGACCACCCGCCGCTTCGACGCGCTCAAGCTGTGGATGACCCTGCGCGTGATGGGCGCCGACGGCGTCGGAGAGCTCTTCGACGAGGTCTGCGCGCTGGCGCGGGAGGGCTTCGAGCTGCTCGCCGCCGACCCGCGCTACGACGTCGTGGTCGAGCCGCGGCTCTCCACCCTGGTCTACCGCTACATCCCGGAGGCCGTCACCTCCCCCGCCGAGATCGACCGGGCCAACCTGCACGCCCGCAAGGCGCTCTTCGCCTCCGGCGAGGCCGTCGTCGCCGGCACTAAGGTCGACGGCCGCCAGTACCTCAAGTTCACCCTGCTCAACCCCGAGACGACGCCGGCCGACATCGCCGCAGTCCTCGACCTCATCGCCGGCCACGCCGAGCAGTACCTGGGAGAGACCCTTGTCCACGCAGCCTCTTGACTTCATCGGCATCGGACTCGGTCCGTTCAACCTCGGACTCGCCTGCCTGACCGAGCCGATCGCCGAGCTGAACGGCGTCTTCCTGGAGTCGAAGCCGGACTTCGAGTGGCACTCGGGGATGTTCCTCGAAGGCGCCCACCTCCAGACCCCGTTCATGTCGGACCTGGTCACCCTCGCGGACCCGACCTCGCCGTACTCCTTCCTCAACTACCTGAAGGAGAAGGGCCGGCTGTACTCGTTCTACATCCGCGAGAACTTCTACCCACTGCGGACCGAGTACAACGACTACTGCCGCTGGGCGGCCGCGAAACTGACGTCGATCCGCTTCTCGACGACGGTCGCCTCGGTCGCGTACGACGAGGCGGACGAGCTGTACGTGGTGACCACGACCTCCGGAGAAACGTTCCGTTCACAGCGGATCGTCCTCGGCACCGGCACCCCGCCGCACATCCCGGAGACCTGCGAGGGCCTCGGCGGCGACCTCCTCCACAACTCGCGCTACCTCCCCCACAAGGAGGAGCTCCAGAAGAAGAAGTCGATCACCCTGGTCGGCAGCGGCCAGAGCGCCGCCGAGATCTACTACGACCTCCTGAGCGAGATCGACGTCCACGGCTACCGCCTGAACTGGGTGACCCGCTCCCCCCGCTTCTTCCCCCTCGAATACACCAAGCTCACCCTGGAGATGACCTCCCCGGAGTACGTGGACTACTTCCACGCACTGCCCGAGCGGACCCGCTACCGCCTGGAGACGGAACAGAAGGGCCTCTTCAAGGGCATCGACGGCGAGCTCATCGACGCGATCTTCGACCTGCTCTACCAGAAGAACCTCGACGGCCCGGTCCCCACGCGCCTCCTCACCAACGCGTCGCTGAACTCGGCCGCGTACGACTCCGCTACGGGCACGTACACGCTCGGCTTCCGCCAGGAGGAGCAGGAGAAGGACTTCACGGTCGAGACCGAGGGCCTGATCCTCGCGACCGGCTACAAGTACACCGTCCCCGCCTTCCTGAAGCCGGTCGAGGACCGCCTCCGCTTCGACGGCCGGGGCCGCTTCGACGTGGCCCGCAACTACGCGATCGACACCACGGGCCGCGGGATCTTCCTCCAGAACGCCGGCGTGCACACGCACTCGATCACCTCGCCGGACCTGGGCATGGGCCCGTACCGCAACGCGTACATCATCGGGGAGATGCTGGGTTCGGAGTACTACCCGGTAGAGAAGACCATCGCGTTCCAGGAGTTCGCCGTATGAGCATCCAGATCCGCCCGCTCGACCCCCTCGCGGACGCCGAGCTGATCCACCCCTGGGTCACCCACCCCAAGGCCGCCTTCTGGATGATGCAGGACGCGAAGCTCCAGGACGTCGAGCGCGAGTACATGGCGATCGCCGCGCACCCGCACCACGACGCCTTCATCGGCCTCGTCGACGGCGAGCCGGCCTTCCTGATGGAGCGGTACGACCCCGCGCAGGTGGAGCTGGTCGGGCTGTACGAGCCGCGGCCCGGCGACGTGGGCATGCACTTCCTGGTCGCGCCGACCGACACCCCGGTGCACGGCTTCACGCGTACGGTCATCACGGCCGTGTTGGCGGAACTGTTCGCCGATCCGGCGACCGCCCGCGTGGTCGTCGAACCGGACGTCCGCAACACGGCGGTGCACGCGCTCAACGAGGCCGTCGGCTTCGTCCCCGAGCGGGAGATCCAGAAGCCCGAGAAGAAGGCCCTGCTGAGCTTCTGCACCCGCGCCCAGTTCGAGACCGCCGTGGGAGCGTCCATATGAACCTCCGGAGCCAGGAAGAGAACCCCGTCGCACACCTCACCCCCGAGCGCTGGGCCGCCGCCAACCGGGCCCTGATCCGCAAGGGCCTCGCCGAGTTCGCCCACGAGCGGCTGCTCAACCCCAAGGAGCTGGGCGAGAGCCGCTACCAGGTCCTCAGCGACGACGGCACCACCGAGTACCGCTTCACCGCCGACCGCTTCGCGCTCGACCACTGGCAGGTCTACCCGGACTCGATCAGCCGCCACCGCGGCGACGAGCAACTCCCCCTGGACGCCTTGCAGTTCATCATCGAGCTGCGCTCCTCCCTCGGCCTGAGCGACGAGATCCTCCCGGTCTACCTGGAGGAGATCTCCTCCACCCTGGCCGGTACGGCCTACAAGGCGACCAAGCCGCCCGTGACCTCCGCCGAGCTGGCCCGCGCCGGCTTCCAGGCGATCGAGACCGGGATGACCGAGGGCCACCCCTGCTTCGTCGCCAACAACGGACGCCTCGGCTTCGGCGTCGACGAGTACCGGGCGTACGCGCCGGAGGCGGCGAGCGGGATCCACCTGATATGGCTCGCGGCCCACCGCGACCGCACCACGTTCACGGCCGGGGCGGACCTCGCGTACGAGACGTTCATCCGCGCGGAACTGGGCGGGGCGACGGTGGACGCCTTCGCGGCGACCCTCGCCGCCCGGGGACTGGACCTGTCGGACTACCTCCTCATCCCGGCCCACCCCTGGCAGTGGTGGAACAAGCTGTCCGTCACCTTCGCCGCCGAGGTGGCGCAGGAGCGCCTGGTGTACCTGGGCGCGGGCGACGACACGTACCTGGCGCAGCAGTCGATCCGTACCTTCTTCAACACGACGGATCCGGCCAAGCACTACGTGAAGACGGCCCTGTCCGTCCTCAACATGGGCTTCATGCGGGGTCTTTCGGCGGCGTACATGGAGGCCACGCCGGCGATCAACGACTGGCTGGCGCAGCTGATCGACTCCGACGAGGTCTTCGGGGCGGCCCGCTTCTCGATCATCCGCGAGCGGGCGGCGATCGGCTACCGGCACCTGGAGTACGAGGCCGCGACGGACCGCTACTCGCCGTACCGGAAGATGCTGGCGGCCCTGTGGCGCGAGTCCCCGGTGCCGCGTCTGGCGGAGGGCGAGCGCCTGGCGACGATGGCGTCCCTGCTGCACCTGGACCACACGGGCGCGTCGTTCGCGGGCGCGCTGATCAAGGAGTCGGGCGAGGAGCCGGCGGCGTGGCTGCGCCGGTACCTGGACGCGTACCTCCTCCCGGTCCTGCACAGCTTCTACGCGTACGACCTGGTGTACATGCCGCACGGCGAGAACGTGATCCTCGTCCTCGACGAGCGGGGCACGGTGGACCGGGCGATCTTCAAGGACATCGCGGAGGAGATCTGCGTGATGGACCCGACGGCGGTGCTTCCGCCGGCGGTGGAACGCATCCGCGCGGAGGTCCCGGAGGACATGAAGGTCCTCTCGGTCTTCACGGACGTCTTCGACTGCTTCCTCCGCTTCCTGGGCGCGACGCTGGCGGCGGAGGGCGTGGTGCCCGAGGACGACTTCTGGCGCACGGTCGCGGAGTGCGTGAAGGGCTACCAGGCGTCCCGTCCGGAACTGTCGGACAAGTTCGCCCGGTACGACCTGTTCGCGGAGACCTTCGCCCTCTCGGCCCTCAACCGCCTCCAGCTCCGCAACAACGAGCAGATGGTGGACCTGGCGGACCCGTCGGCGGCGCTCCAGCTGGTGGGCGACCTGGTGAACCCGATCGCACGGTTCGCCTGATCCCGAAGACGTGCGAGCCCCGGCGGAGTACGGTCCTCCGCCGGGGCTCGCATCTGTCCGTTCTCAGCCCGGCGGGGCCGGCGCGACCCGGCGGGCCCTGACGTCGAACACCGCAAGGGCGGGGTCGGCGCCGACCTCGCGGAAGAGCCGGGGTGCCGCCGGGCCGCCGGGGGCCGCGCGCACGGCGTCCAGGGACGCGCGGTCCCGCCACAGCGTCTGGATGCGCCAGTGTCCGTCCTGCCCGCTCAGCAGCTCGGTCCGCACCAGCCCGTCCGGCAGCGGCCGGGCCACGAGCTCGCGGTAGGCCGCCACGAACTCGGCTTCACGCTCGGGGGCGACGACGGCGCTGACCTCGCTCATCACCTGTCCGGTCATCGCCCTCATCTCCTTCTCCTCCACGCTACGCGCCGGGCCCCTGAGCCGCCTGCGCGCCGACCCGGTGACGAGGGGGTTGTGGTGACGCTGGGCAGGGGGGTCCGGGCGTACCTCGCTCACCCGGGCGAGACCTCGCCGCTGCCCGCGACCGGGGTTCTCCCGGAAGTCGTCCTTCACCGCGCGGCCCCTGAGGGCCCGACGTAGCGTTCACGCTCAACCCAGTGCAACGATCGGGGCGACTCTCGTTGCATTGCGTTCAGATCCGTTGCAACGATTATCGCGATCTGACCTGCATGGATGCCGATTTGGCGCGACGAGTTCGTTGCCAGATATGAGAACGCAACGTAGCGTTTCCCCTATCAGAAACGAGACGCGCTCAAGGAGAGCATCATGCAGAAGTTCGCCACCACCGCCCCCATCACCGCCTCCCTCGACATCCCCGCCGGCCGCGTGCAGGTCATCGCCGCCGACCGCGCCGACGCCACCGTCGAAGTCCGGCCCGCGGACGCCGCGAAGAGCCGGGACGTGAAGGCGGCCGAGCGGATCACGGTCGACTTCCGCGACGGCGTCCTGCGGATCGCCACCCCCACCGCGAAGAACCGGATCCTCGGGAACTCCGGCGCCGTCGAGGTGACCGTGCAGCTGCCCGCCGGCTCGCGGGTCGAGGCGCAGGCCGCTCTGGCCGACTTCCGGGGCGTCGGGCGCCTGGGCGACGTCACGCTCGACGCCGCGCAGGGCACGGTCAAGCTCGACGAGACCGCCGCCGCCCGCCTCACCGTCCAGGCCGGTGACATCACGGTCGGCCGCCTGGGCGGCCCCGCCGAGATCAGCACCAAGAAGGGCGACCTCCGTGTCGCCGAGGCCGTGACCGGCACCGTCACCCTCACCACCCAGGCCGGCGACATCACCGTCGGTGCCGCCCAGGCGTCTCCGCCGCCCTCGACGCCGGCACCGCCCTCGGCCGGATCCACAACTCCCTCAGGAACACCGGGGGCGCCGCCGCCCTGAACATCCGTGCCACCACCTCCCTCGGCGACATCACCGCCCGCAGCCTCTGACCACGCCACGCCACGAGAGAAGGAATGACCATGAGCCGGCGGCCCGAACTGCAGAAGGCCATCCAGGAGTTCGTCGACGCCGGTTTCGCCGGGGTGCAGATGCGCGTGACCGACGAGAAGGGCGC
Source organism: Streptomyces sp. NPDC037410 (assembly GCF_055602235.1). Lineage (NCBI taxonomy): Bacteria > Bacillati > Actinomycetota > Actinomycetes > Kitasatosporales > Streptomycetaceae > Streptomyces > Streptomyces sp. NPDC037410. The sequence goes on along the minus strand of NZ_JBVJWR010000007.1, from coordinate 164,991 downwards.
GTGGGCGGGCAGCGCCGGCGTGGCCGAGCTCGGCGCGGACGCCGCGCCGCCGACGGACGGGCGGTTCTGGATCGGCAGCTCCACCAAGACCTTCACCGCCGCCCTGGTGCTGCACCTGGTGGCCGAGGGTGCGATCGAGCTCGCCGATCACGTGGCCGATCGCCTGCCCCTGTTCGGGCTCGACGAGCGGATCACCGTGCGGATGCTGCTCCAGCACACCAGCGGGCTGTACAACTACACCGGCGAACTCGACCCCGACGGGTCGTTCGTGCCGGGGATCGATGCGACGGGCAAGGCGTGGGCGGAGAACCGGTTCCGCGGGTACACGCCGGAGGAGCTCGTGCGGTTCGCGCTCGACAAGCCGGCGCGGTTCGAGCCGGGGACGGACCAGAGCTACTCCAACACCAACTACACGCTGGCCGCGCTCCTGGTCGAGGCGGTCACCGGCCGCTCGTACGCCGAGGAGATGGAGCGGCGGGTCCTCGGACCGCTCGGGCTGGGGGACACCCTGGTGCCGGGCTCCCGGACGGAGCTGCCCGAGCCGTACGCCCACGGGTACTACCGCTACCAGGACGCCGACGAGTGGAAGGTCGTCGACGTCAGCCGGCAGAACCTCTCGCTGCTGCTCGGCGCCGGTGACATGATCTCGACCACCCGGGACCTGCAGACGTTCTTCTCGGCGCTCCTCGGCGGTCGCCTCCTGCCGGGCCCTCTGCTGGCCGAGATGCTCACGCCGCACGGGATGCTCGGCTACGGCCTGGGGGTGTTCGTGCAGGACCTGGGCCCGGGCGGCGGAACGATCGTCCATCACCACGGCGGCGCCCCGGGCGGCTACGGCGCGCTGATGATGGGCACGCCCGACGGCGGCATCACGCTGACCGCCGGGCTGACCACCGGAGACTCCGCGACCGACCCGACGCTGGAGTTCCCGAAGGCGCTGGCCGCGCTCATCGGGAACGTGTTCGACGGCGGGCCGGCCGCGGGCTGACCCGCCGTGCGCGGGAGGCTACTCCGCCGGCCAGGGCACCTGCGGTGAGCGGTGGTAGGTGATGCCGAGGGCGTCCAGGCGGGGGGCCTGTTCGGCGAGGCGGACCTTGTAGGTGTCCCAGTCGTGGCTCGCCGCCGGGGACCAGCCGAGTTCGGCGATGCCGGGGAGGCGGGGGAAGGCCATGACGTCGAGGTCGCCGGTCGAGGCGAGGGTCTCGGTCCAGAGCGGGGCCTCGACGCCGCGGACGGCGGTCTCCGGGGCGCCGGGGAGGTAGGTGGCCGGGTTCCAGTCGTACGAGCGCTTGACCTCCACGTAGCCCGCCCAGGCCAGGCCGAGCGGGGTCTCCTTCGTGTACTTCATGTCGAGGTACGTGCGGTCGGCGGGCGAGAGGATCAGGCCGGTGCCGTTGCGGGCGGCCGCCGCGACGCGTTCCTTCTCCTCCGCCGGTGTGCGGTCGAGGCCCCAGTACTGGACGAGGGCGCCCTTCGCGGGGTTCGCGCCGGTCAGCTGGTGCCAGCCGACGACGGTCTTGCCGTACTTCGCGACGATCGGCTGCACCTTGTCCATGAAGGCCACGTAGTCGGCGTGGCTCGTGGAGTGGGCCTCGTCGCCGCCGATGTGGAGGTAGCGGCCCGGGGTGAGCGCGGCGATCTCGCGGATCACGTCGTCCACGAAGTCGTACGTGACGGGCTTGGGCACGCACAGGGAGCTGAAGCCGACCTTGGTGCCGGTGTAGAGGGGCGGGGCGACGCCGTCGCAGGTCAGGTCGGCGTAGGAGGCCAGGGCCGCGTTGGTGTGGCCCGGCATGTCGATCTCGGGGACGACCTCCTGGTAGCGGGAGGCGGCGTACTCGACGATCTCCCGGTACTGGGCCTTGGTGTAGAAGCCGCCGGGGCCGCCGCCGACCTCGGTGGAGCCGCCGTGGGTGGTGAGCCGGGGCCAGGTGTCGACGGCGATGCGCCAGCCCTGGTCGTCGGAGAGGTGGAGGTGGAGGGTGTTGACCTTGTAGAGGGCGAGCTGGTCGATGTACCGCTTCACCTCGTCGACGGTGAAGAAGTGGCGGGCGACGTCGAGCATGGCGCCCCGGTAGGCGTAGCGCGGGGTGTCGGTGACGGTGCCGCCGGCGACCTTCCAGGGGCCCGGCTGGACGCTCTTGCGCTCGACGGCGGAGGGGAGCTGCTGGCGGAGGGTCTGGACGCCGCGGAAGAGGCCGGCGGGTTCGCGGGCGGTGAGGGTGAGGCCGTCGGGGGCGGAGACGAGTCGGTAGCCCTCGTCGCCGAGCTCGTCCGCCTCCGGGTCGAGGCGGAGCCGGATGCCGTGGCCGGCGGCGCGGTCGTCGACGACGGGCAGCGGGAAGCCGGTGGCGGGGCGGAGGAGGCCGGCGAGGTAGCGGCCGAGGTCCCGGGACTCGCGGGAGGTCTCGTCGATGCCGATGCGGGTGCCGGGGGTGAGGGTGTAGGGCTCGCCCCCGGGGGCGACGGAGGCGGGTACGGGCACGATGCGGCCGAGCGGGCGGACCTCGGGTTCGGCGGCGGCCCTGCCGGGCGCTTTGCCGTCGGTTCCGGAGGCGTCGGCGGCGGCCTCTCCGCAGCCGACTCCGGCGGTGGCGAACAGGAGCAGGGATCCGATCAGGCGCGGAATCGTTCGACGCTGGCTCACAGGCTGGCTCCCCTTCAGGTGATCGATTCGGGTGATCGACACGTCCTTCGTTCTGTATATCCCCTCGGTCGCCATGCGTACCGCTCCCCTCACCCGGGGTCAAGGTCTGGACCAACGAGCCGGATGAGCGAGCGGATCATGGTGCGCTTGCCCGAAATCGGGCAGGATTCTTGCGGAGGACGGGGGTGACCCCTCAGTATTCACGGGTGCTCGAACGCCGCCCGTCGCACGACGACCTCATCGACCACCTGGTCCGCAGCACCGCGCTCCAGCGCGGTGAGGCCGCCCGGGTGGTGCTCGACGTGCTGGCGTACTTCGACGAGACGACCGAGGAGTTCGTCCGCCGCCGCCACCGCGAGCTGCAGTCCGGCGGCGCGGTGAACGCCGAGATCTTCGAACGGATCGCGGCGGAGCTGCCGCACCGGGCGGTGGCGCCACCGGAGCTCTCGCTCCGGCAGCTGCGCCGCATCGTCTACGGCTGAGCAGCACCTGTCACTTACCTGGAGGGGTTTCACCTTTATGTGCGGAATTGTCGGTTACATCGGTAAGCGCGACGTCGCCCCGCTGCTCCTTGAGGGCCTGGCCCGCCTGGAGTACCGCGGCTACGACTCGGCCGGCATGGTCGTCACCAGCCCGAAGGCCACCGGCCTGAAGATGGTGAAGGCCAAGGGCCGCGTCCGCGACCTGGAGGCCAAGGTCCCCAAGCGCTTCACCGGCACGACCGGCATCGCCCACACCCGCTGGGCCACCCACGGCGCGCCGAGCGACATCAACTCGCACCCGCACCTGGACCCCGAGAACAAGGTCGCGGTCGTCCACAACGGCATCGTCGACAACGCCCAGGAGCTCCGCGCCAAGCTGGAGGCCGACGGCGTCGTCTTCGCCTCCGAGACGGACACCGAGGTCATCACCCACCTCATCGCGCGCTCCGAGGCCGAGACCCTCGAGGAGAAGGTCCGCGACGCGCTCAAGGTCATCGAGGGCACCTACGGCATCGCCGTGATGCACGCCGACTTCAACGACCGCATCGTGGTGGCCCGCAACGGCTCCCCGGTCATCCTCGGCATCGGCGAGAAGGAGATGCTCGTCGCCTCCGACGTCGCCGCCCTGATCGCCCACACCCGCCAGGTCGTCACCCTCGACGACGGCGAGATGGCCACCCTCAAGGCCGACGACTTCCGCACCTACACCACCTCGGGCGCCTCCACCACGGCCACCCCCGAGACGGTCGAGTGGGAGGCCGCCTCCTACGACATGGGCGGCCACGACACGTTCATGCACAAGGAGATCTCCGAGCAGCCCGACGCGGTCGACCGCGTGCTGCGCGGCCGCATCGACGACCGCTTCTCCACCGTGCACCTGGGCGGCCTGAACCTGGACCCGCGCGAGGCCCGCACCATCCGCCGCATCAAGATCCTCGGCTGCGGCACCTCGTACCACGCCGGCCTCATCGGCGCCGGGCTCATCGAGTCCATGGCCCGCATCCCCGCCGACGCCGAGCCGGCCTCCGAGTTCCGCTACCGCAACCCGGTCGTGGACCCCGACACCCTCTACATCGCCGTCTCCCAGTCCGGTGAGACCTACGACGTGCTCGCCGCCGTCCAGGAGCTCAAGCGGAAGGGCGCCCGCGTCCTCGGCGTCGTCAACGTCGTCGGCTCCGCCATCGCCCGCGAGGCCGACGGCGGCGTGTACGTCCACGCCGGCCCCGAGGTCTGCGTCGTCTCCACCAAGTGCTTCACCAACACGGTCACCGCCTTCGCGCTGCTCGCCCTGCACCTGGGCCGCATCCGCGACCTGTCCGTCACCGACGGCAAGCGGATCATCGAGGGCCTGCGCAAGCTGCCCTCGCAGATCGAGGAGATCCTCAAGACCGAGGACCAGATCAAGGAGATCGCCGAGCAGTACGCGGGCGCCCAGTCGATGATGTTCATCGGCCGTGTGCGCGGCTACCCGGTCGCCCTGGAGGCCTCCCTCAAGCTGAAGGAGATCTCCTACATCCACGCCGAGGCGTACCCGGCCTCCGAGCTGAAGCACGGCCCGCTCGCCCTCATCGAGCCGGCCCTGCCGACCGTCGCGATCGTCCCCGACGACGACCTCCTTGAGAAGAACCGTGCCGCGCTTGAGGAGATCAAGGCCCGCAGCGGCCGCATCCTCGCCGTCGCGCACCAGCCGCAGGCGAAGGCCGACCACACCATCGTCGTCCCGAAGAACGAGGACGAGCTGGACCCGATCCTCATGGGCATCCCGCTCCAGCTCCTCGCCTACCACACGGCGCTCGCCATGGGCCGTGACATCGACAAGCCGCGCAACCTGGCGAAGTCCGTCACCGTCGAGTAGGCGTCACCCCCCATCGTCGCGGCCGAGGCGCGGCGCCGGGCCTGTCCCCCGGACGCCGCGCCCCTCCGGGCCTGTCCCCCGGAGCCTCGGCCGGACACCACAGCGGTCCCCGTGCACACACCTCCCGTGCACGGGGACCGCTGTCCTTGCGGTGGTACGCGCGGTGGCTCCCGCTCAGCTCGCGGCCGCGGCGCCCGACGCGCGGCGCAGAGCCGTCGGCCAGCCGGCGACCGCGGCCGTGGCGCCGTACCAGGCGACCAGACCCGCGACGGCGGCGACCCAGCCGCCCGCCTTGCCGAGCCCGGCGTTGTCGGCGAGGGCGCCGATGCCGAGCAGCAGCAGCGCGACGAACAGCAGCCCGTACACGCCCTGTCCGAAGAGTCCGCTGCCCGAGGCCGCCATGGTCAGCGTGAGCGCGAGGAGCGCCCACAGGAGCAGGAAGAGGCCCATGGCGTCGGCCGAGGCGTGCCCGCCGGCTCCGCTGCCCCAGGTGAACCAGAAGGCACCGAGCGCCGCGTACGCCGTGCCTTCGCCCTTGTCGCCCGCGCGCAGCGCGAGCAGTCCGACGAGGAAGAGCGTCACGCCGCCGACCCAGGTGGCGAGACCCGCGGCATCCGCTGCCGCGACGTTGTCGATGACACCGGTTCCGCCCAGGCCGAAGGCCAGCAGGGTCAGTCCGAGTGCCAGGTGGCCGAGCGTGGAGGTGGTGTTTCCCGCGGCGACTTCGTTGTTCACGGCGGGCTCCCTTCAGGTGTGCAGTTGTCCTGCGTGAGCTGCTGTGTTCCGGTGACCCTTATGTACCCTTCACAAGCGCACAATTCACCTGGGGAAGGCCGAATTTATGGCCGGATAACGGCAGTTGAGGATGTGACCTGATGGGCCGTACGGGACGGGACGGGCCTACGGGTGCGTGACGGGACGCAAAGAGCGGTCCGTGGGCGCGTTACGGGATGACGATGACCGGCCGCTGGGCGCGGCGCGCGAGGCGGCCGGCGACCGAGCCGAAGATCCGGCCGACGATCCCGTGCGTGGAGCCCACCACGATCGCGTCGGCCGAGTACTCCCGGCCGACCTCCTCCAGCTCGTGGCAGATGTCCCCGCCGCGCTCGACCAGGATCCACGGCACCTCGGAGAGGTGCTCGGCGCAGGCCAGCTCCAGGCCGAGAACCTCGGTGCGGTGGTCCGGCACGTCGACGAAGACCGGCGGCTCGCAGCCGGCCCACACCGTGGTGGGCAGCCGGTTGGCCACATGCACGATGATCAGGCCCGATCCGGAGCGGCGGGCCATGCCGATGGCGTACGCGAGGGCGCGCTCACTGGACGTGGAACCGTCGAAGCCGACGACGACCCCGTGCCGGAAGGCCGGGTCGCAGGCGTGACGTGGCTGTTCTACCGCGAGGGGGTCGACCGTGGAATCGGCGACGCGCTTGCGGTCCGCGGGTTCGGGGAATTCGTGACCGGCCATCGGTGTCTCGGCGAAGAAGGTCCTCGTGGGAAGGGACGGGGAAAAGGGGCGACGAACGACGGGTGACGGCGGAGCTGTGTCCGGGAATCATCTTCCCAAGCCCATACCCCCAAGGGTACGGCGACACTCCTCTCCTGCCCAGAGCCCGCCGCGCCACACCTGGCGTGCCCGCCGCTCGCGCGCGGCGTTCCAGGGAGCATGCCCGAGGGGTTCGGGATCTGGCAATGCCGGATGTGCCCTACAGGCGACCGTACGGGGGCCAAACGGACGTCGCCGAGAGTGACCGGAACGTTCCGCTCCTCGTTGCCACAGGTCCAGCCCCACGCCGCCGCGAACCACCGCCGCCCCGACGCCACCGCACCCCCGTCCCACCGTCGCAGGGAGACCGCCCGTGCCCGCACCATCGACCGCCACCGGCCAGACCTCCGCCGTCCCCTCCCCCTCCCCCGGGCCCGGCGCGCCCCGCGGCCGCCGCCGGGCACCCGGCCCGCACCCGGCCGCGGATCCGGGGACGGAACCGCGGAGGGAGACGAGGCCGGAGACGAGGACGGAGACGGTGGTGGACCTCTCCACGGGTACGGGCGGCGGGGCGGAGCAGACCGGGGTCGTCGTCCGCTGGGCGGTCTTCTGCTGCGCGCTGGTCCCCGTGGTGCTCGTCCTCTACGGCACCTCGCTCGGCGGGGCCGCCGGGACCGCGCTCGGCCTGGTCGCGGTCACGGCGGCCTGCCGGCTGCTGCTGCGCCGCTCGGAGCGCGGACTGCGGACCGAGCCGGTCCGCCCGAGGCGCCGGAACTAGCCTCCGAAGGGCCCGGAGCCGGCCCCGCCCCCCTTCGAGTTGACAGGTTCGTACACCCGACCCCATACGTTTTCAGCCAACTTCCAGCCATCGGCGAGTCCTTGGCGAAACGGTTGACCAACCCCGGTACCGGAGGCCCCGGAAGCCTTGTCCCGGGGGCTCACACCCCCCGCGTACGGGGACGTTCGCGGTACCGCCCGGCCCCCGTGCGGCCGTCAGAGGCGCAACGCTGCGATCGATCGCTTCACGCCAAGTTGCCTTGTCGACAATCCACCGGATGGAGAACTTGTCACGCCGGCGCCACGGGACACAGTAGATTCGATCATGGGTACCGAAGACTGGGGTCTCGTGCAAAACCGAGGGGAAACGTGCAGGAGCGACACGACCAGGGAGACGCGAACACCGAGGGGGGCTTAGCGTCATGAGCCAGGACTCCACCGCACCGGAGGTCGCACGGAAACTGTCCGGGCGCCGACGTCGCGAAGTCGTCGCGGTGCTGCTGTTCAGCGGCGGCCCCATCTTCGAGAGCTCCATTCCGCTCTCCGTGTTCGGCATCGACCGGCAGGACGCCGGAGTGCCCCGATACCGGCTGCTCGTCTGCGCCGGCGAGGAGGGCCCGCTGCGGACCACGGGCGGGCTCGAACTCACCGCGCCGTACGGCCTGGAGGCGATCAGCCGCGCCGGCACCGTCGTGGTGCCCGCGTGGCGGTCGATCACCTCGCCGCCGCCGCCGGAGGCGCTCGAAGCGCTGCGCCGCGCACACGAGGAGGGGGCCAGGATCGTCGGGCTGTGCACCGGGGCGTTCGTCCTGGCCGCCGCCGGACTCCTCGACGGCCGCCCGGCGACCACGCACTGGATGTACGCGCCGACGCTCGCCAAGCGCTACCCGTCGGTCCACGTGGACCCGCGGGAGCTCTTCGTCGACGACGGGGACGTGCTGACCTCCGCCGGCACCGCGGCCGGAATCGATCTGTGTCTGCACATCGTGCGGACCGACCACGGCACCGAGGCCGCGGGCGCCCTTGCGCGCCGGCTGGTCGTCCCGCCGCGGCGCAGCGGCGGTCAGGAGCGCTACCTCGACAGGTCTTTACCTGAGGAGATCGGCGCCGACCCGCTGGCCGAGGTCGTCGCCTGGGCGCTGGAGCACCTCCACGAGCAGTTCGACGTGGAGACGCTCGCCGCCCGCGCGTACATGTCACGGCGGACCTTCGACCGCCGGTTCCGCTCGCTGACCGGTTCGGCCCCGCTCCAGTGGCTGATCACCCAGCGGGTACTGCAGGCGCAGCGGCTCCTGGAGACCTCCGACTACTCGGTCGACGAGGTCGCGGGCCGGTGCGGCTTCCGCTCCCCGGTGGCGCTGCGCGGCCACTTCCGGCGCCAGCTCGGCTCCTCGCCGGCCGCCTACCGGGCGGCGTACCGCGCCCGGCGGCCGCAGGGCGAGGCCGGTACGGCGGTCCTCGAACCGGCGGTGCCGGCCCAGGGCCCGGCGGGGCTCCGCAGGCCGCTGGATCCGGGCAAGCCGCAGTCGGACGTGTACGCCTCCGGCCGCCCGGCCCTGCCGGGGCAGCGCAGCGCGCCGTAACGAGACCGCGGCCGCCACAAGCGGTGCGACGCAGGACCGACGGGCCCCCGGGGACACCTCCCCGGGGGCCCGTCGGCCTGCCGGGGGACGGGTCCGAGGGCCCGCGGGGCCGGTCCCGTCGGCGGGAAGGGCCCCCGGGGCCCGCCTTTCGGACCGTGCCAGACCCCGCGAGCCCGGCCTGATCGGAATGGCAGGCCCTAAGGTAGGACGCATGAACGATCGCATGGTGTGGATCGACTGCGAGATGACCGGGCTCTCGCTGACGGACGACGCACTCATCGAGGTGGCCGCGCTGGTCACCGACTCGGAACTGAACGTGCTCGGCGAAGGTGTGGACATCGTGATCCGCCCGCCGGACGCGGCCCTGGAGACCATGCCGGCCATCGTGCGCGAGATGCACACGAAGTCCGGGCTCCTCGACGCGCTCGCCGAGGGCACCACCCTCGCCGACGCGGAGGCCCAGGTCCTCGCGTACATCCGCGAGCACATCAAGGAGCCGGGCAAGGCGCCGCTGTGCGGGAACTCGGTCTCCACGGACCGCGGCTTCCTCGCGCGCGACATGCCCGCCCTGGAGAGCCACCTCCACTACCGGATCGTCGATGTCTCCTCGGTCAAGGAGCTGGCCCGCCGCTGGTACCCGAGGGCGTACTTCAACAGTCCGGAGAAGAACGGCAACCACCGGGCGCTCGCCGACATCCGCGAGTCGATCGCCGAGCTGCGCTACTACCGCGAGGCGATCTTCGTCCCGCAGCCCGGCCCCGACTCCGACACCGCGAAGAAGATCGCGGCGCGTCACGTCGTACCCGCGGAATGACCCCCCGCTCGCGCCCCCGGAAGCCTCCGGAAGCCCCCGTGGAAAACGGTGGCGCGAGCACCCTCCGGAACCCTGTAGACTTCTTCTCGGCCGGTCGGGGAAACCTTCGGGAAAACCGCCGGTCATGGTGGGTATAGCTCAGCTGGTAGAGCACCTGGTTGTGGTCCAGGATGTCGCGGGTTCGAGTCCCGTTACTCACCCTGACGGCTCAGGCCCCGGTTCGAAAGAACCGGGGCCTGAGCCTTTTGCGTTCGCCGACCCGCTGGACAGGGGTGCGCGCCCCGGCCGGAGGTGGGGTGGTGCCGGCCAGGGCGCGCGGTGTGGGGGGACTCGGGGGGTCCGCTTACCTGTAGGTCCCGAAGGCCTTCGTGAAGGCCAGCGGCTGCTGGAGGATCGAGGAGCACGTCGGGTCGGCGTAGCTCACGGCGCCGGACGCGCACTGCTTGTCGCGTGCGGAGGACCACATGGAGAGCCGGCCGAGGCCCCTGGACTTCGCGAAGTCGACGAGCTGGGTGGCGTCCTCGACCTTGAAGACCTCGCTGGCGACGTCGTTCACGCCGATCATGGGGGTCACGGCGACGGCCTTCCAGGCGGCCGCGTCGGAGAGGCCGAGGACGCCCTTGATCTGGGCCTGGGTCGCGGTCGCGGCCTGGACGGCGTACGTGCCCATGTCGGCGCTGTACGCCGGCCCGTAGTCCATCGCCATGATGTTGACGGCGTCGACGCGGACCCCGTTCCGCTTGGCGTCGGCGAGCAGGTCCACGCCCGGCTGGGTGAGGCCCTCGGGCATCACCGGCAGGGTGAAGGAGACGTCCAGGCCCGGGTGGGCCTTCTGGAGCTGGGCGATCGCCTGCGAGCGGCGGGTGTTGGCGGCGGTGTCCGGCAGGGCCGCGCCCTCGATGTCGAAGTCGACCTTGGTGAGCTTGTACTGGTCGACGACCTTGCCGTACGCCGTGGCGAGCGCCGAGGCGGTCGAGCAGTTCAGGGCCAGCTCGTGGCCGGCGGCGCCGCCGAAGGAGACGCGGACGTCACCGCCCTTGGCGCGCAGGGCGCCGATCTGGGCCGCGACCTTGTCGCTCGCGAGGTCGGTGACGCCGCCCCACAGCGGGGTGCAGGAGCCGCCGGAGGTGATGAAGGCGAGGTTGAACTCCTTCACGCCGGTGGCGTCGGCGGTCGTGAGCAGGTCGTACGCGGGGTAGAGCGAGGTGTCGACGTACGGGGCGAACCGGGCGCCCGCGGCCGGGGCCCCGGTGGCGGTCGCCGTCGGGGTGGGCGCGGGGGTGGTCGGCTTCGGGCTCGTGGTGGCCGTGGCGGTCGGCGTGGGCTTCGCCGTCGCGGTGGCCGTCGGCTTCGGGGAGGCCGTCGCGGTGGGCTGCTCGGTGGGGCGGCCGCTCGGCGTGGGGGTGGCGCCCCCGGCGGAGCAGACGGCCTTGTTGATGAGGCAGTTGGCGGGGTCGCCGACCTGGCCCGCGGCGGAGGTGACGAAGCCGACGGTGACGGACTGGCCGGGCGCCAGCTGCCTGTTCCAGCTCGCGGGCTTCACGGTGACGTGGCTGCCGGAGACGGTGTGCTCACCGTTCCAGAGGGAGCCGATGGTGGTGCCGGCCGGGAGGTCGAACTCCAGGGTCCAGTCGGACTGGGTCGCGGTCGTCTCGTTGGTGACGACGTACTGGCCGGTGTAGCCGCCGGTCCAGGAGCTCGTCCTGGTGTAGGCGGCGCCGACGGCGGCGGCCTGGGCGGTGCCGGTGAGCGCGAAGGCCGCGCCGCCGACGACGGCCGCCGCGACGATCGCCCCGACGACCTTGGTCCGGGTGCTCGTCCTGCGCCGGTGCGAACTGGTGCCCATGGCGTGCCTGCCTCTGTGTGCCGGGGGTGGGGTGGGGTGCGGCAGCACGCTAGCGACGTGGAAACGGACAAACAGCCCCAGTCGGACCGGGGTTGGGATTCTTAGGCTCCGCTTAAGGGAGGCATCGGAACCAGGAAAGGTTGGGCGTGCACCCGGCGCGTACGGACCCGGTGTGTACGGACCCGACGCGTACAGCCCGGCGCGCACGGACCCGGTGCGTAAGACCCCGACGCGCACGGACCCGACGCGCACGGACCCGGCGCGCACAGCCCCGGTGCGTCACGCCTTGCGGCGGCGGCCGCGACGACCGCCGGCCCCGCCCGTACCGGCTCCGCGGCCGTCGAGGCTGATCCAGATCCGTACCTCCGTACCGCCGAGGACCGAGCGGCCGACGCGGACGTCGCCGCCCGTCGACTCGGCCATGCGGCGCACGATGTCGAGGCCGAGGCCGGTGGAGCCGTCGCGTCCGCTGCCCGCGCCCCGCGCGAGCGCGGCGGCGGGGTCGGCGATGCCGGGGCCCGCGTCGGAGACGAGGACGATGACGGCGTCGTCGCCGTTGTGGACGTCGATGGAGAAGGCGGTGGCCTCGGGGGTGTGGCGGAAGACGTTGCCGAGGAGGGCGTCGAGGGCGGCGACGAGTTCGGGGCGGGCGACGGGGATGCGGACCGGGCGCTCGACGCCCGCGACCCGCACCCGGCGGCCCTCGTCCTCGGCGAGCGCCGACCAGAACTCCATCCGCTCCCGGACCACTTCGGCCGCGTCGCAGCCGGCGCCGGGTCCGGTCGCCTGGGTCTGCGGCTTCGCCTCCCGCGCCGTGCGGATGATGATGTCGACCTCGCGCTCCAGCTGTTCGACGGCCGAACGGGTCTGCTCGGCGGCGGGCGAGGAGCCGAGCGAGGCCGCGTTGAGCCGGAGCACGGTGAGCGGGGTGCGGAGCCGGTGGGAGAGGTCGGCGGCCAGCTCGCGCTCGTTGGCGAGGAGCTGGACGACCTGGTCGGCCATCGAGTTGAAGGCGACGGCGGCCGACTTGAGTTCGGGCGGCCCCTCCTCGGGGACGCGCGCGCCGAGCCTGCCCTCGCCGAGGTCGTGGGCGGCGCCCGCGAGCCGCTGCGCGGGCCGGACCATGCGGATGCCGAGGCGGTCGGCGACGGCGACGGAACCGACGATCAGGGCGAGGCCGACCCCGGCGAGGACGAGCCAGGCGGTCGCGACGCCGTTGCTGACCTCGCCCTCGGGGACGAAGAGTTCGACGACGGCGACCTTGCCGCTGCCGAGCGCGGTGGGCTGGAGCAGCGCGAAGCCGCCGGGGACCTCGGCGATGGAGGCGCGGCCGAGGCTGCGGGTGGTGGCGAGCTCCTGGGGGTCGGCGCGGCGGGTGCCGATCTCCAGGGCGGTGCCGCCGGGTTCGGCGGCGGGCACGTGGATCGCGAGGCGTCCCGCGGCCCCGTCCTCGGTGGTGGCGACGGCCTTGTCGAGTTCCCTGCGGTCGGTGGTGATCGCGAGGACGGGGGCGAGTCCCGCGGCCCGCCGTTCGGCGTTGGAGAAGGCCCGGTCGCGGGCCATCTCCTTGACGACGAGCCCGAGGGGGACGGCGAAGGCGATGACGACCATGGCGGTGACGGCGAGCGACACCTTGACGAGCGCCCATCTCACGGCCGCGGCCCCGGTTCCTGCTCGCGGGGCGGCTCCAGCTTCACGCCCACCCCGCGCAGGGTGTGCAGATAGCGGGGCCGGGCGGCCGTCTCGCCCAGCTTCCGTCGCAGCCATGACAGATGTACGTCGATGGTCTGGTCGTCCCCGTACGACTGCTGCCACACCTCGGCGAGCAGCTCCTTGCGCGGGACGACGACGCCGGGCCGCCCGGCGAGGAAGGCGAGCAGGTCGAACTCGCGCCGGGTCAGGTCCAACGGCGCCCCGTCGAGCTCCGCCTGACGGCGCAGCGGGTCGACGGTGAGCCCGCCGACCCGCAGGGCCCTGGACGGCGGCCGCTCGCCGCCGGCGGGCCGGGAGCGGCGCAGGACGGCGGCCATCCTGGCCGTGAGGTGGTCGACGGAGAAGGGCTTCACGAGGTAGTCGTCGGCCCCGGCGTGGAGGAGCCGTACGATCTCGGCCTCGTCGTCCCGGGCGGTCGCGATGATCACGGGGACGTCGGTGATCCCGCGCAGCATCTTGAGCGCCTCGGACCCGTCGAGATCGGGCAGACCGAGGTCCAGGATCACGACGTCGAAGCGGAAATGGGCGACCTCGCGCAACGCCTCCAGAGCCGTGCCGACACTCCGTACGGTGTGGGAGGCCTCGGTCAGCTGCCGGATGAGGGCGGAGCGCACGAACTGGTCGTCCTCGACCACGAGCACACTTGCCATGGGCCGCACCGTACGCCATTCGGGTGAGGCCGCGAGCAGTGTCCACCCTCCGGTACGGACCTGGCCCCGGTGGTGCACTATGTCCCGGTGCGAAGAGGACTCGTTCACGCCCTGGCCTGGTCGCTCGCCACCGGCGCGGCGGTCACCCTGTCCTGGTGGGGAGTGCACACGGTGCTGTCCGGCACGGTGTACGACCCGCCGCTCGCCCTGCCCCTCCCGGCCGGCCCCGCCATCGGGACGGCCGTCTCCGGAGGCGACCCGCAGACCTCCGCCACCCGGCCGCCCGAGAGCACCGGGCCCGCCGCGCCCGCCACCCCGAAGTCCACGCCGGGCGAGGCCCGTACGGCCCCGGCCACGCCCTCCGCGACCGCCGCGGCTCCCGCGAGGCCGAGGACCCCGGCACCGGCCACCACCGCGCCCCCGGACTCGAACGTGAAGACCACCTCCGTGGACGGCGGCCGGGTCACCTTCGACCTCGGCGAGACCTCGGCCGAACTCGTCTCGGCGACGCCCGCGGCCGGCTGGCAGATGCAGGTGTGGAAGCAGCCGACCTGGATCCGGGTCACCTTCACCAGGGACGGCCGCGAACTGTCGGTCTTCTGCGTCTGGCACGACGCCGCGCCCCACGTGGAGATCGACGACCGGCAGACCTGAGGCCGGTCAGCGGAAGACGGACGCCGGCGGTACGGGGGACGGCTTGGCGCTCGCGTCGGTGACCGGCACCGCTCCCCCGGCGAAGTCGGCGAGGGCCCGGCCGTGCTCCACGCGCCCCGGATGGGGGTCGGTGGCGACCCGGCGGGTCAGCTCGGCGACCGGCAGGGCGCGGTCCGAGGCGAGCAGCACCGCGTTCCCGAAGCGGCGGCCGCGCAGGACCGTCGGGTCGGCGGTGAGGGCCAGTTCGGGGAAGACGGCGGCGGCGGTGGCGATCTGGCCGCGCAGATGGGTCAGCGGCGGGCCGTCGGCGAGGTTCGCCGCGTAGAAGCCGTCGGGCCGCAGCACCCGTCGTACCTCGGTGAGGAACTCGGTGCTGGTCAGGTGGGCCGGGGTGCGGGCCCCGCTGAACACGTCGGCGATGACGAGGTCGGCCCAGCCGTCCTGGACCTTGGCGAGCCCGGCGCGGGCGTCGGTGGAGCGGACCCGGATCCGGGCCCCGGCGTCGAGGGGCAGTTCCCGGCGGACGAGCTGGACGAGCCGCCCGTCGAGCTCCACGATCTGCTGCGTGGAGCGGGGCCGGGTCGCGGCGACGTACCGGGCGAGGGTGAAGGCGCCGCCGCCGAGGTGGACGACCTGGAGCGGCCGGTTCGGCGGGGCGGCGAGGTCGGCGATGTGGCCGAGGCGCCGCTGGTACTCGAAGGTGAGGGCGGCCGGGTCGTCGAGGTCGACGTGCGACTGCGGGGCGCCGTCGATGAGCAGCGTCCAGCCGCGCGGGCGTTCCCGGTCGGGTATGAGTTCGGCGAGCCCGCCGTCGACGGTCTCGACGACGGGGGCGGCGGCGGCCGCCCGGTCACGCTGTCTGTTCCTGGCCACGGGCCCATTATCCGGGCAAGCCGGGACAGGAGCTCAGTGGCAGCCGTCCGCCGCCTCGATGAGGCGGGCCGCCTCGCCGAGCGCCTCGCGCAGGACGGCGGGGTCGGTGACGGGGTCGGTGTCGCCCGGGGGCAGCAGCCAGCCGGCCGGGCGGGGCGCGTCGCCCGCCGGTTCGGGGAGCTCCGGCAGCTCGGGGAGGCGCAGGCCGCGCCCCGAGGTCCGCGTACAGGCGCTGCCCGGCATGTCCCAGGCGGCGGCGGTGCCGGGCGGCACCAGGAAGCCGAGGGTGTCGCAGGTGCCGTCGTGGACGACGGGGCCGACGGCGGGGGCGGCGGCGCGGCGCAGGATGTCCACGGCCTCGAGGCCCTGACGGGCCGGGACGGTCACCAGGTCCCAGGGCCCGGCGGCGTCCGGGACGGGCGCCAGGTGCGCGGCCTCGGGAGCGGGCAGGTGCCGCGGGGTCTCGGGGGCGGGTGCGTATCGCGCGGTGTCAGGGGCGGGTACGAGCCGCGTGGTCTCAGGGGCGGTCATGGGCCGCGTGGCCTCAGAAGCAGGTGCGTGCCGCGTGGCCGACTGCGAACCGATCTCCGACATGGGGACCCCTCCTCGCTCCAGAGGAGACACGTTCCGTCTCTCCCTTACGGTTCAACGCCCGTGCGCGTCAACGGCTACGGCGGGATGCCGCCGCAAAGGATGGCAGTTCATGGCAGATCGCAGGCGAGATATCCGATTTGTAGCCAAACTCAGCGTACGCATCCGGTCACAGCAGGTACGTTCTTGCCGCCGGACACCCGGCAGCACCAGGAGAGGGCTCGGCCATGGCGATGTCACGGGCAGTTCCCAATCTCGCCTTCCGCCGGCTCCGCGGACAGCACTCCCCGGCGGAGTTCGCCGGGGCGGTCCGCCGGGCGGCGCGGGAGATCGGTGAACAGGTCGCGTGCGACGCCCGCTACATCGGGCGCGTGGAGGCGGGCGAGATCCGCTGCCCCAACTACGCGTACGAGCGGGTCTTCCTGCACATGTTCCCCGGTCTGAGCCTCTCCGACCTGGGGTTCTCCGCGCGGGAGACGGTGCGCGGCCGGCGGCAGGCCGTCCCGGCCGGGGCAGCGCCTCCCGCCGCCATCACCACCCGGAACGATGAGGAGAGCGACGTGCTGCGTCGCGCATTCATGACGAGCGGCTCCGCCACCCTGGCCGCCGCCTCGCTGGGACTGGGCGGCCCCGCCGTCGCGATCCCCTCCCCCCGCGGCAGCCACCGGATCGGCGAGGCCGAGGTGCGGGCCGTCGAGGACGCCGTGCGCCGGATCCGGCTGCTCGACGACCGGCACGGCGCCGACGGGTTGTACAAGGTGGCCGCCCAGCCGCTCCGTACCGCGTACGCGCTCCTCGACACCGGCACGATGAGCCGCCGCTCGACCGAGGACCGGCTGCACGCCGGGGCGGGCGAGCTCTCCCTGTCCGTCGGCTGGCTGGCCCACGACTCGGGCCGGCACGAGGACGCGCGCTCGCACTACGCGGAGGCACTGGCCACCGCGCGCGTGGCGGGGAACGCGGCCCTGGAGGCGCACGCCTTCTGCAACACCTCGTTCCTGGCCCGGGACACCGGCCGCTTCCGCGAGGCGGTGCGGGCGGCGCAGGCGGGCCTGCGGGCCGCGCAGCCGCTGGACTCGGCCCGGCTCCTCTCGCTGCTCTCGCTGCGGGAGGCGGGCGCGTGGGCGGGGCTCGCCGACCGCTCCGCCTGCGAGCAGGCCCTCGGCCGCGCGCACGCCATGTTCGACCGGGGCCCGTCCGAGGGCGACCCCGAGTGGATGTCGTTCTTCGGCGAGCCGGAGCGGGAGGCCCTGGAGGCCGGCTGCTGGTCGGCGCTCGGCGACTGGGGCCGGGCGGCGCGCCACGCGCACCGGGCGGTGGTCCTGCAGAACCCGCACTTCGCCCGGAACCTCGCGCTCTACCGGGCCCACCTCGCCAAGGACCTGGCGCACGCGGGCCGCGCGGACGAGGCGGCGGCGGCGGCGAGGCGCGTCGCGGACTCGCTCGACGGCATCGCCTCGGCCCGCATCCGGGGCCTGCTCGCGGAGACCGGCCAGGTCCTGGCCGGCACGTACTGAGACCTCGCGGGCGGGCCTACTGCTCCAGGTGCCCCGTGTCGTTCCAGCGCTCCAGGGCCGGGGCGCCGTACGCCCAGCCGAGGACCGACAGGCTCGTCGGGTCGAGGCGGACGCGGGAGGCGAAGGAGACGTCCTCACCGAGCCAGCGGGCGGCGATCGAGCGCAGGATGTGGCCGTGGGCGAAGACCAGGACGTCGCGGTCGGCGGAACGGGCCCACTCCACGATCCCGTCGGCGCGGTCCGACAGCTGCGCGAGCGTCTCGCCCTCGGGGACGCCGTCGCGCCAGATGAACCAGCCCGGCTGGATCTTCTGGATCTCGGGCGGGGTGAGCCCCTCGTACGCCCCGTAGTCCCACTCCATCAGCGCGTCCCACGGCTCGGCCCTGTCGCCGAAGCCGGCGAGCTCGCAGGTCTCGCGCGCCCGGACGAGGGGGCTGGTGCGCACCTCGACGCCGGGCAGCCCCTGCCAGGGGCCCCGGTGCAGCCGCTCGCCGAGCAGCTTCGCGCCGCGCCGTCCCTCGTCGAGCAGGGGTATGTCGGTCCTGCCGGTGTGCCGGCCGAGGAGTGACCACTCGGTCTGGCCGTGCCGGGCGAGCAGGATGCGCGGTGCCATGGGAAGGACGCTCCAGGGTTTCACGGTGCGGACGTGCCTCTCCCATCATCGCCGATGGTCTCCGGCGTGAATTCGGGGTGGCCTCCGGGCAACCCGGAGGGGCCGTCCGGCGTCACCTCCCCCGGGGATCACGGACGGGGGGACTCATTCATGCGCAGGCCACGCTGGTGGGCGGAGCTGTCCCTGATCGCCGTCGTGTACGCGGCCTACTCGTGCGGGCGGCTCCTGGTGAAGGGCGACGAGGCCTCGGCCGTGGCGCACGGGCTGGCGATCCTGCGGTTCGAGGAGGGCCTCGGGATCGACGCCGAGCACGCCCTGAACCGGCTGTTCACGGACGTCGCCGCGCTCGGGGTGCCCGCGGACTTCGCGTACGCCTCGCTGCACTACCTCGTGACCCCGATGGTCCTGATCTGGCTGTTCCGCCGCCGCCCCGCGCACTACCGGGCCGCCCGGACCTGGCTGATGGTCTCCACCCTGCTCGGTCTCGTCGGCTTCACCCTCCTGCCGACCTGCCCGCCCCGGCTGCTCGACGCGGCCCACGGCTTCACGGACACGATGGCGCACTTCAGCGCGTACGGCTGGTGGGGCGGCGAGGCCAGCGCGCCGCGCGGGCTCGGCGGTCTGACGAACCAGTACGCGGCGATGCCCAGCCTGCACGTCGGCTGGGCGCTGTGGTGCGGGGTGATGCTGTGGCGGTACGGGCGGACGCCGCTGACGAAGGCCCTCGGGCTGACGTATCCGCTGGTCACCGCCCTTGTGGTGATGGGCACCGCGAACCACTACCTGCTTGACGCGGTCGCCGGGGCCGCCGTGATGGGCGCCGGTCTGCTGCTGACCCCGCACGTGCTGCGGCTCGCCGACCGGATCCGCGGAAGGGCGGAAGCACCCCCGGTTGTCAGTGGCGGATGCGAGACTTCCACGGGTGAGCGCATCCCCGGACAGCGGTCTGTCCGCACCACCGCAGACGACTCCAAGGCGCCTGCTCGCTGAGCTGCGCGGACCGGCCGTGGCGCCCCGTCCGCTGGACGCCCGTGCCCTCGCGGCGCTCGCGGCCAATCCGGGCTGCAAGCGGCGGGCCATCCTCGACGGTGCCGGGGTCGACAAGTCGGCCCTCGCCGCGAAGCTCGGCTCGCCGGCGCCGTTCGGCCAGTCGCAGTTCGCGATAGTCCGGGGCAACTCCTTCGAGGCGAAGGTCAAGGCGGACGGCGGCCGTGAGCTGCTGCGCCTGATCGGTGTCGGGGAGCCGGGCGAGGTGTCCGTACCGGATCTCGCGGCGGCCGGGCCCGAGGGCCGCGTGGCGCGCACGGCGCTCGCGCTGCGGGAGGCGACCGAGGCGGGAGCGTGGGCGCTGCTCGACCATCCGCTGCTCGCCCTGGAGGTCGCCGGGTCCCCCGTCTACCTGGAGCCGGACGCGGTGGTCGTGCACCCCGACGGCGGGTGGACGGTCGTGGAGATCAAGTCGTTCCCGATGATCGACGGCTCGGCCGACGCGGCGAAGGTGGGCGCCGCCGCCCGCCAGGCCGCCGTGTACGTGCTGGCCCTGGAGCGGGTCGCGGCCCGTACGGAGGGCGCGCGGGTCGCGCAGTCGGTGCTCCTGGTCTGCCCGAAGGACTTCTCGAACGTGCCGGCGGCCTCGGTGGTCGACGTGCGCAAGCAGCGGTCGGTGACCCGGCGGCAGCTGGCCCGGCTGACCCGGATCGACGAGATCGCGCGGGCCCTGCCGGAGGGCGTCAGCTTCGACGTGGTGGAGCGGACGGCGGAGGAGCTGACGGCGGCCGTGGAGTGCGTGCCCCACCAGTACGCGCCCGAGTGCCTGGCCGCCTGCGAGCTGGCCTTCCACTGCCGGTCGCGCGCCCGGGAGGCGGGCGCGGTGGAGACCCTGGGCCGTTCGGTACGGGGTGAGCTGGGCGGCCTGACGACGGTCGGCGCGGTCCTGGCGGCGGCGCGGGGTGAGGAGGGCGACCCGGAGGACCCGGCGGTGGCGGCGCTCAGGAGGGCGCGGGCCCTGCGCGAGGAGGCCCTGGCGGGGGTGGCGGCATGTCGCTGATCTCCACCCTTGCCCGGATGGAGGCCGTCGAGTCGGGCCGGGCACAGCCGCTCGCGACCGTCCGGCACCGGCGCCTGTCCGCGCGGCCGCTGGTCCTCGTGCCCCTGACGACGGCCGGTGAGGCGGGCGCGCCGCTGGGCGCGCTCGTCGGCACCGACGCCGAGGAGCCGAGGCTGCTTGTGGTGCCGCAGCCCCGGGACCGTGACCTGCGGTTCGCGTTCCTCGCCGACCTGGCCGAGGAGATCCTGCCGTACGTCGACGCGTACACGGACGTCGTCGAGGCGGCCGAGAGGAGCGAGGTCGACCCCGAGACCGGCAAGAAGGTGAAGGTCGAGGTCGAGCTGTGCGCCGACGCGCCGCAGCTGATCGTGCCGAGCCGGGCGGGCATCGAGTACGTACGGCTGCTCGGGCGGTCCACGCGGTTCCGGCGGACGGCCGAGCAGGACCCGGAGACGCCGTTCCCCGCGCCGCCGCGCGTGCCGCTGCTCGGGCGCTGGCTGACGCACTTCGGCGAGCGGGCCCGGGTGCCGGGCTCCTCGCTGCTCCTCGCGGCGACGGACCTCCTCAACCGGCACTGGGCGACCGGGCAGTCGTCCCTGGAGGACCAGCACCTGGGGGCGCTGCTCGCCTGGATCGACCCGTCCGACGGGGAGCCGGGCGCGGAGGGTGCGCTCCGTGCCGAGCTGGGCCGGGACGCCCGGGGCCGGCTGCTCTGCCCACCGGCCGGTCCGGCCACGGACCCGGCCTTCGACAACAAGCTCCTCGCGCCCGCGATCGAGCGGTACGACCGGGCCCGGCAGGCGCTCGGCGCGGCCGAGGACGGCGAGGCGGCCGACAGGGGCCTCGGCGAACTGCACGCGGCCGAGCGGGAGCTGCGCCGCCTGATCGTCTCGCAGCTGAAGCCGACGTGGGACGCGGTCTGGCGGGCGATCGGCCTTCTCCAGGAGCTGCCGGAGGGCGCCAGGGTCGAGGACCGCTGGACCCGCGACCGCTGGTCCTTCACGGCCCACCGGGACCGGGTCGCGGCCGGCGAGCCGCCGCAGCCGCGCCGGGACGACGCCGTCACGGCCGCCCAGAAGCTCGCCGCCCGCGAGCAGGCGCAGGGCCAGCTGGAGGCACAGGAGGCCCTCGACGACCCGCTGGTCCTGGCGGGGCGGCGGCTCGCGGGCGAGGCGTTCACGGCGGAGGTGGTCGAGGTGACGATGGCGTACACGGAGTCGAAGCGGCCCGCGCCCCGCCCGCTCGTCACGGTCCGCACGGACGACCGGCCGCACCTGGGCGAGAAGGTGAAGGTGTACCGCTCGCTCGAAGGCAAGCCGCAGTCGGCGGAGTTCGTCCGGTACGAGGAGGACGGCTCGCTGCTCCTCCGGATCCTGGACCGGATGGGACGGTCCAAGGAGCCGGCGGAGGGCTCGGTGCCGGAGAAGGGCGAGCGGATCGCCTGGACGCTGTTCGAGCACGACCAGCGGGTGGGCCCGAAGCTGCCGGACCCGGAGGAGACCCCGTGGACGCACGGCGGCCCGCCGCGGACGGACGCGGTGGAACTGCCGGACGCGGTGACGCCCGAGGACGTGCTGTGACCCTGTTCGACTTCGTGACCCCTGAGGACGTCCTGTGACCGTGTTCGACCCGTCGGCGGAAGCCACCCGGGCGACCTCCGGCATCCTGGCGGACACCCTGCACGGCACCGCGCGCGGCGTCGTCGTGAACTCCCCGCCGGGCGCGGGCAAGTCGACGCTCGTGGTGCGGGCCGCGCTCGAACTGGCCGACGCCGGGCGGCCCCTGATGGTGATCGCCCAGACGAACGCGCAGGTGGACGACCTGGTGCTGCGGCTCGCCGAGAAGGAGCCCGACCTGGAGGTCGGCCGGCTGCACTCCAGCGACTCCGACCCGTACGACAAGGCGCTCGACGACCTGGCCCAGGTACGGAAGTCGGCGAAGGCGGGCGAGCTGGCCGGGCTGCCGGTCGTGCTGTCCACGGCCGCCAAGTGGGGGCATGTGAAGAACGTCGAGCCGTGGGCGCACGCGATCGTCGACGAGGCGTACCAGATGCGCTCGGACGCGCTGCTCGCGGTGGCGGGCCTCTTCGAGCGGGCGCTGTTCGTGGGCGACCCGGGGCAGCTGGACCCGTTCTCGGTGGTGGGCGCGGAGCAGTGGGCGGGCCTGTCGTACGACCCGTCGGCATCGGCCGTCTCCACTCTCCTGGCCCACAACCCGGAGCTGCCGCAACACCGCCTCCCGGTGTCCTGGCGGCTGCCCGCCTCGGCCGCTCCCCTGGTGTCGGACGCCTTCTACCCGTACACGCCGTTCCGCAGCGGTACGGGCCACGGCGACCGGAAGCTGTCCTTCGGCGCGGCCTCGGACGGCTCGGCCCCGGACCGGGTCCTCGACGAGGCGGCGGAGTCCGGCTGGGGCCTCCTGGAGCTCCCGGCCCGGCACACCCCGCGCACCGATCCCGAGGCGGTCGGCGCGATCGCCGTGGTGGTGCGCCGGCTCCTGGACCGGCGCGGCTCGGCGGTCTCGGAGCGCTCGGAGACCCCGGTCCCGCTCACCCCGGACCGGATCGCCGTCGGCACCGCGCACCGCGACCAGGCGGCGGCGGTCCGGGCGGCACTGGCGGACCTGGGGGTGGCGGGCGTGACGGTGGACACCGCGAACCGGCTCCAGGGCCGCGAGTACGACGTGACGGTCGTCCTCCACCCGCTCTCGGGCCGCCCGGACGCGACGGCCTTCCACCTGGAGACGGGCCGCCTGTGCGTCCTGGCCTCCCGGCACCGCCACGCCTGCATCGTGGTGTGCCGCGCGGGCGTGGCGGAACTCCTCGACGAACACCCGTCGACGGATCCGGTGCAACTGGGCGTCGCGGTCTCGTTCCCGGACGGCTGGGAGGCGAACCACGCGGTCCTCTCCCACCTGGAGGAACACCGGGTCAGCTGGACGCCCTGAGCGCGGCCGCGTGGGTGAGGAGTTCGTCCACGGACCACTGGTCGTAGGCGTGCTCGCCGTACTTCACGGCGGCGATGCGGCCGTCCGGGGTGATCAGGAAGTCGGCGGGGAGGCCGAGCCGGCCGGCGGGCTGGGAGGCGGCCGGGGGCCGTTCGCGGCCGCGGAGGAGCCGCCACGTGCTGCGGAGCACGGCCCGGGCGATCGCCGGCCAGGCGCGCGGGTCGAGCAGGGCCCGGCGGTGGCACTCCACGCCGAACTCCGCGTACAGCAGCCGGTCGGGGTCGGCGACCACGGGGAACGGCAGGTGTTCCACGTGTGCGCGGAGTTCCTCGGCCGGCGAGTGGAAGAGCACGACCTCCCTGATCCCGGCCCGTTCGATCTCCTCGTGCCGCAGGACCACCGACCGCAGGTGCAGGTTGCAGACCGGGCAGCCGGCGAAGCGCCGGAACTGGACGTGGGTGGGGCGCTCGGGGTCCGGGAGGGCGAGCGGAGGCCCGAGGACCGGGGCGAGCGTCCGGGCGGGGACGGCCCGGCCGGGCCGCAGCCGGCCGTGCGTGCGGGGCGGGGTCGGGGCTGAGCGCATGGGACACCTTCCTCGGAGAGGCGCGTGGGCGTACGCCGCACACCTGGGCGTAGGCGTACTCCGCACACCTGGGCTCGTAGGCGTACTCCGCACACCTGGGCTCGTAGGCGTACGCCGTACTCCTAACAGCGTAGGCGTAGGGCGTACGCTGTCAACCGCCATGCCACGCCCCCGCTCCCTCTCCCCGGACCGGCTGTCCGCCGCCGCCCTCGCCGTCATCGACCGCGACGGCCTCGCCGCCCTCTCCATGCGCACGGTCGCCAAGGAGCTCGGCATGAGTCCCATGGGGCTCTACCGGTACGTGGCCGACCGCGACGAGCTGGAAGGACTCGTGGTCGAGCGGATCCTGGCCGCCGTCGACACCACGCCCCCCGCCCCCGGGGCCCCCTGGCGCGACCGTGTCGAGCTGATGGTGGGGCGGCTGCGCGACGCCGTCGTCCGGCATCCGGCGGCCATCCCGCTGACCGTCACCCACCGGCACCGGGCCTCCGGCGGCCTGCGCTGGTCGGAGACCGTGCTCGGGATCCTCACGGAGGCGGGGATCGACGGCGGGAACCGGGTCGTCGCCCTGCGCTCGCTCCACGGGTACGTGACCGGCGCCATCCAGCTCGAACACCTCGGGCCGCTCGCCGGCCGGGGCACGGACGTCATCGCCTCGCTGCCCGCCGACCTCTTCCCCCGGCTCGCCGAGACCGCGCGCGACGCCCGCGCGATCGGACCGGACGAGGAGTTCTTCGGCGGCCTCCGCCTGCTCCTGCGCGGCCTCGGCACGCCCTAGGGGGCGCGCGAGGTGGGGGTTCGCGCTCTTGCGGGGCGCGGGACAATGGAAGACGGCCCGGGATTCCGGGCCGTGCCTGTGCGAGGAGGAGAAGAACGATGGCGGAACCCGCGGAGCGGAGCACACAGCGGCGGCTTCGGCCGGCACCGCTGATCTTCGAGCCTGCCGAGGCGACCGCCGATCCGGAGCACTTCTTCGACCTGGAGTCGATAGAGGACCCCCGCGAGCTGCTGTCCCGGGCGACGGAGCTGACGCTCGCGTTCCGGGCGGCGACGGACCGGGCGACCGAGTTCCAGGCGATCGCGGCCGCGCAGCTCGCGGATCCGCGCCGGTTCGACCGGCTGACGGCGGCGGACGTCGCCGAGCGGGCCCAGTGGACCGAGGACTACGCCCGGAAGATGATCGAGTTCGGCGAGGGCCTGATCCGGACGAACGGGCAGCCGACGGAGGACTGAGCCGGGGCGCGCGTCGACCCGGTGCGGGGGCGCGCGTCGGCCAGGCGCGGGGGCGCGCGTCGACCCGAGGCAGGGGTGCGCGCGCCGATCCGGCGCTGGGGTACGCGTCGGCCCGGGGCAGGGGGGCGCGTCGATCCGGCGCTGGGGCGCGCGTCGGCCCGGTGCTGGGGCGCGCGTCGGCCCGGGCGCCGGAGGCGCGCGTCGGCCCGGGCGCCGGAGGCGCGCGTCGGCCCGGGCGCCGGAGGCGCGCCCGCGCCCGCGTGGCTCGGAGCCGTACGTCTGACCGAAAACCACCCCTGGCATATGCCGAGGGGGCACGATACTCCTCGCCCACCCCTCCTGTCCGGGATTCCGGGAACCCTCGGCAATCGCGGGATCACGCCCGGTAGACCTGGATCCATGACGACCTGGCTGCGCGAAGAGACCCCGCACGACATCTTCCGGTTCCTCCGGGAGGGCGATGAGGGGCGGCACCAGACGGCCCGCGTGACCGCCGACGGGGCCGCCTGGCTCGCCTCGGCCGCCGGGGGCCGCGACGGCGCCGCGCTGACCCGCTGGGAGTCCCGGCCGGCGTCCCCGGCGGCGCTGCCCTGCGGGACGGTCTTCGACGTCGTCAACGTGGACCCGGTCTTCGGGCGCCGGATGCTGGACCGGCTGTGGGAGGAGGGCCCGGGCTCGGGGCCCGTCGCGATGCACCGGGGCCGGATGATGCTGTTCGCCGCGCCCGGGACGGCCCAGCGACTGCCGGCGCTGCTCGACTGGGAGGAATGGGGGGAGGCGGTCCCCCGGCTGCTCTGCCACGGGGTAGGGGACGCCGTGACCGCGCCCGCGCTCGTGCCGTCCGACGCCGCCGGGCCCCGCTGGCTGGTGGCGCCCGACTCCCGGCACCCGTGGCTACCCGGCCCCGAGGTCCTGCTCTGGGCCTGCGTGCGGGCCGCCCGGGCGGCCTCCGCCGCCGACGTGCGGGTATCGATTTTTCCTCCCGCCGATCCGGATGCTAATGTCTACGACGTCAGCAGGCGCCGCTAGCTCAGTTGGTTAGAGCAGCTGACTCTTAATCAGCGGGTCCGGGGTTCGAGTCCCTGGCGGCGCACCGACAGAAGAAGCCCCTCGCGGAAGCGGGGGGCTTCTTCGTGTTCCCGGGTGTTCCCGGTCAGGCGCCCCGGGGAGGCGTGATCTTCACCGTCCAGACGCCCGCCTCGGTGCGGTCCGTCACCTCGATCCGCACCCCGCTCCCGGGCACGGTCAGCGTCTCGCCCTCCTCCAGGGGGGCGTCCGCGAGCGGCGGGTAGACGGAGCGCTCCACGCACGCCTGGGTGTCCGGGTGCGCGTCCACGACCTCGACCGGGCCCTCGCCGGAGGCCGCGTCGTTGCGGACCCGGTAGACGAGCACGCCCTCGGCGCAGGTGTCGGCGTCGTTCCCGGCGCTGCTCCGGGCCTCGATCGCCAGGACGCTGTCGGGGCCGGTGCGGACGACGGCGAGCCGGGTACCGAGGGTGCCGCCCGCCGTGGGCGGGGCGTCGGTCGGCTCCAGGCTGACCAGGCGGGATCCGGTGCCCTGGACGCAGGTGACCTGGGCGCGGGAGAGCCAGCCGAGCTTCCACTTGTGCCAGCCGAAGAGGTCCGGGGAAAGCCCGAACTGGCTGCCCATGACGTCCCAGTCCCCCACATGGGTGTCCCAGTCGCCCTTGCCGTCGACGGGCCGGTGGTAGAGGTCGGGCAGGTCGAAGACGTGGCCGGTCTCGTGGGCCAGGACGTTGCGGTCGGGCGGGTGCCGCTCGAAGACCGTGACGACGCGCTTGATCTCGGTGCCGTCGGCCTCCAGCGGGCGGTCCAGGTTGACGACCTTGGTCGCGTCGGAGTCCACGCCGGGTGCGTCCGGGTCGGCGACCAGGTAGACGATGTCGTACCGGGAGAAGTCGACGTCCTTGTCGGCGGCCGCGATCGCGTCGCGGAGGTACGTGGCCCGCTTCCCGGCGTCCCAGTCCCGCCGTATGTCGTACGCCTCCGACGCGTGCGGCATCGGGGTCCAGGCCTTCTGGGGGTGCGGGCGGAGGCGGAAGCGACCGTAGGAGGCGCGGTCGAAGAACTCGCTGGTGGCGGGGAAGTGGTCGGCGGCGAGTTCGGCCGGTTCGGTGAGCGGTGCGGAGTCCGGGAAGGACAGGAAGATCATGACCGCGTCGAGGTTCTGGTTCGGCCGCGTATAGGCGCCGTTCCAGGTGTCGAGGCCGAGCGAGTGGTGGGCGGCGGTACGGGGCAGGGCGCAGGGACTCGCCGAGGACGCGCCGACGGCGGGGCCCGCGACGAGCCCGGTGGCGGCCAGGGCGGCGAGCGAGGTGAAGGCCGCCGCGCCGGCACGCAGCCGCGGGCGTTCCACTCCCCCGGGTGGCTGCTGAGCCCTCACGTGGACCTCCGGATCGGGAATGCGGGACACCCCACCCACCTTGTGATGGTTTGCGGCGTTTCGCATGTTTCCGCTGCCCCGGTCGGGTGAGGGCGCGCCACGGGGTCGACGCGACACGAGCGCGCTTCAGCTCACGGAAAGTCACATTCGGTCATGGCCTCAACGACCCGTGTCAGACCCGCGCAGAAACGATCGGGCGGGGGCATCCGGTGGACGGCCTCACAGCGCCCGGGCCCCCTCGGGGACCCCTCGGAGCTGGAACGCTCCCCCGGCTGGCTCTATGATCGGCTCACTCTTCCTTGGCCGACCATCCCGACCACATGTGACCGGCCCGACTGCACGGGAGCGAGCGGTGAACGGAACCCCCGAAGGACCGGTGCACCCAGAGCCGGCGGAGACACACGCGGCCGAGCCCGCACTCACGGAGCGTCACCTCGCGCGACGCGCGGCCGAACTCCGCGACTGCCGTGCCGCCTTCCGGGTCGCCCAGCTCGCGATGGCCGTCGTCGACGAGGACGGCGTCGTCGTCGTCGCGAACGACTCCTTCGGCACCCTCCTCGGCACCGATCCCGCCGCGCTCGAGGAGCAGGCCGCGGCCGACCTCGTCGACCTCGCCTCCGACGCCCGCACCTGGCACGCGTACCGCGAGGTGCTCGGCGGCGGCCGCTCCCGCTTCCGCTGCACCCGGCGCCTCAAGCACGCCGACGGGCGCTCGCTGTGGGCCGAGGTCACCGTCGCCCCCGTGCCCGACAGCCGGCGCGTCCTGCTGTCGATCGCGGACATCAGCGACCGGCGCGAGCTGCACGCGCGGCTGCGCCACCTCAAGATGCACGACCCGGTGACGCGGCTGCCCAACCGGGCGCTGTTCTTCGAGCGCCTCTCGGCGGCCCTGGAGGCCGCGGCGCAGGACGCCGCCGCGCAGGACGCCGACTCCGACGCGACCCAGCCACCGGGATCGCACCAGTCGTACGAGTCATACGAGTCGTACGACTATGGCAGAACAGGGCGGATCGGTCTCTGCTACCTGGACCTCGACGGCTTCAAGGCGGTCAACGACACCCTCGGCCACCGGGTCGGCGACCGGCTCCTGGCCGCCGTCGCCACCCGGCTGACCCAGTGCGCGGACAGCGACGGCTACACCCGCAACGGCGGCCACCTCGTGGCCCGGCTCGGCGGCGACGAGTTCGCGATCCTGGTCGAGGACTCCACCGGCACCGAACAACTGGCGGACCTGGCGCGCTCGGTGCTCGACGCCCTCCAGCTCCCCTTCGACCTGGGCGGCCAGCGGCTCTCGGTCTCCGCCTCGATCGGCGTGGTCGAGCGCGTCGGGCACGGGACGACGGCGACCGCGCTGATGCAGGCCGCCGACACCACGCTGTACTGGGCGAAGGCGGACGGCAAGGGCCGCTGGACGCTCTTCGACCCCGAGCGCAACGCCCACCGGATGACCCGGCAGTCCCTCTCCTCCACCCTGCGGCCGGCCGTGGAGCGCGGGGAGTTCGCCCTGGAGTACCAGCCGCTCGTGGACCTGGCCGACGGGGCGGTGCGCGGGGTGGAGGCGCTGGTGCGCTGGAACCACCCGCAGTTCGGCTCGCTCGCGCCGAATCGGTTCATCGGCATCGCCGAGGAGGACGGCTCCATCGTGGAGCTGGGCCGGTGGGTCCTCAACACCGCGTGCCGGCAGGCCCGCCAGTGGCAGAAGGACCATCCGCGCGAGCGCCCGATCTTCGTCAGCGTCAACGTGGCGGTCCGTCAGGTCTGGGACTCCGACCTGGTCGCCGACGTCGCCGGCATCCTCGCCGAGACCGGTCTCGCGCCGCACCTGCTCCAGCTGGAGCTGACCGAGTCCGCGGTGATGGGCTCCAACGGCCGGCCCCTCCAGGCGCTCCAGGCGCTGAGCGACATGGGGGTGCGGATCGCGATCGACGACTTCGGCACCGGCTACTCGAACCTCGCCTATCTGAGCCGGCTGCCGGTCTCCGTGCTCAAACTGGACGGCTCGTTCGTGCGCGGCTTCCAGGACGAGGAGCACGCCAACCCGGCGGACGAGCTGATCGTCGAGGCGCTCGTGCACCTCGCGCACCGGCTCGGCCTGACGGTGACCGCCGAGTGCGTCGAGACGGCCGGGCAGGCCAGCCGGCTGCGGCGGATCGGCTGCGACACCGGGCAGGGCTGGCTGTACTCGCGGGCGGTGGCCCCGGACCGCATCGCGGAACTGATCGGCACGGAACCGCTGCCGGTATAGCGGCGGAGACATGGAACTGCCCCCGGCCGGAGGGACATTCCGGGCGGGGGCAGTGGTCATACGGGTGTCAGCGGAGGGTCAGCAGGCGCCGAGGTCCTGCCAGACACCCCACTCGCCGGTGCTGCCGGGCGTCTCGTTCTGCGTCCACCACTTGGCCTTCCAGTTGTGGCCGCCGTAGGAGACGGTCTGGCCGCCGGTGTAGACCTGGCCGGCCACGTACGCCGGGGCGGTGCAGCCGGTGGGCGGCGGCGTCGGAGGCGTGGTGGGCGGGGTGGTCGGCGGGGTCGTGGGCGGGGTGGTGGGAGGCGTCGTCGGCGGGGTCGTGGGCGGGGTGGTCGGGGTCGTCGGGGACGAGCCGACCGCCGTCACGATGTCCTTGAAGAGCGTGGCGTTGGCGTCGAGGCCGAGGAGCGAGTACATCATCGCGCCGGCGAGACCGCGCTGGTGGGCGTAGTCGGCACGGGCCTGGATGGTGCGCTTGTCCAGACCGGTGAAGAACTCGCCGTCCTTGTAGAAGTACGCGGACTTGGCCTGGTCGTCCCAGAAGGTGGTGGCCGCGTTGTCGACGATGCCGCCGAGCTCCTTGTAGTACGCGATGCCGGCCGCCTGGCTCAGCGGACGGGCGCCGGAGCCGCCGGTCGCCGTCTGCGCGAGGCCGTTGGTGGTCCCGGCGGGGACGCCCTTCCAGCCGCGGTAGTAGAACTCGTAGCCGAGGGTCAGCTTGTTCGCCGGGAAGCCGCCGGTGATGCCGTAGGCGGGCTTGCCGTCGATCCAGGAGTCGATCGCGTTGTCGATCGAGTACTTCTCGGTGCCCGGCTTGATGACGTCGGTCGGGTCGTTCGTGCCGGAGTACAGCGGGGACTGGTGGTACGTCGGCCCGTCGCCGTCCCAGGCGCCGTGCATGTCGTACGTCATGATGTTCGCGTAGTCGAGGTACGCGCCGATCTTGTCCGTCTCGATGTTCTTGATCTTGTCCTGGCCGGCCGGGAGCGCGGCGGTCAGGAGGTACTTCTTGCCGCCGTGGGCCGCGCCGTACTCGTCGAGCTGCTTGCGGAACTCGGCGAGGAGGAGCGTGAAGTTCTGCTTGTCCTCGGGGGCGTAGTGGTTGCCGAGGTGGCCGTCGGCCGAGCCGGGGTACTCCCAGTCGATGTCGATGCCGTCGAAGATGCCGGCGGCGGAGCCGGCGCCGCCGAAGCCGCCCTCGACGGGCAGGTCGCCCTGGATGTACTGCTTGATGCAGGAGGCGACGAGCTTCTTGCGGCTCGCGTCGGTCTTGGCCGCGTCCGAGAAGTACTTGGAGTAGGTCCAGCCACCGATCGAGATGTTGATCTTCAGCTGGGGGTGCTTCGCCTTCAGCTCCTTGAACTGGTTGAAGACGCCCACGATCGGCTGGTCCCACTTGTCGGCGACCCCGTCGACGCTGTCCGCCGCGGAGAAGGACTTCTGGTAGTCGGCGTACGAGTCGCCGGCGCCGTCACCCGCGCTGGGGTTGGCGTCGTCGCCCGCGGCCTTGTTCGCCTCGAAACAGGTGAGGTCGGTGGGGTGGATGTTGCCGAACGAGTAGTTGATGACGTCCAGGTCGGCCGCGATCCCCCGCTCGTCGAGCTGCTTCGGGTAGAAGGCGTTCCCGTAGACGCTCCACTGGTCGTAGTACGCGATTTTCACGCCGCCCGTGGAGGCGGTGGTGCCGGTCTCGGCGGCCTGGGCGGAGCCGAGTCCGGCCGTGGCGGCGAGGGCGCCGGCGGCGAGGGCCGAGCTGAGGAGCGCGGCGATCAAGGGCTTACGGGGGTGCACGTGCTGCCTCCGAGTGGGGGTGGCGGTACGGAAGTTGGAGCAGTGATATCCGCCGCGTGAACAGCGCGTCAATGGTCTGGTCCAGATTGAGGACTAGACCAATTTGATGAAGAAAGCCCTTGTCAGAGCCGTGAAGCACAAAAGAGAACCGCCCGCCACCATCGGTGACGAGCGGTTTAAGGTTCACTTAGGGGAGGGCGGTGGTTCGTTCCGGAGTGAACCAACCGGCTCGGAAAATCGAGGGCTTCACGCCTCCGGCAGCCCGTACGCGTCCGCGATCAGCTCGTAGCTCCGCACCCGCTCCGCGCCGCCGTGCCCGTTGGCCGTGATCATCAGCTCGTCCGCGCCCGTCCGCTTCCGCAGGCCGTCCAGGCCGTCGCGCACCTCGTCCGGCGTGCCGTACACGACGTTCGCGAGCCAGCCGTCCACGAACTCCCGCTCGGCCGGGCTGAATCCGTACGCCTCCGCCTCCTCCGGCGTCGGCACCAGACCCGGCCGGCCGGTGCGCAGCCGCAGCATCGCGAGCGCACCGGCGAGGACCTGGCGGCGGGCCTCGGCCGCCTCCTCGGCGGCGAACGCCGAGACGCCGATCATCGCGTACGGCGCGTCGAGGACCTCCGAGGGCCGGAAGGAGTCCCGGTAGAGGTCGAGCGCCGGGATCGTGTTCCGGGCCGAGAAGTGGTGGGCGAAGGCGAACGGCAGCCCGAGCAGCCCCGCGAGGCGGGCGCTGAAGCCGGAGGAGCCGAGCAGCCAGACCGGCGGCCGCCCCTTCGGGCCCTGCACCGGCCCGGGCACGGCGTGGATCCGGGCGTACGGGTGCCCGTCCGGGAAGTCGTCGTCCAGGAACCGGGTCAGCTCGGCCAGCTGCTCGGGGAAGTCGTCGGCGCCCTCGTTCAGCGTGTCGCTGCGGCGCAGGGCGGCGGCCGTGGCGCCGTCGGTGCCGGGCGCGCGGCCCAGGCCGAGGTCGATCCGGCCCGGGGCGAGGGCCTCCAGGGTGCCGAACTGCTCGGCGACGACGAGCGGGGCGTGGTTCGGGAGCATGACGCCGCCGGAGCCGAGCCGGATGCGGTGCGTATGGGCGGCGAGGTGGGCCAGGATCACGGCCGGGGAGGAGGAGGCGACCCCGGGCATGGAGTGGTGCTCGGCCACCCAGTGGCGGTGGAAGCCGCGCCGCTCGGCGAGCCGGCTGAGCTCGACGCTGGTGGCGAGCGCCTGGGTCGCGGTCCGCCCGCTGCCGACCGTCACCAGGTCCAGTACGGACAGCGGTACGGGCGCGGTTCCCCGCGCCTCTCCTCGAATAGCGTCGGACACCGTCGGGACCCTCCTCGGCACACGTGCAGATACGTCAGAGCGACAACAGGAGGGTGTCTCCGCTTATTCCGGCGGAAAATTTTCGCCCTCCGCCGGTGGCCGGGGAACGACGTCGGCGCGGGCGCGCACGGCGCTGACCTGAGCCTCTGCGCACCACTCATGACGTGGGCATATGCCAGGGTGGCGCGTCGCAGCCCAGGGGCCCGATGCCGCGCATCATTCTCGCCAACAGCCGCCCCGTAAACGGTGCTTGGCGGTTATCGTGGTACGAAAGCTTGCGGTCACAACCTGGTAGGGGGAAACCGTGGCGCTGAAGCCCGAGCCCACTGCGCCGTTCCACTCGGTGCAATACGCCCTGCGCGTCCTCGAGACGGTCTCGCGGCACGGTGGCGGAGTGACAGACGTCCAGATCGCGCGCGAGACCGGCCTGCCCGTCGCCCACCTGTCCTCGCTCCTCCTCATGCTCCGCCGTGAGGGGTACGTCGAGCAGGTCGCCGACGGCGCGTACGTGATCGGGGACTCCCTCGTCCTCCTCGGCTCCGGCCTGACCCGCCGCGAAGCCCTGGAGGCCAAGCTCCAGGAGACCCTGACCGAGCTTCGCGACTCCGTCGGTGCCGCGGTCTACATCAGCCGGTACATCGACGGTGAGGTGAAGATCACCCAGTTCGCCGACGGTCCTCGCACGCCCAAGGTCAACGAGTGGGTGGACTTCCGCTCGGCGGCGCACGCCAGCGCGGTCGGCAAGTGCCTGCTCACGCAGCTCGACCAGAACGGCCGCCGGGACCACCTGTCCCGGCACAAGATCGCCCGGCTGACCTCCCGGACGATCACCAGTGAGCGGATCCTGTTCTCGAAGCTGGACAGCCAGCCGGCGACCGTCCCCGTGCTCGACCTCCAGGAGTACGCGGTGGGCACGGTCTGCGCGGCCGTCCCGCTGACGGCGGGCTCTGCCGTGGGCTGCCTGGCACTGTCCCTGCCGATCGAGCACGCCCACCGGCTGCGCGCGGCGGCCGACACGCTGAACCGGCGGGCGGCTCCGGTGGTGCTGTCGCTGGCGATCTGAGGCGCGGGAAGGCGCACGGACGGGGGTCCCGGCGGGGTGGTCACGAGCACCCCTCGGGACCAGGTAGTATTTTCTCTGTCAGCAGGCGCCGCTAGCTCAGTTGGTTAGAGCAGCTGACTCTTAATCAGCGGGTCCGGGGTTCGAGTCCCTGGCGGCGCACAGACAGGGAAGGCCCCCTCACTTCGGTGAGGGGGCCTTCTTGCATGCCCGGAGGTACGTCAGGCCTTGAGGTACGTCAGGCCTTGAGGTACGTCAGGCCCGGAGGTACGTGAGGACGGCGAGGACCCGGCGGTGGGTGTCCTCGGCCGGCGGCAGGTCCAGCTTCGCCAGGATGTTGCCGATGTGCTTGCCGACGGCGGCCTCGGTCACGACCAGACGGCGGGCGATCGCCCCGTTGGAACGGCCCTCCGCGACGAGCCCCAGCACCTCGCGCTCGCGCGGGGTCAGCGCCTCCAGGGGGTCCCGGTGCCGGCGAAGGAGCTGCCGCACGACCTCCGGGTCGACGACCGTGCCGCCGTCCGCGACCCGGGCCAGGGCGTCCGCGAACTCCTCCACCTGCCCGACCCGGTCCTTCAGGAGGTAGCCGACACCGGTGCCGTCGCCCGCGTCGAGGAGGTCGGCGGCGTAGCTGCGCTGCACGTACTGGCTGAGGACGAGGACCGGCAGGGCGGGCCGCTCGGCGCGCAGCGCGACCGCCGCGCGCAGGCCCTCGTCCTGGAAGCCGGGCGGCATCCGGACGTCGGTCACGACGACGTCGGGCTCGTGGGCGGCGACCGCCTCGCGCAGCGCGTCGGCGTCGCCGACGGCGGCGACGACCTCGTGGCCGAAGCGGGCCAGGAGCCCGATCAGTCCCTCGCGGAGGAGGACGCCGTCCTCGGCGAGGACGACGCGGAGAGAGCGCTGCACGGGATCTCCACTCGGAGGAGGGTCGGCCCGCCCGGCGGGCTGGTGATCGTCAGTGTGCCATCGAGGACGGCGATCCGGTCGGCGAGTCCGGTGAGCCCGGAGCCCCGGGCCGGGTCGGCGCCGCCGTGCCCGTCGTCCTCGACGTCGAGCCGCAGGGCGCCGCCGGTGTGCCGGGCGGTGATCCGGGCCCGGCGGGCGCCGCTGTGCTTGCCGATGTTGGCGAGGGCCTCGCAGCCGGCGAAGTACCCGGCGCTCTCGACGCTCACCGGCAGCCGGGGCAGCGCGTCGGCGTCGGTGTCGACGGGGACGGCGGAGCGGTCGGCGGCGTCGGCGAGCGCCGGGCCGAGCCCGTAGTCGGCGAGGACCTGGGGGTGGATGCCGTGGATCAGCTCGCGCAGCTCGGTCAGGACCTGCCCGGCCTCCGTGTGGGCCTTGGCCAGCTGCTCGGCGAGCGGCCCGCCGGGCGGGGCGTCGAGGCGGGCCAGGCCCAGGGTCATGGTGAGGGCGACCAGGCGCTGCTGGGCCCCGTCGTGGAGGTCGCGCTCGATCCGGCGCCGCTCGGCCTCGAAGGCGTCGACGAGCCGGGCGCGGGAGGCGATGACCTCGCCGATCGCGCCCGGCCGCTCGGTCTCGCGCGGGGTGAGCAGGGCGCGGGCGAGGGCGGCGCGGGCTCCGGCGACGGCGGCGAGGGGATAGGCGAGGGCCACGAGGAGGACCGCGCCGATGAGGGCGGCGCCGAAGGCCTCGGGGTAGGAGGTGACCAGGTACGCCTTGACGACCTTGGCCTCGTGGCCGTCCACGGCCAGCTGGAGGGGGGCGGAGAGGAGGGCTGCGGGCAGGCCGATGCCGACGGCGAGGGCGAGGAGGTCGAGGGGCCACAGGACGGTGGCGAGCAGCAGGGCGTACGCGAGCTCCCGCCAGGTGGCCTGCTCTCCGGTTCGGGTCCGGAGCCAGGCGGCCAGGCCGGGCGCGGTGGGCACGCGGTGCGGGTCGGGCGCGGGGTCGAGGTCGACGAGCCGGAGCCGCAGGCGCTCGACCCGGCCGAGGACGAGCCCGGAGAGGAGGAGTAGGGGCAGCCCGACGAGGACCAGCGAGAACAGCCCGAGCACCACGAGCACGGCGCAGGCGAGGGCCCCGAAGACGGCCCCGCCGGCCAGGTGACCGGCGGACCGCCAGGGCCAGGAACTGCGCGGATACCGGGACCGGACGAGCGCCTGCCAGGGGGTACGGGGTTCCATGCCGCCCCACGGTAGGGCGGGTGCGCGGGCGGGACCATGGCCCTGGAGGGCGTACGGAGGGTGGGGCGGGCCCTACCTGTCCCGGGGTCGGCCTCTCCCGGGGTGTCAGGGGCAGGGGTCCGGGCCGAGGAGGGCGTCCAGGAGGCGGGCCATGCCGGTGTCGTCGGTCTCGGTGCCGGGCGGGACCACGTCGAGGGTGTGGCCGACGAAGACGGAGACCTCGGCGGCCCGGGAGCGCAGGAAGGCGTCGCCGTCGGGTGACCGCAGCAGGATGTTCAGCTCGCTCCCGGCGCCGGACTCCGTCGGCCACACCCGGACGTCTCCTTCGCCGACCGGCCGGAAGAGCCCTTCGAGGAGGAGCTCGCGGGCGAAGGTCCACACGACCGGGGCGACCGGGGCCGCCGCGTCGGCGTGGAACACGATCCGTACGGCGAAGGGGTCCGCCGCCCGGTACGTCAGGCGGGTCGGGACCGGGACGCTGTGCCCGGGTGCCAGCAGCAGGTCCATCACGAGGTCGCGTTCCAGCACGGTGCCGTCCATGACGTGATCACTCCTTCGACTCTCAGCGGTGCCCGGAGAACGAGCCCGGCGGGGTACGGCAACCGCCCCGGCGCGGATGCTGTCGCCGTGGACAGCGGGGGCCCTCCACTTTTGTCGCCCGGGACAACGGGACCGGCGTCAACACTCCCGACTCCCCCCACTCAACGAACGCGCGTACGACAAGCGCCGTATTCGGCCACGGCACCGTCACCGGGGCCGCCACCGGCCGCCCGTCGGGCCCCCGGGCCGCGCCCCGGCCCGCCTACGGTGACGGCATGGGGGCACTGCTCAGCGAAGAATCCACCGGTACGAGCGAAGGACCGGCCGCCGCATCGGCCGACGCGGCGGGACGACTGGCCACGGCTCTCCTCGGCCGGCTGCCGCAGCTCGCCGAGGCGACGACCCGCCGGATCCGCGAGGAGCTGTCGGTCTACCAGGCCGCGGGGCCCACGACGCGCGACGAGCTGTACGCGACGGTGCGCGACAACATCGAGTTCACCCTGCGCCGGCTCGCCCGCGAGGAGGACGTCCCGCTGGACGCGCCCCGCCGCACCGGGCGGCTGCGCGCCGAGCAGGGAGTGCCGCTGTCCGCGGTCCAGTCCGCCTTCCGGATCGGGTACCAGAACTTCTGGGGAGCCATGGTCGCCGAGGCCGGCCGCACCGGGATCGTGACCGACGCCGAGCTGGTGGCGATGGCCGGTGACGTCTGGCGGTTCAACGACGAGTCGGTGACGGCGGTCGTCAACGCGTACAACGAGCGCGCCGCCGCCCTGACGGTCCAGCGGGACCGGCAGCGCTCGGCCCTCGTCGACTGCGTGCTCCGCGGCGGGATGGGCAACCCCGGTTCCGTCCTGGAGGCCGCGGACCTGCTGACCCTCCCGTACGACGGGACCTTCGCGGTCGTCGTCGCCCAGGTGCCCGGACTCGCCCGGCAGGCGCTGCCGGACATCGAACCGGCGCTGCGCGACCAGGACATGGGGTCGGCGTGGCGGCTCACCCCCGACGCCCAGATCGGGATCGTGTCGATGCGCGGCGACGACGAGGCGATGGGCCGGCTCGTCGAGACGCTGCGGCTGCTGACCGTGCACCGGGCCGGGGTCAGTCCCCGCTACACGCGCCTCGACCAGACACCGCAGGCGCTCCACCTCGCGCAGGTCGCCCTCGCCGGGGCGGCGCCGCAGGACGAGACGGTCTCGCTGTTCGACGACGCCCCGCTGCCGATGCTGGTGGTGAGCTCGCCGTCCACGGCGTCCCGGATCGGGCACCAGGTCCTCGGGGAGCTGATGGACCTGCCCGAGGCGCAGCGCGATCAGCTGCTGCACACGATGTCCACGTACTTCCGGGTGGACGGTTCGGCGGAGAAGGCGGCGAAGCTGCTGTTCTGCCACGCGAACACCGTGCGGTACCGGCTGCGGCGCATCGAGCAGCTCTCCGGGCGGTCCTTCGAGCGGCGCCTCGACTCCGCCGAGCTGTACATCGCGCTCCAGGCCCTGCTGCGCCTGCCCGAGGTGGTCCGCGACCCGCTGGAGTAGCTGCTATCCGTACGCCTCGGGGCGGCCGTGCCGGGTGTAGTGGGCACGGAGGGTGTCGAACGCGGCCCCGGTCAGGGGCTCGTAGGGGGCGTCCGGGGCGGGGCGCCACCAGACGGGATCCGGGCCGTGGAACGAGGCCCGGCGCAGGGCGACCCGGTGGATCTTGTTGGTGGCGGTCAGCGGGAGTCCGGGCAGGACGCGGACGAAGCGCGGGGGCATCTTGGTGCCCAGGTCCGGCTGGGCGGCGAGGAAGTCGGCGAAGGCGGACGGATCGAAGGCGGCCCCCTCGCGCAGGGCCAGGGCCGCCATGACCTGGTCGCCCGCCACCGGGTCGGGTATCGCGTACACGGCGACCCCGGCGGCCCGGTCCCAGCGGGCCAGGATGTGTTCGATCATCGCGGCCGCGAGGTTCTCGCTGTCGACCCGCAGCCGGTCGTCCGTACGGCCCGCGAAGTAGAGGTAGCCGTCCGGGTCCCGGTAGAAGAGGTCACCCGTCCAGTACCAGCCGCCGCGCAGCCGGGCCGCCTCCGCCTCCGGGTTGCGCCAGTACCCCTCGAAGGGCGAGCGGCCCCGATTGACGAGCTCGCCGACGGCCTCGGAGGCGTTGAGGAGCCGACCGGTGGGCGAGAAGCGGGCCGGGGCGCATTCCACGCCTGTGTCGGTGTCGATCACCGCCAGGTCGTCGCCCGGTGCCGCCCGGCCGATCGCGCCCGGCGGCGTGTCAGGGGTCCGCTGGATCGCCGCGCCGCCCTCGGAGGAGCCGTACCCCTCCACGAGCGGGACCCCGAAGCGCTCCCGGAAGCGGGCCGCGTCCACCGCCCCCGCCTCCGTGCCGAAGCCGAGCCGCAGCGGGTGCGCGCGGTCGTCGGGTCCCGGTGGGGTGGCGAGGAGGTACTGCACGGCCCGGCCCACGTAGGTGAAGTACGTGGCGCCGAAGCGGCGTACGTCGGGGAGGAAGCGGGAGGCCGAGAAGCGGGCCCGCAGCGCCACTCCGGCCCCGGCGGCGAGGGCGGGCGCCCAGTCGGCGATCACGGCGTTGCCGTGGAACATCGGCATGCAGATGTAGTGGACGTCGTCCCGGCCGACGCCGAAGTGCGAGACGAGCGAGGCGCCGGCGGCCGCGAGCCGCCCCTGGCTGCAGAGGGCGGCCTTCGGCGCGCCCGTCGAACCGGAGGTGAAGGAGAGCAGGAAGCGGCTGTCGGGGCGTACGGGACCGAGGACGGCGTCTCCGGGGCGGGCGCCGTCGTAGGGCGCGAGGAACTCCCGGTAGGCCTCGGTGTCGGTCACCAGGATCCGTACGCCCGGCAGCGCGAGGCCGTCGAGGAGCGGCAGGTGGGCGCGCTGGGTGACGAGGACCCGGCAGGCGGTGTGCCGGACGTCCCGGGCGAGTTCGGGGCCGCGCCGGGTGGGGTTGATCCCGGCGACGGCGGCCCCCGCGAGGGCCGCCGCGCCGAGCCAGAGCGGGTACTCCGGCGTGTTGTCGAGCAGGATGCCGAGGTGTGGCTCACCCCCCGGCACGGGTGGCATCAGGTCCACGAGCAGGGCGGCCCGCGCGGCGGCGCCGGCGGCGACCTGGTGGTGGGTGAGGGTGTGGTGCTCGTCCCTCAGGCCGGTCCGGTGGTCGCCCCATTGGCGCCGTACGAGCTCCGCGACGGTGTCCGCGCTCCTCATGGGCCGGACTGTAACTGACGCCCAATCAGAACTGAACGGTCAGAACGAGACGTCCGAGCAGGCGTAGAAGGCGTTCGCGGTGTCCGCGATCGTCCACACCGCCAGGATCAGGTGCCGCCCCGTCTTGCCCGCCGGGATCGTCCCGGAGTGCGTGAGCGTCGACGGCGGCTGCTGGTTGTTGTAGGGGATGGTCAGGAACGGCTGGGGGTCGAGGTCGGCCCGGGTCAGGGCCTTGGTCCCGGTCCAGCCGTTCTTGGTGATGTAGTAGCGGAAGTCCGTGGTGGCGTGGCGGGCGGTGAACTGCCACCGGAAGCCGTAGCTCTGCCCGGCCGTGAGCTTCGTCGTGGGCCAGGCGCCGCCGCGGGGATCGTCGAGCTGCGAGAAGCGGGAGTTCCCGCCGGCGCAGATCCTCCCGTCCGCGGGGCCCGCGGCCGGGAAGCCCTTGAGCCCCTCGACCGACTGCGGCTCCCACTGGATGTCGCCGCAGTTGGTCACGGTGCGGTTGGCGCAGAGCTTCTGACGGCTGATCGGCGCGTCGGTGTAACCGTGGCTGCCGGCGCTGCCGGTGGCGAGGACGGTGGCGCCGGCGATGCCGAGCGCCACCACCGCCGCCCCGAGTGCCTTGTTGCGCATGCTGTCGCTCCTGGAGAACGTGGGGAGTTCTGTGGGGCCGTGCGCGCGCGTACGGGTGTTGCCTGGGGACTGCTTTTGGTCTGGACCAAGTATCAAGGTAGGGACGGAAGGTGACGCTGTCCATCCCCTCAGGCACCCTCGACCGGCCCCGTCCTGCCCGTGTAGAACGCCACCGTCAGATCCTTGACCAGCGCCTTGCGCTCGTAGTCGTCCAGCTCCACGAGACCACGACTGGTCAGCCGGTGGACCACGTCGTCGACCGCGTCCACCACCGAGGTCAGGACGCTGTCCCGGTGCTTCGCGTCGATCGCGGCGATCCGTCGCCGCTGCATCGCCGCGGCGACCTCCGGGGCGTACTCGATACGGGTCGGCTGCGCCGAGAACACGTCCACGCCGACCGGTGCGCACTCGGCCGACAGCATCCGCGTCAGGGCCTCGCCGACCGCCTCCGCGTCCCGCAGCGTCGGGGCGTCCTCGTGGAACGCGTCCGCCGGAAGCTGCGAGAGGACCCGGGCCATCGCCGCCTCCACCTGCTCCCGCAGGTAGTCCTCGTGCCCGTCGACCCCGAGCGCCGCCCGGACCGTGTCCCGCACCCGCCACACCACCAGCACGGTCACGTCGAGCGCGGTGCCCTTCGCGTCCACCGCCGACAGCGGCTCACTGCGCCAGTGCCGCAGCCGGACGTCCACCCGGCGGCGGAGCAGCAGCGGGCTCACCCACAGCAGGCCCGTACGGCGGACCGTGCCGCGGTAGTCGCCGAACAGGCTCAGCACCCAGGCGTACCCGACCCGGCCGCGGCCGAGACCACCCAGCGCGAACAGCGCGGCCACGACACCCAGCGCGAGCAGGGCCCACTGCCCGAGATCGATGCCGTTGTACGGGCGCGCCGGCAGCCGCAGCATCCGCGCCGCCTCGGCGGGCACCGCGCCCGTCCACCACACGACCCCCGCGCACCAGGCGATCGCCAGCGCCCCGGCGACCACCCCGACCCACCCGGGCAGCACGGGCCCGGGCCGCTCGACGAGCGCGGGGTCGGCGGTGGGGGCGGGGCGGGACTTGGACTTGCCCTGCGGCTGGGGCCTGTTGCCGGGCCGGGCCTTGGCCGGAGCCGCGGGAAGGGGTTTGGACCGCTTCACGGACGGCGACTCGGGGCCCGGCTTGGCCGGAGCGGCCTGGACCTTCGACGGAGCCGGGATGGCGGGCCTGCGACGCGCCCCCGGAGGGGTCGGCGCGGCCATGGCGATCGTGTCGGGCCCCTCGTCGTCGCCCACCGGGACGACCGCCTCCGGCTCGTCCCGGAAGAGCAGGTGCACCGGGATGGAGCCGGTGGTCTCGGTCCCGATCACGTTCTTCCGCCGCGCGACCCGCACGACGGCGGCGACGGGCATCGCGAGCGCACCGACCCGCGCGCCGGTGATCCGCGCGAAGTCGAGCGCGCCGGGGGCCTCCGGCCGGACGGGTGCCGGGTCCTCCGCCGACGCACCGGAAACGGCACCGCCCGGGCGGCGGTCGTCCCCATCGGAGA
The DNA here is from genome assembly GCF_055602235.1 of Streptomyces sp. NPDC037410. Lineage (NCBI taxonomy): Bacteria > Bacillati > Actinomycetota > Actinomycetes > Kitasatosporales > Streptomycetaceae > Streptomyces > Streptomyces sp. NPDC037410. The sequence continues at coordinate 123,222 of NZ_JBVJWR010000007.1, read as the reverse complement.
CCGCCCCGTCCGGAACGGCGACCCCGGCGTCGAGGGCGTGCGCGACCGAAGGACCATGCCCTGCCGGGGCGACAGCCCCGTCGCCGGGACCGGGCCCCGTCCGGACGACAGGCCCCGCACCGGGAGCGGTCCCGGCCGGCGCGGCAGACTCCACGCCGGGGACGACCCCCGCCCGGGCGACAGGCCCCGCACCGGCGGCGGACCCCATCGAGGGGGCACGTCCGGCCGGGGCGGCCGACCCGGCCGACGGGCCGGGCGTGGCCCGGGTCGGGTCCGTGCCGGGGCCGGTCCCGCCCTCGCCGGGGGCGGGCCCGGTCGAAGGTGCCGCCTTCGGGGCGGCCGCAGGGTCCTTCGGCGCACCCGCCTCAGAGCCCGTGGGCGGCACCGGCTCCGTACGGGGCACGGGCGCGGCCCCCGCCGGAGCCACCGGCTCCGTACCCGACACGGGCGCGGCCCCCGCCGGAGCCACCGGCTCCGTACCGGACACAGGCGCGGACCCTACCGAGGCCACCGGCCCCGCACCCGACACAGACACGGAACCTGCCGGAGCCACCGGCCCCGCACCGGACCCCGACCCGGCCCCGGACCCGGCCCCGGACCCGGCCCCCGCCGCACCCGCACCCGACCCCGCACCAGGCGTCGGCGTCGGCTCGGGCTCCGGGTCCGGCGTCGGCGCCGTCGTCACCGGTGGGATCGGTTCCGTCAGGGACGCCGTCGTCACCGGCGGGATCGGCCCCGTCAGGGGCGCCGGCTCTCGGGTCGGTCCCGGCGCGCGGTCCGGTGGTGTCGTGCGCGGGAGCGAGCCGTCCGTCAGGCGTCTCGCCGTGCGGGCCGCGTCACGTGAGGCCGCCGCGCCGGAGTCCGCGGGGTTCGGGGTCGATGCCGTCATTCGGGTCCACCTCATGCTCTCGGGGTCATCGGAACAAACGCCGCCAGGTCTCCGGGCCCGGGTAGCCGTCGGCCGCTGCGCCGCGCCAGCCCTGTGCCCGCTGGAACGCCTCGACGTTGCGGCGGTCCGCCTCCGTCCAGCGCGGACCGGGTCCCGACAGGTAGTGCTTGCCGAAGCCCCGCTTCACCAGTTGTTTGCCCAGCTTCTCCACATATGCGCTGGATTGGCCCGGACGGAAGTAGCCACGCCCGGGAAACCCCGTCGCATTCGCGCTCGGAGCGCCCGAACCACTCGAACCGCCGATGTCCTTGCCGCCGCCGGTCACGAGGAGCCGCCACGTCTGCGGCCCGGGCAGCCCGTCCGCCTCCGCGCCCTTCCAGCCCTGCGCGAGCTGGAACGCCTGGGTCGCCCGCCGGTCCGCCTCGCCCCACCGGGGGCCGGGGCCCTGGCTGTAGTACTTCTTGCCGCCGCGCGCGACGAGGAGCTGCCCGAGCTGCGTGACGTAGGAATTGTTCGCGCCCGGGCCGAACATCCCCGTACCCGGGAACGGCGTCGCCTCCGTCGGCTCCGCCCCGCTGCCCGTGCCGCCGCTCACCACGCCCTTGTAGCGGTAGGCCACGTACCGGTCGGAGTTCTCCCAGTACGCCATGGGCGTCGCCTGCTTCCGCGTGCGCGGCTTCGTCTGCTCGTAGGCGATGTACGAGGTGTGGGTGTAGTCGGTCCAGCCGCCGAAGATCGTGACGTGCGAGCCGCGGGTCGGGTTGGCCGGGTTGTGGAAGAGCAGGATGTCGCCGGGCTGGAGCTCGGTGCGGTCGATCCGTACGGCGAAGCGGTCGAGGCTGCCGGTCCACTCGTTGCTGCGCAGGTTCCAGGCCATGGAGATGTAGCCGGAGCAGTCCTGGCGGTAACCGTCGGACCAGTACTTCTCCATGGAGTACGGGACCTGGGCCGACACCCACGTCTTGGCCCGGTTGATGATCTCCGCGCGGGTCGTCTGCCGCAGTGTCTCCGTGGAGATCTGACTGGTCGTCGGGATGGCGTCGGGGGCCGGGTCCGGGCCGGGCCCCGGCGCACCGTGCAGCGGCCCGCGTCCGCCCTGCGGGGTCTCCGGACCCGGCCAGGGGGTGTCGGCGGAGGCCGCGGAGCCGGCCGCGTCGGCGGACCGGCTCGTCGTCTGCTCCTGGAGCACCGCCGGGTCCGCCTCCGTCGCGCCGCCCGGCGGGGCGGTGAGGGCCGTCGCCACTCCGGCGCCGCCCCCGCCCAGAACCACGCCCGCCGCCGTCACCAGGACCAGCGCGCGGCGGGCGCCGTGGGCCGCCGGGTGGCCGCCCGCCCGGACGGGCAGGCCCAGGGCGAGGTCGCGCCGCTGCCGGGCGCAGCCCGGGCAGCCGCAGTCGGCCGCGGGTTCGAACTCCTCGAAAACCGGCACGCTCATGCGATTCCCCTCCACACTCGTCAAGATCTTTTTGACCCTTGTTTCGGGCGTCAGTGTCTCAACTGTCTGGACAAATCGCATTTTGACGGATCGAAGGCCTGATACGACCATCCGACAGGCCGGTGGCGACCGGTATTGGTCAGGAGCACCCCGGGGAGTCGGGTAGAGTTCTCTTTGTCAGCAGGCGCCGCTAGCTCAGTTGGTTAGAGCAGCTGACTCTTAATCAGCGGGTCCGGGGTTCGAGTCCCTGGCGGCGCACGCAGAGCCAAGACCCCCTCACCGATGGTGAGGGGGTCTTGGTCTTTCCCTGGAGGATCCGGCCCAACTACCGTGCGTCGCAGGGCGGTTACCGACGCGCTACCGCCCGGCCGTCCCCGTCAGGTACGCCGACACCACCACGTTCGCCGTGTACGCCCCGGCCGCCCGGTCGAACGTGCCGCCGCAGGTGATCAGGCGCAGCTCGGCGCGGTGGGGGTCGCGGGCGCCGTAGACCTTGGCCGCGTCGAAGCCCTCGCGCGGGAAGACCTGGACGTCGTCGACGGTGAATTCGGCGACCGATCCGTCCGTCCGGGTGACGCGGACCTTCGCGCCGGGGCGGGCCGCGCTCAGGCCGTAGAAGACGGCCGGGCGGGTCTCGGTGTCGACGTGGCCGACGAGGAGGGCGGCGCCGACCGAGCCCGGCCGGGTGCCGGAGCCGTACCAGCCGACCGTGTGGGGCATCTCGAAGGGCGGCGGATCGATGGCGCCCGTGTCGTCCAGGCCGCGTGCCGCGACGGGCGCACTGATGCCCAGGGAGGGGATGTCGACCCGCCGGGGTTCGAGGGGCGGGAGGGGGGCGCGGGCCGGGGGCAGCGCGACGCCGAGGGGGCGGCCGACCGCGGCGATGTCGCCGGTGGTCGGCGCGGAGCTGCCGCCGGACCCTTCGGTGGCCTCGCGCCCCCAGAGCCAGAGCCCGGACAGCAGGACCGCCCAGGCCACGCCGGTGACGAGTCGCCCGGAGCCCGCCGGGCGGGTGCCGGGCGGCACGGTCACTCGGCGTCGCCGCCGGTACCGGCGCGGCGGCGGGAGCTGCGGAAGGCGACCGCGACGGCGGCGATCGCGGCCATGCCGAGGCCGAGCAGGGTGTACGGGGTGCCGAGGCCGCTCTCGGAGGTCGTCTGGGCGACGCCGGGGGCCGCGGGCGCGGCGAAGGCGGCGGCGCCTCCCCCGCCGGCCCGGACGGGGGCGACCGGGGTCGCGTGGTGCGTCGGCCGGTGGGTGGGCTCCTGCCGGTGCCGGACCTGGACGGTGCCGGCGTCGCGGTGGTCGTGCCCGTCACAGGTCACGCTCACCTTGTACGTACCGTCCTTGAGGCCGGACCTGATCGTCGTGTCGCCGAACAGCGGGTTGCCCCCGCCGTCCCGGCCGGTGAGCTCCGCGTCGGCGACGAACGCCGGGGACTTGGCGGCGCCGGTCGTGCCCTTGCAGCCCTGGACCCGCACGTCGACGTCGGCGCCGGGCGAGGCGGTGGACGGGGTGACGGTGGCCTTCACCCCGTCGTGGGCGTACGCGCCGCCGGCCGCGGGTGCCAGGACCAGCACCAGGGCCGCCCCTGCGGCACGGAGAGCAATGGGAGCTGAACGCATCGTGACCTCCTGATACTGGCAGGGTCACCCGGATCGGCGCTTCTCGCATCCGCAGGGGGTCGGCCACTGGTGCCGTAGTTGATCAGTAAACCGTCTCGATCGAGTGAACCAGTACGTCCGCACACTCCCCGCACGCACAAAACACATACGGTCGACCCACCTCGAAAGAAGCAGACTGGCAGGTGGGGGCACACATGCTCAAGGTCGGTGGGTACATCCGGATCTCGGACATCGGGCAGATGGGCGACGGACGCGACGGCCTCGTCCGCCAGCGTGAGGACGTATACGACCTCGCCAAGCTCAAGGGCTACGAGGTGCACCGCTTCTACGAGGACAACGACACCTCGGCCTACAAGCGGCGTGTCAAGCGCAAGGACTTCGAGGAGATGGTCCTCGACCTCGGGAAAGGCGTGATCAATGGCATCCTCGCCTGCAATATCGATCGCGTCGCCCGACAGCCGCGGGACCTCGAGCGTCTCATCGACATCTACGAGCAGACCCACCATCCTCTGGTCTTCGCCACCACGGCGGGCGACTACGACCTGACCACCGTGGATGGCCGCTTCCAGGCCCGCATCTACGTGACGATCGCGAACAAGTTCTCGGCGGACGCGGCACATCGCGTCGCCCGGCAGAAGCTGGCCGAAGCCACCGCTGGGAGGCCGCACAAGGGTCAACGCGCCTTCGGGTGGAAGGACGCGGTACACGTCGACGAGCGGGAGGCGGAACTCCTCCGAAAGGCAGGAGCGGACGTACTCAAGGGCGCGACGCTTGCCACCATCCACAGGGACTGGGCGGCATCGGGCGTGCGCAGTCCTCAGACTCCAGAGGGAAAGACCATCGGTTACACCAGTGTCCGGTACGTACTGAGGAACCCCCGTCTGTGCGGATACCGTGCTTACATCCCGCAGCAGGTCCGCGATCGATCCGGCCGAGTGGACCCTGCCGAGTATCTTGTCGAGCGCACGGACGGCACTCCAGTCGTCGGCCAATGGGAGGCGATCTTCACGCCCGACGAGTGGAACGAGCTGGTCGACGCACTGGACTCCCGTAGGAACGGAGGACGAGGCCGCAAGAAGGGGAGCACGGTCACCAAGCGGCTCCTCACCGGCATCGCACGTTGCGCGAAGTGCGGAAGCGGCCTGTCCTCCGGCGTGTACCAGCGGGGCACCACCAGCTACGAGAGGCACGGGTATTACTACTACTGCCGTGTTGCCGATGGAGGGTGCGGCAAGCTGTCCCGAAGCGGTCCCCCGATTGAGGAACACGTCGAGAAGATTCTTCTCGACAACCTCAACAAGCAGGCACGCGATACGCAGTCGGCCGGAGAAGAAGACCTTCAGGCGGCGCAAGCGAAGGCGACGCTGAATCAGATCGAGGCCGACAAGGCCGAGGCCCGTCAGCTCCGAGCCGACGACCTGCTGTCGCTGTCAGAGTTCGCCCGTGAGATCCGTCGCCTTGAGGAGAAGGAGAGGGAGGCCAGGGAGAAGGCGTCCAGGCTGACTCTCCCCCCTGGCCGTGCGGGCTCCGCCGCCGCCCGCATCGTCCGCGAGTGGGAGAGCTACACGGTGGACATGAAGCGGCAGGAGATCCAGCGGAGCATCGAGTCCGTCGTGATCAGCGGCGCAGGCAAGGGCGGTGCGCAGCGAGGCATGTTCCGCCCCGAACTCGTCGAGATCGTCTGGAGGCACATGCCATCGGGGGTCCCGCATCCCGGGGGGCGAGACGTGCCGGACCCGATGGCGCCAGATGCATAGCATGGTCGTCTCAGGAGTCCGCGTACGGCAGGAGCCCTCCACCATGACAGAACGCAAGCCCATCGAATCATGGCTCACCGACATGGACGGGGTGCTCATGCACGAGGGTGTGCCAGTACCCGGAGCCGATGCATTCATCAAGAAGCTGCGCGCGTCGGGCAAGCCCTTCCTGGTCCTCACGAACAACTCGATCTACACGGCACGCGATCTTCACGCCCGACTGAACCGGATCGGGCTCGACGTGCCCGTCGAGAACATCTGGACATCGGCGCTCGCCACGGCCAGCTTCCTCGAGAGCCAGCACCCTGGTGGTACGGCCTACGTCATCGGCGAGGCCGGCCTGACGACCGCGCTGCACGATGCGGGTTATGTCATGACCGACCTTGAACCCGATTTCGTGATCTTGGGTGAAACGCGAACCTACTCGTTCGAGGCGCTGACGAAGGCGATCCGGCTGATCGAGAGCGGCGCCCGATTCATCTGCACCAACCCGGACAACACCGGCCCGTCGCCCCAGGGCCCTCTTCCTGCCACCGGCTCTGTCGCCGCCCTGATCACGAAGGCGACGGGTAAGGAGCCGTACTTCGTGGGTAAGCCGAACCCGCTGATGATGCGCACGGGCCTGAACGTCATCGGGGCGCACTCCGAGAGCTCCGCCATGATCGGAGACCGTATGGACACGGACATCCTTGCAGGCCTGGAGGCCGGTATGCAGACCTTCCTCGTGCTCACGGGGCTGACCGCAGCGGGGGACATCGAGCGTTTCCCGTACCGGCCGACCAAGGTCGTGGACTCGATCGCGGACATCGTCGACCTGGTCTGAGGAAGACGTCGGGCTTGGTCAGGGGGGCGCCGCGACAGCGCCGTGGCGACGCCCCCAGCGTCATCAGGATGTGCTGATCTCGACCCCGTCGATCGTCCAGTACCGGTTGTCGGCGCAGGGCGGGACGGCGACGCTGAACTCATGACCTCTGGTTGCCGTCCGCCGAGCGCAGGGCGACCGCACGCGCCCTCAGGAACGCCCACCGAGGTACCAGACTGTCGTACACCCATCCTTCGGTGGACGCATGTCTGCCCATGGCCCTGAAATGGGCGGCGGCCTCGGGGCGACGCCCCAGAAGGCTCAGGTAGAGGGCGAGCAGTGCGTGATCCTCGACAATGCGCGGTGTTGCTGCCGCTCCGCCTCGCTCCAACGTTCCCGGACTCGGGCCAGATCCGTTCCGAAGCGCCCTGATCCCGTCCCCTCATTGCCCTTCGCCAGACGCATCTCCAGTTGGGCGACCATCGGCAGCACCACGAGTGGGTGACCCGCCGGAGCCTGCTCGGCCGCGTTCCGGGCGAAGCGGAACATCTCCTTGTGGGAGCCGCTCCACTTGGCGCACAGGTACTGCAGAGCATGGCGGTGCCCTGTCCGGTGCAGGGGATCGCGAGCGGTCAACGACTCCCATCGGGCATCGAATTCTCTTCGCGGCAGCGACAGCCCGCGCGCTATCTGCACGGCGGTCGCCAGCGGCGTGGGGTCGAGCGGTGCCCGCTCACTCGCCTGCGCGGCGAGGTCGTCCGCGTGGGCCAAGGCGCCGAAGAAAGTCGGCCAGGCGTCCTTGGGGACGTACTTCGCCCTCCTCCCACCCCGGGCGGTCCACCCGCGTATGATTTCCGCGCGCGAGAGAACGGTCAGTGGATCGCCGCTCTCCCGGTCCGCTTCGACCCACTCCCGCAGAACCGGGTTTCCCGCCGCGCGAAGGGACAGGTACTGCACCCGGTGGTCCTTCAGCGCCCAGTCGCTGCCGCTCGCCAGCAGAAGATCGCGGGCCGGACCCCAGTCGCCGTGCTCGACCAGCCTGTTCACGGCAGCACGAAGCTCCTGGTCGCCATAGGCCTGGTCGAAGGAGACCGCAGGGAGAAAGCCCAGCGAGAGGCGGTTCAGCGTCGTCACATGGGCGAGAATATCGCCCGGATGTTCGAGAGGCTCCGGCGCACGCCCTCCACACCGGAGCCTTGGACCAGACCCGTTACCTTCAGCTTCCGGTCGCGGACTTCCACGCGTCGACGTACGCCGTCAGGTTCTTGTCGATGTCCGCCCAGTCCGGCTCGAAGACCTCGACGCCCTCCATCAGCTTGGCCAGTTCGATGGCGTTGGCGTCGGTGGTCTTGACGTCCTTGCGGGCCGGGAAGCCGCCGCCGACGGCGCTGACCTCGCGCTGGGCGCCTTCGCTGAGCATGAAGTCGAGGAGCTTCTTGCCGTTCTCGGTGTGCGGGGCCTTGTTCACCAGGCCGGCCGCGTACGGCAGGGCGAAGGTGGTGGGCCTGCCGCCGTCCTTCGCGGGGAACCAGATGCCGAGGTTCGGCATGGACTTGGCCTGGGCGAAGTTCATCTGGACGTCGCCGTTGGCGACGAGGAGTTCGCCCTTGTCGACCTTGGGGGCGAGCTTGGAGGTGGAGGAGGACGGGCCGACGTTGTTGGCCTGGAGCTTCTTCAGGTACTCCATCGCCGGCTCCTTGCCGCCGAAGTCGTGCATCGCCTTGATGAGGACGGCGGTGCCGTCGCCCGCGACGCCGGGGGTGGAGTACTGCAGCTTGTCCTTGTACTTCGCGTCGAGCAGCTCCTCCCAGGTCTTCGGGGCGGCGGGGAGCTCCTTCTTGTCGTGGACGAAGCCGAAGTAGTTGTTGACGACGGACGTCCAGCTGCCGTCGCCGGACTTGTCGGCGCCGTCGACCTGGTCGGCGCCCTTCGGCTCGTACGACTGGAGCAGGCCCTTCGAACCGGCCTGCTGGATGAAGGGCGGCAGGGTGACGAGGACGTCGGCCTGGGTGTTGCTCTTCTCGCGGAGGGCGCGCTGCACCATCTCGCCGGAGCCGCCCTCGACGTACTTGACCTTGATGCCGGTCTGCTTCTCGAAGTCGGCGAAGACCTTGTCGTACCAGCCGTCGCCCGCCTCGCCCTTGAGGCCGTCGGCGCTGTAGACGGTCACGACCTTCTCGTCGGCGGCGTCGGAGGAGCCTCCGCAGGCGGTGAGGGTGGCGGCGAGGACGAGGGCGCCGGTGACGGCGGCGACCGGCTTGGCGTACGTACGCATGACGTTGTTCTCTCCTGAGGTGACTAGCGGTAGGACGCTCTGGTACGGATACGGGAGACGGCGAGCAGGGCGAGGAGCGTCGCGGCCATGAGGAGCACGGCGAGCGCCGAGCCGGTGAACAGGGAGCCGCGGTCCGTGGCGGTGAAGATGAGCACCGGCAGCGGCATCCAGTCCGGCGGGTAGAGCATCATCGTGGCGCTGAGCTCGCCCATGGACAGGGCGAAGCAGAGCCCGGCCGCCGCGGTCAGCGACGGCAGCAGGAGCGGCAGCTTCACCCGGAGCAGTACGTACGAGGGGCGGGCGCCGAGACTGGCCGCCGCCTGCTCGTACATCGGGTCCAGGCGCCGCAGCGCGGCCGAGACCGACTGGTGGGCGAAGGCCGTGACGAGGACGGTGTGCGCGAGGATCACGATCCAGCGGGTGCCGTTGAGGAGCATCGGCGGCTGCGAGAAGGCGACCAGGACGGCGAGGCCGACGACCACGGACGGCACGGCGACCGGCAGCACGAACAGGGCGTCGAGGACCCTCTTGCCCTTCCTGCCGAGCGCGGCGGCGGCGAGCGCGGCCCAGGTGCCGACGGTCAGCGCGACCACGCTCGCGGTGACGGCCGTGACCAGGCTGGTGGTGAGCGCCTGGAGGGGCTCCCCGCGCACGGCCGCCGTGTAGTGGACGGTGGTGGGTCCGGAGGGGAAGGCGCCGGACCAGTGCGTGGAGAACGAGGCGGCGAGGATGACGAGGAGGGGCAGGGCGAAGAGCGGGACGAAGAGGACCGCGAACAGCGCCCAGGCCGTCCACCTTCCCGTACGGCTATGCACCAGCACGGCGGCTCACCCCCCGGTAGAGGACGTACAGGCCGACCGAGAGGGCGACGTTGACGACGGCGACGACGCAGGCGGCGGCGTAGTCGGATTCGAGGATCGCCTTGCTGTAGACGAGCATCGGGAGGGTCGTGACGCCCTTGGCGCCGGTGAAGAGGACGATCCCGAACTCGTTGAGGCACATGACGAGGACGAGGCTGCCGCCGGCGGCGAGCGCGGGCAGCGCCTCGGGCAGGATCACCTGCCGGACGATCCGCAGCGGCCGGGCGCCCAGCGAGGACGCCACCTCCAGCTGCGCGGTCTCCAGCTGCGAGAACGCGGCCAGGAGCGGGCGCATCACGAACGGCGTGAAGTACGTGATCTCGGCGAGGAGGACGCCCCACGGGGTGGTGAGGAACCGGAACGGCCCGGCCGGGTCGCCGGTGACGTCCGTCCAGATCCCGTTGGCCATGCCGACCGTGCCGTACAGGAACAGCAGGGCGAGCGTGATCAGGAAGGACGGGAAGGAGAGGAAGACGTCGATGAACTTCGACACCGCCTTCCCGCCGGGGAAGGGCACGAACGCGATCACCAGCGCGAGGACGAAGCCGAGGACGAGACACCCGACGGTGGCGGCGACGGCCAGCCACACGGTGGTGACGAGCGCCTCCCGGAAGGAAGCGGACGCGAACACCTGGGCGTACGCACCGGGGGCGAACGACTCCTGGACGACGAGGGCGAGGGGGTAGAGGAAGACGACCGCGAGAACGGCGACGGGGGGAAGGGCCCATATCCAGCCGGTTGTGGGCATGCGTTCCGCCGGGCGTGGGGGTCCCTCCCGGACGGAGTCTGGGGGAGGGTGGGCACAACCCCCGGTGCGGGCCGCCGTTCGATGAGGCCCTCAGCCATCGCTGACCCCCGCGGCCAGCAGCACGGCGTCCTCCCGCGCGAAGTGCACCGTCACCCCGGCCCCCAGCGGAGGCGTCTCCCGCAGCTCCCGTACGTCCGCCTTGACGCGATGCCCGCCGACTTCCACGTACAGCCGGTGCGTGGAGCCGCGCCACTGGACCTCGGTGATGCGGCCGCTCAGGGCGTTCGGCCCGGGACCGAGGCCGACGAGGTGCGGCCGCACGCAGAGGGTGGCGGTGGAGCCGGGCGCGGCCTCGGAGGCGGGGACGTCGAGGGCGACGCCCTCGAAGGAGACCCCGCCCGCCCCCACCGTCACCGGCAGCAGGTTCGCGTTGCCGACGAACGACGCCGTGAACTCCGTGCGGGGCCGCCGGTACAGCTCCTGCGGGGTTCCGCAGTCCTGGAGCCGGGCCTTGTCCATGACGGCGATCCGGTCGGCGAGGGTCAGCGCCTCGACCTGGTCGTGGGTGACGTACAGGATCGACACGTCGGGGAGTTCGCGGTGGAGCCGGGCCAGTTCGGCGAGCATCCCGGAGCGCAGCTGGGCGTCGAGCGCGGAGAGCGGCTCGTCGAGGAGGAGGACGTTCGGGCGGATGGCGAGGGCGCGGGCGATGGCGACGCGCTGCTGCTGGCCGCCGGAGAGCTCCCGGGGGTAGCGCTGGGCGTAGGCCGCCATGCCGGTCATCTCCAGGGCTTCGGCGACCCGCCCGGGGATCTCGCCCTTCGGCACCTTCTGCGCCTTCAGGCCGAAGGCCACGTTGGCGTCCACCCTCAGGTGGGGGAAGAGCGCGTACTGCTGGACGACCATGCCGATGCCCCGCTTGTACGGCGGGAGCGCGGTGACGTCGCGGTCGCCGATGAGCACCCGTCCGGAGGCCGGCCGGACGAATCCGGCGACGGCCCGCAGGGCGGTCGTCTTGCCGGAGCCGGAGGGGCCGAGGAGGGCCATGACCTCGCCGGGCTCGACGGTCAGGTCGAGGTGGTCGAGGACGGTGTTGCTGCCGTACGTGACGGTGACGGCGTCGAAGCGGATGCCACTGGTCATGCCTCGAACGCCTTGATCAGGGAGGGGAGTTCCGCGACGGAGGCGAGGACGTGCGTGGCGCCGTGCTCCTTGAGGGCGGGCTCGTCGTGCGCGCCGGTCAGGACGCCCGCGACGATCCCGGCACCGGAGCGGACGCCGCTGAGCATGTCGTACGAGGTGTCGCCGGCGACCACCGTCTGGCGGACGTCGTCCACCACGCCGGTGCGGAGGAAGGCGGCGAGGACCATGTCCGGGTAGGGGCGGCCGCGGCCGCCGGCGTCCGCCGGGCAGAGGGTCAGCTCGACGAGGTCCCGCCAGCCGAGGGCGTCGAGGATGGCGTCCTGCGTGACGCGGGCGAAGCCGGTGGTGAGGACGACCGTCCGGCCCTGCTCCTTCAGCTGCGCGATGGCCTCGGCGGCGCCGGGGACCGGGGCGATCAGGCCGCCGGCGACCAGCTCTCCGTACGCCGCCTCGAAGGCGAGGTTGGCCTGCTGTGCACGGGGCTCGTCGCCGCCGAAGAGGTGGCGGAAGACGGAGATCTTGGACTCGCCCATGGTGGCGCGGACGTAGTCGATCATCGTGGCGGGGTCTTCGCCGAGGCGTTCGGCGGCGGCCGTGAAGGCCTGCTCGACGAGGCCGCCGTCGGCGACGGTGGTGCCGGCCATGTCGAGGACGACGAGGTTCTGCTTGTTCACGGTCTTCACCAGCCCAGTTCGTTCGCGGTCGTCTCGGCGATGGCGGGCGAGCAGGTCATGCCGCGGCCGCCGGGTCCCGTCACCAGCCACACGCCGTCGCGGACCCGCTGGCGGTGCACGACCCGGCTGGTGTCGACGCACTGCGCGTACACCCCGGCCCAGCGGCGCCGGATCTTCGGCAGCGGGCGGCCGAGGAAGGACTCGACGACGCGGGTGAGGTGCTCGTAGGGGTCTTCGAGGGTGTCGAAGGCGAAGGGGTGCTCGTACTCGTGGGTGTCGCCGATGGTCAGTCCGCCGTCGAGGCGCTGCACCATGAGCAGCTGCATCCTGTGGGCGGCGGCGGTCGGGTCCTGCGCCTGGCCCTCGTTGAGGGCGTCGAGGGCGGGGGACGCGTACGCCGGGTAGTAGCGGAAGGAGTCCGCGTCGGCGACGGAGGTGGTGAGCGGCTCGCCGAGGGGTGCGGTCTGCATCATCTGGAGCCGGACGCGGCGGACCGGTATCTCGCCGGCGACCTCGCGGACGAGGCCGGAGAGCCAGGCGCCGGTGCACAGGACGACGGCGTCGCCGGTGTGGGTCTCGCCCCGGTCGTCGCGGACGGCGTTCTCGCCGACGACGTCCCGGACTTCGCGGTTCGGGAGGAACGTGTAGCGGCCGGTGGCGAGGAGGGCCTCGCGGAGGGCGAGCTGGGCGAGGCGCGGCTCGACGGCCGCGTCCCGCTCGCAGGAGAGCGCCGCCTCGAACGCGCCGCGCAGGGCCGGGTTGACCGCGCGCGCCTCTGCGGCCGTGAGCAGCTTGTAGCCGCGGGCGGCGGCGTCGGGGCGGGCCACGGCGGCCTCGGCGACGGCGAGTTCGAGCTCGTTCCGTACGGGGGTGAGCGAGCCGATGGCCCGGAAGCCCAGGCCCGGGACGCGGGCGCCGATGCCCTCCCAGAGGTCGCGGGCGCGGAGGGCCGTGTCGAGCTCCTCCCCGCCGGCCCGTCCGCTCACCCAGATCTGGCCGAAGTTGCGGAGGGAAGCCCCGCGCGCCTCGGCCTCGCGCTCGATGTGTACGACCTCGTGGCCGCGTTCCACTGCGTGCCAGGCGTGCATGGTTCCCACCACGCCGGCTCCTACGACGATCACCTTCATGACGTCGACGGTCGCGGGGACGGGTGGACCGGACGGATCCGGTGGGCGACGGGACGGTGAACGGACCGACAAGCTTGGACCAGACCCGTTATCGTTCCGTTATCCATGAAGAGTGAGTCCCGGTGTCGGTTCGTGTCCGTTCGTGTCAGTTCTGCTGCCCCAGATGGGTGGTGAAGCTGAACCGGTCCCCCCGGTAGAGCGTCCGCACCCGCTCCAGGGGCCGCCCCGCGGTGTCCCGGGAGACGCGGTGGATCAGCAGCATCGGCAGCGCCGGCGGCGTGCCGATGAGCAGGGCCTCGCGCGGGGTCGCGAGGACGGTCTCGATGCGCTCGTCGGCGTCGCCGAAGGAGATGCCGAGCTTGTCGTGGAGATAGGCGTAGAAGGAGGAGTCCGGGTCGAACTCGGTGTCCAGGCGCGGGGCGCGGGCCTCGGAGACGTACGTGCTCTCCAGGCCGACCCGCTCGTCGTCGGCGAGCAGCACCCGCTCCATGTGCCAGACGGGCTCGCCGCGTTCGGCGCCGACCTCGGGGGCGAGCGCCTCCGGGCAGGGGAAGCGGTCCAGCGAGATCAGGCTGCGGCCGGGACGGCGGCCCTGGCGGCGCACGCCCTCCGTGTAGCTGGCGAGCGAGAGGGGCTGCTCCAGCTTGGGTCCCGCGACGACCGTGCCCCGGCCCTGGCGACGCAGCCGCCCCTCCAGGAGGAGTTCGCGCAGCGCCTGCCGGACGGTCTCGCGGGACACCTCGTACCGGACGGCGAGATCGCGCTCGGTCGGCAGCAGCCCGCCCTCCCCCAGCTCGTCGACCATCAGGGCGATCTTCGCCTTGACGGCGTAGTACTTGGGGACGCGGCCGTGCTCGGGGATGCCGGAGCGGACGGGGGCGCCGGGGCTGGTCTGGTAGTTCATCAGGGGATGGTCGCAGACCGGGATGAACGGGAAGGTGTACGGAGCATGACTCGGGGGTTCCGGGGGTTCCGGGGCCCAGGACGGTCAGCGGTGCCGGGGTACGAGTACGGCCGCGGGTGGGGGCGGCGGCTCAGCGGCGCCGGGGGCGGCGGGCGGCCCAGACGAGCGCCGCGCCGAGCAAGAGCAGTCCTGCGGCGACCGGGGCGAGGGCCCGCGCGCGGGCCTCGGACTCCCCTCCGGTGCTGGCCAGTTCACGCGCCTCTTCGGCGTCCTCGACGTCCTCGGTGTCTCCGGCGGCGTCCGGGCCGACGGCGGTCGGCGCGGCGGGGGCCGGCGGGCGGGCCTCCTTGCCGGGCGACGCGGACGGGTCGGGCGCGCGGGGTGCGTCAGGTGCGGTGGGGGTGCCGGGCGCGGCGGGGCCCACGGTCAGGAGGTAGTCGCCGGACTCGCCGACCCAGTCGCCGTCCTCGCCCCGGCGCTGGACGACCGCCGCGTTGACGACGACCTCGTCGGGCGCCGTCTCCGGATCGAACGTCAGGCGTACGGGGACGGTGAGGGTCCGGCCCGCCGGCACCGAGAAGCCACCGAAGCCGCCGGAGCCGTCCGGGCCGGTGAACACGCCCACGTTCTCGGCGTCCTCGGTCGGCTCGAAGGACACCGGATGCCAGCGCGCCGACCCGACGTCGTAGAACTCGAACCGGATCTGCTCCGGGCGCAGGGCCCGGTCGCGGTCGGTGAGGACGAGCACCGGATGGACGCCCGAGCACGGGGCGTCGGTGGTGTTGGTGAGGTCGAGCTTCAGCTCCTGGAAGGGGCCGCCCGCAGGAAAGCCGACCGGTCCGCCGTGGATCCGGGTGTCCAGCGGGAAGCCGCCGCCGTCGGGGGTGCCGCAGACGGGGGCGGGCGGGTCGGGGGCGGGGGCGGCGGGGGCCGGGGCGGCGATCACGAGGGGGGCCGCAGCGGCGGCGGCCACGGTCACGGCGCGGACGGCGTGCAGACGCAGGGGGGCGGGGGCCATGGGCGTGCCTTCACTGGTCGCGGGCATGGGGACGGCGGCGACGCTGCCACGCGGGAGGAGGCGGGCGGGGCAGCGACACCGGGGGCGCCCCCGGCGGGCCCACGACATCAACCCGATCGGCGTACTTTCCGATGGTCGGGTTGTCCTTTATTTCCCGAACATCGGCTATTCTCCGAACACTGGCGCGAGGGTCAGCCACGCCGCGCCCTCCGCGACGGCGTCCCGCCCGGTCGCGAGGCCCACCGGGGACGTCAGACCGAGGCCGGTCAGCACCTCCCGTACCCCCTCCGCGAACACCTCCGGCGCGGCGAGCACCACCCGGCCGCCCAGGAGGACCTGGTCGATGTCGAGGAGCCGTACGAGGTTGGCCGCGCCCGCGCCCAGGATCCGCGCGGCCTCGGCGAGTTCGCCGCGCGCGACGGCCGCCAGGCACAGGACCTCCAGACAGCCGCGCCCGCCGCAGCCGCACGGCGGCCCGTCGAGCTGGACGGTCTGGTGGCCGAGCTCGCCCGCCCCGGTCCTGTCCCCGCGCAGCGGCGCGCCGCCGAGGACGAGTCCGGCGCCGAGACCCGTACCGAGGTGGACGTAGGCGAAGGAGCCGGGGGCGGCGGGGCGCAGGGCGAGGCCGAGGGCGGCGGCGTTGGTGTCCTTGTCGAGGACGACGGGCAGCCCGAGGCGCGCCGCCAGCTCGTCCCGTACGGGATGGCCGTCCCACGCGGGGAAGCCCGTCACCCGGCCGGGCACCCCGGCGCGGTGGTCCAGGGGGCCGGGCATGGCGAGGCCGACGCCGAGGACGGATCCGGGCGGGTCGGCGAGCAGCGCCCGTACCTCCTCCGTCACCGCGTCCAGGACCGGTCCCGCCCCGGCGCCCAGGTCCACGGGGCGGCGGCGCAGGGCCACGACCGTGCCCGCGAGGTCGGTGAGGAGGGCGGTCAGTTCGTCGCGGTCGAGGTGGACGCCGACGGCGTACGCGGCGGAGGGCACCAGGCGCAGGACCGTGCGGGGCTTGCCGCCGGTCGAGGCGCGGTGGCCGGCCTCCGTGGCGAGGCCCTCGGCCCGGAGCCGCGCGGTGATCTTGCTGACGGCCTGCGGGGTGAGCCCGGTCCGCTCGGCCAGCTCCAGGCGGCTGATCCCGGTCTCCCCCGCCGTGCGCAGCAGGTCGAGCACGAGCGCGGCGTTGTGGCTGCGCAGTGCGGGCACGTTCACTCCCACGGCTTCCTTCTTCACTCCCCCATTGTGGCTGTCGCTTGCACTTTGGCAACAGCGTTGCTTAAGTGGACGGCATGACTGGCACTGACTCCGGCTCCGGCACTGGCACTGGCACTGGCACGACGGGCATCGGCGCGCACACGGGAGGCGCCGCCCCCCGCACCCCGCTCCGCGTCGGACTCGTCGGCTACGGCCTCGCGGGCTCCGTCTTCCACGCCCCGCTGGTCGCCGCCGCCGAGGACCTCGTCCTCGCCGCCGTCACCACCGGCAACCCCGAGCGGGCCGCCGGGGCCCGTGCCGCCCACCCCGGCGTCCGGGTCGTCGCCCGCCCCGAGGAGCTGTGGGAGCAGGGTGCCGACGACCTCGACCTGATCGTCGTCGCCTCCCCCAACAAGACCCACGTCGCCGTCGCCACCGCCGCCCTGGAGGCCGGCCTGCCGGTCGTCGTCGACAAGCCGCTCGCCGCGACGGCCGCCGAGGCCCGTGCGCTCGCCGCCCTCGCCGAGGAGCGCGGCCTGCTGCTCTCGGTCTTCCAGAACCGCCGCTGGGACGCCGACTTCCTCACCCTCCGCCGGCTCCTCGACGAGGACGCGCTGGGCGAGGTCCAGCGCTTCGAGTCCCGCTTCGAGCGGTGGCGCCCGGCGTTGAAGGGCGGGTGGCGGGAGTCCGGCGCGCCCGAGGAGATCGGCGGTCTCCTTTACGACCTGGGCAGCCACGTCGTCGACCAGGCCCTCGTGCTCTTCGGCCCGGTCGTCTCGGTGTACGCCGAGTCGGACGTGCGCCGGCCGGGGGCCGAGGCCGACGACGACACGTTCCTCGCACTCACCCACGCGAACGGCGTCCGCTCCCACCTGTACGTGAGCGCCACCACCGCCCAGCTCGGCCCCCGCTTCCGGGTGCTCGGGCAGCGCGCGGGCTTCGTGAAGTACGGACTCGACCCCCAGGAGGCGGCCCTCCGCGAGGGACTGCGACCGGAGCCCGGCACCGTCTGGGGCGCCGAGCCGGAGGAGCTGTGGGGCCGGCTCGGCGCCGGGGAGTCGCCGCTGACCGGCGGCGGCACGCCCGTGGAGACGCTGCCGGGCGACTACCCGGCGTACTACGCGGCCGTCGCCGCCGCCGTGCGCGGCACCGGAGAGAACCCGGTCACCGCGCACGAGGCGGCCGCCGCCCTCGACGTCCTGGAGGCGGCGCGACGCTCGGCCCGCGAGGGCATCCTGGTGAAGCTGTGACCGACGCGGGGCGACTGCTCAGCTCGTACGCCTCCGCCGGCGGCTGACGAACACCAGGGCGCCGCCGCCGAGGGCGAGTCCGACCGCCGTGGCACCCATGACGATCTTCCCGGTACCGGCGCCGGTGTCGGGCAGCTCACCGTTGGGCCCGTGGTTGGCGCCGGAGTCGCCGTAACCACCGGAGTCACCGCCACCGTCGGCCGATCCGCCACTGGTCCACCCACCACCGTCCGACCCACCGGTCGACCAGCCACCGGTGGTGTGATCGGAGTGCGTGGGGGTCGGGGTGGGGTAGGTCGGGGTGGGGGTGGGCTCGGTCGGTGTCGGGGTCGGCTCCGTGGGAGTCGGGGTCGGCTCGGTCGGAGTCGGCGTGGGCTCCGTCGGAGTGGGAGTCGGATCCGTCGGCGTAGGAGTCGGATCCGTCGGCGTAGGCGTAGGTTCCGTCGGCGTAGGAGTCGGATCCGTCGGCGTAGGCGTAGGTTCCGTCGGCGTAGGAGTCGGATCCGTCGGCGTAGGCGTCGGCTCCGTCGGCGTAGGCGTCACCTCCGTACACGACGGCAGGTCACCGTTGAACGGATAGGCGTGGATCTCCTGGCCGCCGCCCCCGTTGGCCTCCGAGGAATGCGTCAGGTTGCCCGTGGTGAAGAAGCGGCCGTTCATGCCGGGCATCGTCACCGTCGTCGTACTGTCCTGGTTGCCGATGAGCACGCTGCCCGCGAACTGGGCCCCGCCCTCGAACTTGACCGTCGTGGCGTCGGGGAAGTTCCACAGGACCCGCTCGCGCAGGCCGTCCGGCAGCTGGTTGATGTACGAGTCGACGGTGCGGTCGGTGCCGAGGACGTTGACGAGGACCGTCGCGGAGGCCGGGATGCCCTCGAAGCGGATGCCCTGCTGGCCGCCGCTCGCCGACTCCAGGTCGAAGTCGACGTTGAAGACCTGGAGCGCCGAGGTGCCGTCACCCAGGAAGAGGGTCTCGTAGTTGTTGTTGGTGGCGGTGCCGGTGGGGGTGCGGGAGGCTCCGCGCACGTACGCGTAGCACTGGCTGGCGTCGGTGAGCTGGTCCCGGAGCGGCCGGTAGGGGTGGGCGGCCGTGGCCTGGTGGACCGGGGCCGGGCTGACCGTGCCGGAGACGGTGGTCCCGTACTTCACGAGGCCGTGGACCGTGCCCTCCTCGGCGAGCAGGCGCTGCTGGTCGGCGACCTTGATGCTCTTGCCGACGGTGAGGAAGTCGGTGCCGTCCTCGGGCGGGACGCGCGAGCCGACGCCGGCGACGCCGACGTTGTAGACGGCGGAGACGCCCGCTTTCTTGTTCTGGTCGAAGGAGCCGAGGACGACGACCTTGCCCTCGGCCTCGGCCGCGGCCTCGCGGACGAGGAAGTCGCCGCCGACGAAGACGTTGATGTTGTTGTCGCGGTAGACGACGGGGCCGCTGCCGTTGTCGTCGGGGTACTTCGCGGGGCAGTTGCCCGGCTTGCAGGGGCCGAGGCCGCCGGGCAGCGGGTCGGCGTGGCCGGTGACGGCGAGCGCGCCGACGAGGGCGGTGGCCCCGACGGTGGACGCGGCGATGAGGGCGAGACGGCGCCGGTCGCGCCGACGCTCGTGCACATTTCGATCCATATCGGAAAATATGCAAAACAGGCGCGAAAACGACGACGCTCCACGCGGAACGCCGCCGCTTTCACACCCGTACGGTCACGCGAAGGCCGTGACGTCAGGCGCCCTTGAGCTCCTGCCGCTGCCGGCCGAGGCCCTCGACCTCCAGCTCGACGACGTCACCGGGACGCAGGTACGGCTTGGGCTCGGGCTGGCCCATGGCGACGCCGGCGGGCGTGCCGGTGTTGATGACGTCGCCCGGGTACAGGGTCATGAACCGGCTGACGTACCGGACGACCTCCGCGACCGGGAAGATCTGGTCCGAGGTGTGGCCGTCCTGCTTGAGCTCGCCGTTGACCCACAGTTTCAGGGCGAGGTCCTGCGGGTCCGGGACCTCGTCGGCGGTGACGAGCCAGGGGCCGAGCGGGTTGAAGGTCTCGCAGTTCTTGCCCTTGTCCCAGGTGCCGCCGCGCTCGATCTGGAACTCGCGCTCGGAGACGTCGTGCGCGACCGCGTATCCGGCGACGTGGGCGAGGGCCTCCTCGTCGGTCTCCAGGTAGCGGGCGGTGCGGCCGATGACGATCGCGAGCTCGACCTCCCAGTCGGTCTTCACCGAGCCGCGCGGTACGAGCACGGTGTCGTCGGGGCCGACGACGGTGTCGGCGGCTTTGAGGAAGACGACGGGCTCGGCGGGGGTGGCCTGGCCGGTCTCGGCGGCGTGGCCGTGGTAGTTCAGCCCGATGCACACGACCTTGCCGATGCGGCCCACCGGCGGGCCGACGCGCAGCCCGGTCGCGTCGAGCACGGGCAGCACGCCGGCGGCCGCGGCGCCCCGGACGCGGTCGAGGGCGGAGGCGTCGGCGAGCAGACTGCCGTCGATGTCGTCGACGAGGGCGGACAGATCGCGGAGGGTTCCGTCCTGGTCGAGCAGGGCGGGACGCTCGGCTCCCGGCGGGCCGACACGCAGCAGCTTCATGGTCTTCTCCTTGTGGTCGAGGTGGGCCCGGACGGGCCCTGAGGGTGCCCCGGCCGATGGAGTGCGGCCATCGGAGGATTGGTCGATCCTCCGAGAGAACGGGTCAGTCTGCAAGACCCCGTTCACACACTGGACCCTTACGCGGGAGTAACCAGGGCGGCCTGCGGCATGTCCCGGTAGAGGAAGGCCCGCTCGACGGCCGTCCACGCGGTGCTCGTGACGATGTAGAGCGCGGCGGCGAGCGGCACGACCGCGACGGAGATCAGGGTCGCGAAGGAGAGCAGCGGCAGGTAGCGGGCCATGCCCGCGGCCACCGCGGCGCCCGGCTGGCCGGGCTCGACGGCCGGGGCGAGGCCCTGCTGCCGCTTGGCGCGGAGGTAGTTGTACGTGGCGACGGCGGCGACGATCGCGAAGAGGGCGAGGTAGACGAGGCCGGCCGGACCGAAGACGCCGCCGTCGGCGAGGGCGTCGGCGTAGTGGTCGCCGAGCGGGGCGGCGAAGAGGCTGTGCCCGGCCATCCGCCCGCTGGAGAACAGGTGGAACATCAGGAAGAACGCGGGCGCCTGAAGCAGGCTCGGCAGGCAGCCGGCGAGCGGCGACACCTTCTCCTCGGCATGCAGCTCCATGATCGCCTTCTGCATCCGCTCGGGATTCTTGGCGTGCTTCTTCCTCAGCTCGGCGAGCTGCGGGGCGAGCCGGGTGCGGGCCTTCTGGCCGCGGGCGGCGGCGCGGGAGAGCGGGTGGATCGCGGCCCGTACGAGCAGGGTGAAGAGGACGATCGCGGCGGCGGTGGCGGTGGTGGCGAAGAGCGGCTGGAGCAGGTCGGCGAGCCGCTCGACCAGGGAAGCGAAGACGTTCAAGGGAGCCCTCCGTGGGGTCTCGTCGTGCCGGGGCATGGAAATTCGGCATGACGGATCCGCGAAGGTGCTTACTGCTGCACGTGCTGTACGAGCTCTCTACGCGGCCGTCGGGAGGGGACGGCCGGGAGCGCGGGGTCTGCGACGGCCTGCGGCGTCGGGGTCGCGCTGGGGCAGGAAGGCGGTGCGCCGCTCGCGGTCGCGTATGGCGGTGCGGACGGCGTGGGGCGGCACGGCAGGAGCCGTACGGGCGCCGAAGAGGGCGAGGACGAGGCCGGCCGCGGCGAGGGCGAAGGCGGCGGAGAGTCCACCGCCGTCGGAGAGGAGCAGGTCGACGAGGGCGAGCAGGAAGAACAGCGGCGCGACGACGCGCAGCACCAGATCCCTGGCGGACATCCCGACACCACCTCCTCTCGACCGGCCGACCGTCTCAGTTGAGGGTCTCAGACGTTCTCAGACCTTCTCAGATGTTCTCAGGAGGAAGACGCACGGGGACAGCGTGAAGTTCCCCACCCCGCTCACGAATGCGCTCACGGACTCGCTCACGCATTCACGGGCTCCAGGGGGACGAGGAGGCGGCGGGGCCGGAGGAGGGCGCGACTGACGGGATCGGCGGGATCCGGATCGACCCCGGCGCCGGGCCGCATCTCGATGTCGGCGGGGGCCACGGGAATCCCGCAGGCCGGGCACTCGCCGTACGGCCCGAGCTCCGTGCCGCAGTCGACGTGGTGGAAGTGCCGCACGGGCACGGCGCCGGGCAGCTCCTCGCGCCCCCACCGCCCCAGCGAGCGCAGGACGGGCCAGAGGGCGAGGCCGCGCTCGGTGAGCACGTACTCGTCGCGCGGGGGCGACTCCTGGTAGCGCCGCCGGTCGAGGACGCCGGCGTCGACGAGGGCCTGGAGGCGGGCGGCGAGGACGGCGCGGGGGATGCCGAGGTGGACGAGGAAGTCGTTGTAGCGCCGGACGCCGTAGAAGACGTCGCGGACGACGAGCAGGGTCCAGCGTTCGCCGACGACCTCCAGGGCGCGGGCGATGGAGCACTGCTGCTGGGAGTAGTCCTTGCCGAGAGCCATGGCACCCATCGTACCCACCACAGGTTCGGTCAACGAACCTAGCTGCTACGGTTAGGTTCATTCACCGAACCTGACAGGTGGAGGACCCCGCCATGCCCCCGCCGGCCACCACGACCCACACCACGCCGGGCACCCGCACGCACCGCCCCCGGGCGACCCTCGCCGTCACGGCGGCCGCCACCGCGGTCGCGCTGATGAACTACACGGCCCCGATGCTGACCCTCCCCGACATGGCCGCCGCCTTCGGAACCCCGGCCTCGGCGCAGGCCTGGCTGCTGAACGGCACCCCGCTCGGCCTGGCCGTCCTCCTCCTGGTGACCGGCAGCCTCGCGGACGCCCACGGAAGGCGCCGGATCTTTCTCCTGGGCACCCTCGCCCTGGGCCTCACCACTGCGCTCGGCGCCTTCGCAGGCTCCACGCTCACCTTCACCCTGACCCGCATCGCGCAGGGCGCGGCGAGCGCGGCCGTCCTGGCGGGCAGCCTGGGCCTCCTCGCCCACGCGTACCCGGCGGGCCGGGACCGGATCAGGGCCACCGGGATCTGGGGCGCGTCCGTCAGCGCGGGCATCGCACTGGGCCCCCTCCTCGCGGGCGCGCTGAGCCTGGTCGACTGGCGGTTGGCGTACGAGACGCTGGGCGCGGCGGCGCTGGTGATCGCGGCGACGGGGACGAGGACGCTGGCGAAGGACGAGCCGCCGACGAGAAAGGAACGCCCCGACATCGCGGGAGCGCTCACGCTCGCCCTGACCCTGGCGGCACTGCTCACCGCACTCACCCTCGGCCGGGACGGCTGGCTGCGACCCTCCGTGGGACTCCTGCTCCTGACCTCCGCCGCCCTGACGGCCGTGTTCGTGACGATCGAGCGCCGGAGCCGTACGCCCATGGTCGACCTGGCGCTGCTGCGAAGGCCGGCGTTCCTGGCGTCGACGCTGGGGGCGCTGTTCACGGGCCTGGCGGTGATCGGCCTGTTCAGCGTGGTGCCGGCGCTGCTCCAGAGCGGGGCAGGAATGTCACCGCTGACGGCGGCGGGGTTCTTCCTCCTCTGGTCGGGCACGGCCTTCGCAGCAGCGCTGCAGGCCCGCCGACTGGCAGGCCGGTTGTCCGCGCCGTATCAACTGGCCGTGGGCTTCACCCTCTCCGCAGCGGGGATCCTCGCCCTCCTGGGCGGCCTGGAAGGCCCGTGGCAGCGCCTCCTCCCCGGCCTCCTGGTGGCAGGCGCGGGCAGCGGTCTCCTGAACGCGGCGCTGCCGCGCCTCGCGGTCGACTCGGTACCGCCGGAGCAGGCTGCGATGGGTTCGGGCGCCAACAACACCGCCCGCTACATCGGCTCCTCGGCCGGGGTGGCCCTGACCCTGGCCCTGGTGAAGACGGGCCCGGACACGGCATTCCTGGTAGCGGCGGGGCTGGCGCTGACAGGCGGGGCACTCACGCTCGCACTGGGCCGGTCGACACCAGCTTCGCCCAGACGACGAGGCGATAGGCGCTACTGAACTCGGGGGTGCAGGTAGTGAGCGTGAGATAGGCGCCGGGGCCCTGATACCCATACGAAGGCTTGACGATCGACCGAGGAACGCCCCGAATGACCCCCACGTCCCGGGGAGAAGTCGCCGGCAACACAAGATCGACGCGATAGACGAAGGTACGCACCCGCGTGCGCACGAAAATCTGATCACCAGCCTCAAGCCGGTTGATGTACCGAAACGGCTCACCGTGCGTATTCCGATGCCCGGCGAGAGCGAAGTTCCCCACCGCGCCGGCCCCGCCGGTACCGGGGTAGTGCCCGACGTACCCCTTGTCGAGCACGGCCCGCTTGGAGACGCCTTCGGCGACGGGAACGGTGATCCCGAGCCGGGGAATACGGAGGACGGCGAAGGCGGAGGAGGGGGAGGGGACGGCCGACGGGGTCGGGCGCGAAGGAACACGGGACGGCCCAAGGGCCTGACGCCCAGCCTCGGGAGCACCCCCGGCTTCCGCCCCCGGCTCCACCCCGGGCGCATCGGGCGCATCGGGCGCATCGAGTGCATCCGGGAGATCGGAGGGAGAAACATCCCACTCCCTCTCCAGAACGCGCACCTGGTCGAGGGCCTCGGCGCGGGCCTCCCGATTGGTCCACCAGAGTTGATGGACGACGAGAAGCAGCAGGAGAACCCCGCAGGTGACGAAGGTTTCGGCGCCCAGCCACAGCGCGCGGAGGCCCGTACCGGATCGTCCTCGTCTCTGGACGACGACCGGCACCCGCTCCCGCACCCTGGCCCGCACGCGGGGCACGATAAGCGCTGAGGCGCCAACTCTCCAGGCCCGTACAGCAGTACGGTGAAGGGCATGCGCCCTGACACGCCTGCAGCCCACACGACCGAAGCCGAGCGTCTGCTGCGCACGGCAGCGCAGTACCCGGGAGACCGGGAGCCCCTCCACCTCCAGGCCGCGGCCCACCGGGAACTGGCGGGAGACCGCCCGGGCGCGACGGCCCTGTACGACGAGCTGCTCGCCGGGGAGCCGGCGAACCCGCACCTGATCAGGGCGCTGAAAGCGGCGAACCTGTGGGAGTACGGGCACGAGGCGGAGGCCCGGGCGATCATCGACGGCATCAGGCGGGCAAGGCCGTCGGACGCGACGGCCTGGGAGATCACGGCGGAGACGCTGGAGGCACACGACGAACTGCAAGAAGCAGAGTCGACCCTCACCGAAGCAACAACCCTCCTGGCCACGTCCACTTCGGAGGACCTCCCCCACCCCACCCGCTCCCTGATCACCACGCGCCACCGCATCCGCCGCATGCTGGCACTGGACCACGACACCTGGGACGACCGGGCGGACCACCTGCACTCGGGCGCGGTGGGCCTTGACGAACTGCACGACCCGAAGCGCCTGTGGTCGCTGGGCTCCTCGGACCCGGCGGAGCTCCAGGCGGAGATCACCCGCCTCCGCTCGGAACTGGGCACGTACCGCACGGCCCTCTCCCGCCCGTTCCCGGTCGCGGTCCTGCACTGGCCGGAACCGGAACTGGACGAGCTCCTGGCGTCCTACCCGGAACTGGAGGCGGAGTACCCCACGTACCGAGCCCACCTGACGGACATCGAGGCGTCCCTCCGAGAACTGTCGGCGGCCGGCACCCCGAACCTGGGCATCGTCCGAGCCACAGTCCCCTCCTACGAAGCCTTCGCCGCCTCAGAATCCACCTCCCCCGCAAACGCGGACCTCCTCCCCCAGTACGCCACGACCCTGGCAGCCCGGGGCCGCGCTACGGCTTGGCCGCCGGCGCGCTCGGCGGGGTGCTGGTGCGGGTCGGGCCGGATCTACGGGGAGTGCCACGGAGGCGAAGCCCAGGAGTAGATCCGGGGCGGCGGCCCTGCCGGGGACTGGATCCGAGACACCGCGATATCGTGCGGCGGGCATACTCGACCATGAGGG
Organism: Streptomyces sp. NPDC037410; assembly: GCF_055602235.1. Lineage (NCBI taxonomy): Bacteria > Bacillati > Actinomycetota > Actinomycetes > Kitasatosporales > Streptomycetaceae > Streptomyces > Streptomyces sp. NPDC037410. The sequence continues at coordinate 97,617 of NZ_JBVJWR010000007.1, read as the reverse complement.
ATCAGATGACCGGCGACTCCGTACCCGAGCTCCCCGAAGGCTCATGGGCTTCGAGCCCGGGGACTCGCCGGAGCATGCAGTCGAACAAGGGGCGCGACACCAAGCCGGAGCTGGCTCTGCGGAGCGCAGCCCACGCCCTCGGCCTCCGATACCACGTCTCCGAGCGACCGATTCCGGCCATCAGGCGCACCGCCGACCTTGTGTTCAGTCGGGCACGTATCGCGGTATTCATGGACGGCTGCTTCTGGCACGCGTGCCCTGAACACTTCACCGTCTCCCGGACCAATCCGGAGTACTGGGCGGAGAAGGCCGAGAAGAACCGGGCGCGTGATCGACAGACAGACGGGCTTCTCCAGGAAGCGGGCTGGGTCGTTCTCAGAGTGTGGGAGCACGAGGACCCTCGTCAGGCGGCAGCCCGCCTGAGGAAGCTCTACGATCGCCGTATCGCCGATCAACGTGACAGAGAAGCGCGCTGAACGTCAGCCCACCCATCGCATTTCAGCCACAAATCGATCGCTTCCGTACCAGTTGTGAGATCGATGCCCTTTTTCATGTGCCGGGGCACCCAATAATGTGTGACCTTGAACGAAGGTGACGTGCCGGCACGCTGCTCAGCAGATGCCCCCCATGACGTCGGAGCGCCCCTGGGTTCAATCGACCTCAAGCGCACGAGACAGGGGAGCGGTCACCGCCCATGACCGAGGCATTCGACGGCATGTACGACACGTTCAAGGCTCTCCTGGACTCGTTCCCCCCATCGGAAGCGGTCAAGCGGCTGGAGCAGCTCGGCATCAGCTCGGACATCATCCAGCAGATCCGTGAGCGTCACGAGCAGCAGACGATTCGCATCAAGGAGCTCGAGGAGCCTCACGCGGTCATCCTCGACAACCGCGACACCTGGTACACCGGACCGCACGCCAAGGACAAGTGCTGGCCGGCGATCGTCGACATCCTTCGCAAGGACGGATGGCCTGAGGACCCTGCCATCAAGTCCTTGGACGACTCTTCGACCCGCATCGTCTCCTTGCTGAACCACCCCAAGGAGAAGTCCTTCTCGACACGCGGGCTCGTCGTCGGATACGTACAGTCGGGCAAGACGACCAACTTCACCTCCGTCATCGCCAAAGCGGCCGACCGCGGCTACAAACTCTTCATCGTTCTTGCCGGCGTCCACAACGGGCTGCGACGGCAGACCCAGGCACGCCTCGTGCAGCAGCTCGTCGAGCCGAACCCCGCGATGTGGTCGCAGCTGACGGGTCTCGACCGGGACTTCACTCCCGGGGAGAACCCCGCCTCCTACTTCGGTAAGAGCAACGGGACGCGCGTGCTGTGCGTGGTCAAGAAGAACGCCGCGGTGCTGCGCAAACTCTTCCGATGGCTTGAAAAGGCGTCCGACTACCTGAAGGACTGCCCGACGCTGATCATCGACGACGAGGCCGACCAGGCCACGGTGGCCACCAAGTCGATCAATCCGCTGATCCTCAGCATCATGAGCACCCTCCCGAGGTGCGCCTACGTCGGATACACCGCCTCCCCGTTCGCGAACCTGCTGATCGATCCGGGTGCGGAAGATCTCTATCCCAAGGACTTCGTGGTCAACCTGCCGAAACCTCAGGGGCACTTCGGCACCGAGGTCCTCTTCGGCCGCTACGCCCTCGACGGCGAGGACCCCGAGCAGGTCGACGACGGCCACGACATGATCCGGTCCGTGCCCACGGACGACGTGCCCTGCGTGCGCCCCACGACGAAGGCGGACGTCGAGGGCTTCGAACCGGTCATCACCGACACCCTGCGGACTGCGATCGAGTACTTCTGGCTCGCCACTGCCGCACGGCGCGTCCGCGGCTCGGGAAGCCAGCACAACACGATGCTGATCCACACCAGCGTCAACACCACTGTGCACGACAGCTTCCGCAGGCCGCTCGAGCACCTGCGTGATCAGACCGCGGTATCGCTGTCGGACGACGCCTTGCTGCTCCGGTTGTGTGACCTGTGGGATCGGGAGACCGCTCAAGTCCCCGCCGAGGAATTCGGCGAGACCAAGGTTCCGTTCGAGGCGCTGCTGCCTGAACTGCCCGAGGTACTGAAGAGTTGCCGCATCATCATGGACAACTCGAACAGCGAGGACCGCCTGGACTACGAGAACGGCCCGGTCACGGCGATCGCGGTCGGCGGCAACACCCTGTCACGAGGTCTGACCCTCGAGGGCCTGTCGGTCAGCTACTTCGTTCGGGCCGTCTCGGCGTACGACACTCTGCTTCAGATGGGCCGGTGGTTCGGCTTCCGGAACGGTTACGCCGATCTCCCCCGGATCTGGATGACGGACGAGCTGGCCGAGTGGTTCCGGCACCTCGCGACCGTCGAGACCGAGATGCGCCGCGACGTCGACATCTACATGACCGAGGACGAGACTCCGCTCACCTTCGCGGTACGTCTGCGGACGCACCCCGCGCTCCGTGTGACGGCGGCGGCCAAGATGCGTGACGCCGTGACGGCGGCGTCCTCCTATGGCGGCAAGCGTGTCCAGACCCACTACTTCCACACCGACGGGGAATGGCTGCGCGGAAACATCGACGCCGCCCGTGATCTGGTGGGCGCATCGGTCGCGAACGCCGTCACGGCCGAGAAGAGGCCCGCGGAAGGCCGGTTCGTGTATCGCGGTGTCCCCTACGACCTGGTCCTTGACTTCCTGTCCTCCTACCGATTCCACGAGCACTCCCCGGAGAACGATGCCGACCTCCTGACGGGCTACATCCGGAAGCGGGTAGCGGCTGGATCGCTTCGCCGGTGGAACGTCGCCATCGTCGGCAACCCTCGCGGCGAGGACTTCGAATTCGCTCCTGGTGTCTCCGTCGGACGCAACGTGCGCGCGCGGCTTTCCGTGTCGAATCCGACCCCGGGTCTCGCCGACATCAAGACACTGATGAGCCGTCGAGACGCTGCGGTGGACCTCGACGGGGACGTCTCGAGTCTCAAGGAGGAGGCCATCATGGAACGGCGCCGTTTCGAGCTCCCCGACACCGGCCTGCTGGTCCTGTACCCGATCGACAAGCTCTCGACGCCGAGCCCCTCGAAGTTGAGGCGTGAGGCGTTGAACGCCGAAGAACACGTCGTCGGCGTTGGCCTGGTCTTCCCGGCTCCCCTGCACGACAGCACCGTCGAGAAGTACATCTCGGCCGATCTGTCGAAGATCCGCCTCGAGGACGAGGACTACAGCATCCTCGACAGCGACGACGCATGAGCGAGGAGATACTGCGGAGTCTCGTCGAGGAACGCTGGACTGCACTCGAAGCCGAACGGACCACGGGTGAGCGACGCCTCCGCGTCTCTCACCTCCCGATCGTCGTCGAGCACGACAATCCGCTGGCGGTGGCCGTGGACCACGACGGACACCGCCACGTCCTCGTACCGATACCGGCACATCGCCGAGTACGGCCCGGCCTGGACGGGCCCGTTCTTCAGCTGCGCAAGCGTCCGTTGGAGGATGCCGACACCTACCAGACATACGCGGACCTCGCATGCCTGCGAAGCGATCTCAACGATCTCTTCACCGACCTGTGTGTCGACGTGTTGGGGACGGCCGAGGGACATCCCGAGAATCCACTCAAGGCCCTCCACCACGTCCTCGACCGCTGGAAGGAACTCTTCCGCACTCAGGGCAGCCCTCTGACCGGCGAGCAGCTCGCCGGCCTCTTCGGCGAGCTCACCGTTCTCTGCCGCCTGTTGGGGACGGACCCGAGTGCGCATCGCCTGTGGCTTGGACCCGAGGGGCACCGGCACGACTTCTCATCCGGATCCACGGCCATCGAGGTGAAAGCCGGCACCGCCTCCGGCCGAAGGCCTCGCATCCACGGACTCGATCAGCTCGATCGGCCGAACGACGGATCCCTCGCGCTCGTGTGGTTCCGTCTGCAGCCCACACCCGGTGGCTCTCTCGGCACATCCGTCGTCGAGCTCGTCGATCGGGCCCGCAGGCTCTGTGACGACGAGGGATCCCTCCTCGAAATGCTCGCGACCGCCGGATATCGCTCCGCGGACGCCGACCGCTACCGCGGCGCGCGGTTCCTCATCGAAGAGGAGAGGTGGTACGACGTGGGTCCCACGTTTCCCGGCCTCACGACCAGGGGTCTCATCGAGGCGGGGCTCTCGGTGTCCGTCCAGAACGTCGAGTACACGATCGATCTCTCCGGCGACCTCCCCGTTCCACTGACGGACGACGAGGTGTCACGAGTGATCGACGACATCGTCCAGGAGTCGCTGTGATCGAGCCCCGCTGGTTCTCCCAGCCATATCCGCCGGAAGGGGCGAGCGCCGCAGAAGGCATCCGCAATCAACTCGGTCGCCCCGAGCTCGACCTGCTCACCATCCTCGTGCGTGAGTCGGCTCAGAACAGTTGGGACGCCCGCTCCGTCACCTCTACGGAACCTGTCGACTACCGCATCGACGTGTCCACCGTCGGCCCGGCCCACATCGGTACGTGGCGTGAGCTTCTCCTCTCCGGCGCACCGGCGAACGCAGACGAATTCCCGCTGCGCGACACACTCAGGCACGGCCCGGTCCGGCTTCTGTCCGTGTCAGATCGTGGGACCCGCGGGCTGGGCGGCCCGACCCGCGCCAACGACGCCGTGGGGAGTGATCGCGACTTCGTCTCCTTCATCCGCAATATCGGGGAGCCCCGCGACACGGCGCTGGGCGGCGGAACCTACGGCTTCGGTAAGGGCATCTTCTATCTGCTGTCCAAGCCGGGGACGATTCTCGTCCACTCACGATGCCGCACTCCGCAGGGCGAGCTTGAGACACGGCTCATCGGGTGCACCCTCTGGAAGAGCCACGTGGCCGTCCAGAACGGATCGAACCGTCGTTTCACAGGGCGACACTGGTGGGGCGACGCCTCCGGCGAAGTGATCGAGCCCCTGATGGGGACACATGCGGACACGGTGGCGCGTCGCCTCGGGCTGAGAGCATTCTCCGCCGGTGAGACCGGCACGACCGTCGTGGTCATCGACCCGAGCCTGGACGAGCTGGAGCCCTCCGAGGCCGCGGACTATCTGGCCGGCACGATCGCCTGGCATCTCTGGCCGAAGATGATCTCCGCCGAGGGCGTCAACCCCGCCATGCGGTTCTCGGTCACCTGCGACGGAGTCGATCACCCGGTCCCGGATCCGCGGGAGACCGCGCCCCTCGACATGTTCGTCTCCGCCTACGAGGCGATGAACGGACCGGACGGACGCAACCTGCAGTGCCTCAAACCCAAGCGCCATCTCGGTCGCTTCGGAGTGGTGAAGCGTATTCGACCGCCGCTTGAGCCGAGCCGTGCGGGACGCATGCTGAACATCGAGAGTCTCGTTCATCACGTCTGTCTGATGCGGCCGGCCGAACTGGTCGTCACCTACCGAGCAGGCCAGAAGCCTCCGAGCGAGAACATCGCATACGCCGGGGTATTCCGGGCCGACGAGTCCATGGACGAGGTGTACGCCAAGGCCGAGCCTCCCACTCACGACGCCTGGAATCCGCAGTCGCTGGAGCGCCCGGAGAGCACGTTCGTCCACACGACGTTCCGCCGCATCGAGGAGGCGCTCGAGCAACTGCTCTCTCTCGGCGGGGTCGCCCGCTCCGGTGCGCGCAGTGTGGCACTCGGAGCGGCAAGCACACTGTTCTCGGGACTGGTCGGCGGATCCTGGGGCATCGGCGGCGCGACCGCCTACGCCAAGCCGGGAAGCACGGCCACACGCGTCGGAGCGCAGGAAGCCGCGAGCAGGGGACGGAATGCGGTCTCGCCCAGCGGCGACTCCCGCGGCGCCGCATCAGGGCGTGGTGCGGAGACCGCTCGCGAGACCTGGGACGGGGGCGGAGAAGGTACCGCCTTCACCGACACGACGGAGACGGGCGTCCCCGGACGCCGCCGCCGGCCGAGAGTCCAGTACGTCGGCGATCCCTACTACGACGATCGCGGCGACCTGACGCTGCTCGTACAGGAGTTCCGCCTACCTGTACCCATGGCGCAGCGGGTCCATGTCGATCTGGCTGTGGCGCTGCCCGGAGTAGGGGGCCGCGAGACGGATCCGCCGATCGGGGCGCAGATGCCGACGCTCGTCGGCTGGGAGGACGATGACGGGCGCCTGCACACATCTGAGACCTGTGTGATCGACGGCGGTGAATCCGTCTGGCGGGCCCTCGTGCAACCCGCGCCGGACACGATGACCGAGATCGGCATCAGAGTGGAGGCGGTGAGCACACCGTGAGTCTGCGCGTTCTTCCGTACCGCACCCCGTCCGAAGACGTCGTCGCTGCCGAACCGTGGCACCTCGTCGTCGAAGACGGAGAGATGCCCCTGCCCGAGGCGCTACCGCATTGGGATTACCGCATGGACCTGGCTCTCCGGAGAACCGTGCGCATCGATCTCGATCGCGTTCGTACTGAATGCGGCCTTCCTGAGGAAGCCGCCCTGATGCTGGCCACGGTGTGGACGGCCAGCGGCTCGAACCTGAGTGGTCCGGGGCACCGGGTGCGACTCACCGAGCGCGGCGTCTGCGCTGTCGATCTCGATGTGCGATTGCCTGGAGCAGATCTCGGCGGGCTCCTCATCCTCGACACGGCTTTGCTTCTTGCCGAAGGTCGGAGCGACGGCCGTCCGTCATCCCCGCGTCGCGCCGGCTCCGTCCTGTGGAGCGAACGGGAATCGGTCCGCCTTCAGGGCGATGCGCCGCAGTTCCCCATGGCTGTGATCGACTTCGCCAATACCTCCTTCCCGGACGGTGCAGCCTGGCATCTGCAGATCAGCGGTGGCCTGGAGAACGCGACGATGGGTTCCCTCCTGCTCCTGGTCAACGAACGGAACAAGGTCACCACCGCGGCCTTCGAGCACGCCCACAAGCCCCGCCCTGTCGACCAGGTCGTCCTCTCTGCGGTCTACGCGGATGCCGCTCGCGTCATGATCGAATACGCCCTGTCCCATGAGGACTTCTCAGAGGAGTCCGACTACGCCGAGGACTCCCTCGGCGCCACCCTCCTGAGTCTGTTCGACCAACTCTTTCCAGGTCAGTCCATCACCGACGTCCGGCTGCGCCGTCTGCAGTCACCGGCGATCTTCGCCTCGGACCTTCAGGCCGCCGTCAAGATCTTCGAGGTGTCGTGATGAGCCTTCTCTATCCGCGTCTGCTGCCGCAGCAGGCCAGACAGCTCTACGAGGAGTACCGGGATCTCTCGATCCCCGACCTCGCCGAGCGAGTGTCCTACGCGCATCCGTCGGCGGTCTATGTCGCCACTGGCGGCGATCGAGTCTCGGCAGAGCAGCTCAAAGAGCTCCGCCGGACCGTCGTCGAGCTCGCCGAACGCTCCGGCTTCCCCCACTCGTCCGACCGAGCTCGCAACACCGAGTTCGATCTCGCGCTGGCCGCGCTCCTGCATGCAGAAATGGGCATGGTCCCCGCGGAGGCCGCCTCCCGAGACGTGTGGGCCTTCCTCGCGATCGCTGTACTCCCTGATGTCGCGTACTGGCGTTATCCGCACCCTCCGCGAGACCGCGTTCTCGGTACGGATCTCACACGGCACGTGTTCGGCCGACTCTGGTGGCGTGGGCAACTGGTGCGCTCGAGTGACACAGAGAATCCCTACGGGGCTCTCAAGATCCTCGGCGAGGCCGCCTTCGATCAGATCTATGCACGCCGTGCCGCTCTGGGCGGAAGTCCCCATATGGTGCGTGCCATTCTCCGTGTCTGGAACGACCTGAATCTGCAGGGGCTGAACGAGCGCGAGACGTTCCGCGATTTCCTCAAGCGTCTGCTTCGACTTGCGCCTTTCGTGCTCTTCGATGGAATCGAGGACGATGCCCTGGACGATGAGCTTCGTGCCGTAGCGCAGGAGTCCATAGACGCTCAACGTCCTGCCTCCGTTCCCGCGAGGACGGCCCGGTTCAAATCGCTCGAGATCTGCGCCGGAGCAGGGGCCCAGGCACTCGGGCTTGAGCAGGCGGGCTTCGATCCGTTGCTCCTCATCGACAGCAAGGCCGATGCGTGCTTCACCATCGATCTCAACCGTCCCGGCTGGGACGTCGTCTGCATGGATGTCGTGGAGTTCCGTGCCCGTATGCGTCCGGACGTCGTCGGTGTCGATCTCTTGAGCGGTGGACTGCCTCGTGTGAAGTCGTCGGCCACAGTAGGACGCGCTGAAGACACGGAGGAGCGGCGGGTCCTTCGAGCTGCGGTCGAGCTGGCGTGCTCGATCAAGCCGAAGGCCGTACTCCTGGAGAACGTGCCCGATCTGGTGGAGAGCCCCGCCTTTGCGGCGGACCGCGCCTGGATCGAGGAGGAGCTGATAGGCGCGGGCTATCGTTCGAGCTGGCGAGTACTCAACGCCTCGGACTTCGGCGTCCCACAGAACCGGAGCAGCGGCTTCCTGATCGCGCTGCGAGACCCATACTTCTCGCGTTTCCAGTGGCCGAAGGTCCACGACACGGTACCGCCGACGGTCGGTGACGCGCTCGGGCCCTCGATGGCCTCACGCGGCTGGCCCGGTGCAGAACAGTGGATCAAGAACGCCGACCGGATCGCGCCGGCCCTGGTCGGAGGGTCCGACCGCCGAGGCGGTGCCGACCTCGGTCCCACCGGCAGCAAGAAGGCCTGGGCCACCTTGGGAGTGAACGGAAACAGCCTCGGCGACGAACCGCCCGGCCTCGACTTCCCTGCGGATGATCATCCCAAGCTGACCGTCGAGCAGACCGCGATGATTCAGGCGTTTCCCACAGACTGGAGCTTCGCGGGGGGCAAGACGTCCAGGTACCGTCAGATCGGTCACGCCATGCCACCTCCTCTGGCGACGGCGGTCGGACTTGCCATCGCCGCGGCTCTGCGAAGCTAAGATCGCACCATGCGCGCGCCCCGTCCCATCACCCCCGAGCCCATCACCGTCCTGGATCTCTTCGCCGGTTGCGGCGGCTTCACCCAGGGGTTTCACGAGTTCAGGCCGGACGGGACGGTCGACAGCGGGCCCGTATTCCACAGCATCGCGGCGGTCGAGCACAACAAGGCGGCGGCAGCGACATACGCGATGAACTTCGGAAGCGGTCGACCCGACAAGAGCCTCCCTGAGGCTCGGGTCTACTTCGGCGACATCGAGGAGTGGAAGCCGACGAAGGAGACCCTTCACGCGGACGTCATCGTCGGAGGGCCCCCGTGCCAGGGGTTCTCCGCGTTGAACCGCCAGAAGAAGGGGAGTGAGCGCAACCGCCTCTGGGAGGAGTACGTCCGCATCGTCGCGGAGGTCCGCCCGAAGCTCTTCGTGATCGAGAACGTCGACCGCTTCCTCAAGTCGGACGAATTCCAGAATCTTCTGAAGGAAGTAGAGCCCGGAGGGTTGCTGGCCGACTATCGACTGGTCGCCCCTCCCGGGCACCAGCCGTCCGACACCGAAGAGGAGAGGATCCGGCGCTATCTCCTCAACTCTGCGAACTACGGGGCCGTTCAGGCACGTCGTCGCGCGATCGTCATCGGCGTGCGCCGTGATATCGAGGACAGCCGCGCTATGACCTATCCCTCCCAGACGCATTTCCGCGCCCCCAAGAAGTCGGCTAAGACGCCTGCTCAGCCGCTCGACGGAGTCGACGGAGGCATCCAGTCCTGGGAGGCCGTTGACAGCGTATTCAAGGAATCAGCGGAGATCCCTCTCAAGGGAACGGAACTTCCTGACACCAAGGACCACATCACCGAAGTGGACGCGGTGGTCCCAGGAGCCTTCGACACCGAAGACCTTCACATTCGTCGCAATCCCGAGATCCTTTCGCTCGCGCGCTACGGTAAAATTCCACCCGGCGGGAACCGAAAGGACCTGCGCGGCTGGTGGTTCACCGTCGACGAATCCGGAAGTATCAAGTACTTCACGGAGCCGAACCCTCCGGGGGTGAAGACCCTCGTACGCCCCCTTTCCACGGAGAGCTGGGACAATCACAACACCGGCACCGGCGACGTCATGGGGCGCCTCCGCTTCGGAGAGCCGTCCGTCACGATCAGAACCGAGTTCTTCAAGCCCGAGAAGGGCCGATACCTGCACCCAGAATTGAACCGGCCCATCACTCATTACGAAGCTGCCCGCATTCAGGGCTTTCCTGCCACATTCCGATGGTGCGGCTCCAAGACGGAGATCGCCATGCAGATCGGAAACGCAGTACCGATTCCCCTCGGCAGAGCGATAGCGTCCGCCATCTACGCCTTCCTGCGCGGCTGACACCTGGCCGACATCGGCCGAGGAGTGTGTCCCGGAGGTTCTGGATCGGTAGGGACGGGACGGCCTCAAGGAGTGACTCTTCAAGCTGCGCCGGAGATCTTCGCCGCCGTGGGCCGAGTTTGGGCGGTTCTGCCAAATCCGCCGAGGTAGGGATGGGTGCCGATGAGGTAGTCGCCGACCTGCTGGCGCATGCCGGCAGGGATGTAGTACCGGTCGAGGTCGGCTGGCTGGCTGGCTGGCTGGACGAAGCGGACGCCGTCGGCCTCGTCGTCAACTGTGGACTCGCCGCCGACGGGGCGGCGGATGTAGGCGTTCTCGCACTGTCGGCGGACCTCGCCGTCGGTGTACGCCACGATGTGGTTCGGGTTGATACAGACGCAGAGGAAGCCCGTGATCTCGGCGACGATCCCCGTCTCCTCCAGCCGGAATTGCGTGGGTCGCGCACGAGGAGATCCCGCAGTACGTGCCGTACGGCTCTTCGCGCCCCTACGGGATTACCGCAACCTCCACATGACTCGGCGAGCCGCGGGGCAGCGGCACCCAGCGCAGGTCGCCCGCCGTGCGGGTGGCGCGGGTGGGGCTCGTCGAGGTGGGCCTGCTTCGTGGGCTTCTGGTGGGACCGCCCTCTTTCCGAGAGTCGCTCCTTCCGGCGGCGCGTCAAGGGCAAGTCGGCTTCGCCGATGGCCTTCGGCCACCCTTGACCCGCCACCTCCAGGAGCGAAAGACCTCTCGGAGGGCGGTCCGGGGGTGGGGGTCCACGCCGCCAGTCCGGGGGTGCTTCCCGCCGTAGGCGGGGAGCACCCCTGTGGGTGGGGGCGAGGCCGGGCATCGGCGGGCCGGGTGTCGGCTGCGCGGCTGGGTGGGTGGGGGCTTGGTTCGTAACGGGGGTGGGTGGGGCCGGTTCCGTCGGCTCGGGGTGCGCTGTCGTTGAATTGGGGCGGCCCGGCAGGGCTTAGCGGCTGTCCGTGGTCCGTTGGTGGGGCTTCATGCCCCGCTGGTCATTGCCGGTGGGTGGTGGGGTGCGAATAACTGCGCGCTACTCCCGGTAACAGCCCCCAACCAGGGCCCCAAAAGGGGCACATCGCCCATCCACTTCGAGTTACTGCGGGAAACCACCACTCACACAGCGACCAGCGGGGCATGAAGCCCAGTCATCCGACGACCGACACCCGCTAAGCCCTGCCGGGCTGCCCCATTCAACGGCCGCGCGCCCGACGAGACGGATCCGGCCCCACCCACCCCCGCTACGAACCCAGCCCCCACCCACCCTGGCGCGCGGCCGACTCCCGCCCAACCGATGCCCGGCCCCGCCGCCCACCAGGCACCTGCCACCCGCCTACGGCGGGAAGCGGCCCCCGGACTGGACGCGTGGCCCCGCCCCCGGCCGCCCTCCGAGTGTGGAAAGGCGGGCTCCGGTGCCGGGTCAAGGGTGGGCGGAGCCCATCGGCGAAGCCGACGCGACGAAGGAGCGCCCTTGACGCGGTGGTGGAGGCCGCCACACTCGGAAAGAGGGCGGCCGCACCCGCGCCCTCATGGGCGGCTCGCCGGGAGTGAGCCTAGGAACCTGCTGACGGCTGTCGCGAAATCCGCTGGGGCCGTCTCGTGGACCGTGTGTCCGGTGGGGAGTTCGATCAGGCAGGTATGGGGGCGCCTTGCCGCCATGGCCTTTGCGTGTTCGGCGCTGAGTACCGAGCTGCGGCTGCCTCGGATGAGCAAGGTCGGGCAGTCGCTCGCCAGCCAGTCGTTCCAGTGGTTCCCATTGAGGTGCCGTTGTGAGGCGTTCATGTCCTTCGGGTCGAAGGACATCCCCCATCCGTCGGGGTATTCACGGACCGCATGCACGACGTGGCCCGCCGACGGGCCCAGTTCTTTTAGGAGTTCGGCCCGGGTCGGTGTTCGGTGCGGCCAGGACTCGGTGAAGGACAGGTCTCCGTCGATCTCCGCTCCGATGTCCTCGACTATCAACGCGTCCACAAGCTCCGGTACCCGTGCCGCGAGTTGGTAGGCGTTGACCCCTCCCAGCGAGTGGCCGAGTACGACTGTCGAGTCGATCCCCAGATGTTCCAGTACGGCCGCCGCGTCCTCGATGTAGCCGGCGCGGGAGTAGTCGGGTGCGACGTCGGAGTGGCCGTGTCCGCGTTGGTCCAGGGCGATGACCCGCCAGCGGTTGCCCAGTTCCCCCGCCAGGCGCGTGAAGGTTCGCCCTTCTGCGAAGTGCCCGTGCAGAGTCAGCAGCGGGCGACCTGGGCCGCCGAAATCCAGGTACGACAAGCGACGCCCAGCCACTGTCAGGGCCGCGCGCTTCGGTTCCGGCGGGATCGTCGACCTCATGATCGTCAGTATGCGTCACCCACATGGGCGATCTTCACTCACCGTGTCCATGCGGGCGCGTTCGGTGCGTTACGGTCGCGCAAAACGGCCCCCGCCGATGGTTCGCACCCATCGGCGAGGGCCTGAACCACTCGTGGAAGGCTTGTTCCACCGTGATCTACCGGCACTTTAACGCGCCCTCGCGCGGCTTCACCCAGTTCTCGCACGACATCATTCGGCATCCCCGGCTCAGCTCCGACGCCGTTCGGCTTCTGACCTGGCAACTCTCCCTCCCCCAGGGCGCCCGCGAGTCGCTCTCCCGTACCGCCGAACGTGCCCGGATCGGGGCATGCGCCTTCACCCGCGCCAAGCGGCAGCTCAAGGAGGAAGGCTTCGTGCACGAGCGGCGCGTCCAGGTCGGTGGAGGGCGGTGGGTCACCCAACAGCTTGGGTCCGGTTCGCCGTTGACTCCCGAGCAGGCCGCCAAGCTTCTCTCGCGAGAGCCCGTCGCTTCCCTGCAGGTCGCACCGACTCCTCAGGAACCGGCCGCCGGTGCCCCGGTGACCCCGCCCACCGACCGTCATCCAGACAAAGACCCTGGGGAAGACATCTCCAACCTTCCCCCCGAGGTCCAGGCCGAGGACTCCCCTCGGCTCGAAGACGCCCGCGCCCTCATCGCCGCCCTTCCCGTCCTCTCCCCCGCCCTCCGCCACATCCCACCCGGCATGCGCGACGAGCTCGCCCGCCTCGCCGCCCGCTGGCTCGACGCCGGCCACACCTCCACCGACGTCCACGAACACATCCAGCGCTGCCTCCCGACCGGCGGGACACCCGTACACCGGCCCGGTGGGCTGGTGCGGTACCTGCTGCGTGACGTACCCGCCCGGGAACTGCCCCCGCCCGCACCCGCCAACCCGCTTTCGTCTCGGCTCCAAGGCGCTCGGGAGTGCGCCGGTGACCACACCCAGCCCATGCTCTTCCGGCCCCTCGGCGACGAGACGCACTGCCCCCAGTGCGCCCTGAGGGTCCTCACATGACTCCCGTACGCTCGAAGGCGTTCCGTCCACCCGATCAGAAAGGTCCCACCATGCCCCGCATCCCCTCCCCCGCCATAGCCGCCGCCGGGCTCGTCGGTGGGTACGCCGTTGCCCGGTGGACCAAGAAGCGGCCCCTGGGTGGGGTCGTGCTTGCTGCCGCCGGTGGTGTGGCCGCGCGGGAGTGGCAGCAGGTGGGTGGGGTGAAGGCTTCCGTGGGGCTGACCTCCGCGTATGTCGCCGCGTTCGCCGGGTCCCACCCGCTCGCCAAGAAGATCGGGGCCTGGCCCGCCGTGTTCTCCGTCGCCGGGGCGATGGCTGCCGCCTCCTGGGCCGTGACGCATGGGAAGGCCTGACCTCCCGGGCCGTCGCCCGAGCCAAGGCCTGACCCTGCCCCCCCCTGACCCCGCCCCAAAGGGACCTTCAGCCCCCCACCGCCCTGCTCACCACATAGATCAGCAGGCCCGCCAGCGCGCCCACCACCGTGCCGTTGATGCGGATGAACTGGAGGTCGCGGCCGATGTTGGCCTCGATCTTGCGGGAGGTCTGGGTGGCGTCCCAGCCGGCGACCGTGTCCGTGATCAGGGACGTGATCTCGTGGCGGTACGTCGTCACGACGTACGCCGCCGCGTCTTCCGCCCAGCCCTCCACCTTCGCCTGCAGGCGCGCGTCCGTCGCCAGGCGGGTGCCCAGGGAGATCAGGGAGGCGCGGGCGCGGAGGCGGAGCTGGCTGCGGTCGTCCTCGGCCGCCGCGATGATCAGGGACCGGACCGAGGACCAGGCCGAGGCGATGATGTCCTGGACCTCCGGGCGGGCCAGGAGGTCCGATTTCAGGCGTTCCACGCGGGCGCGGGTGTCCGTGTCCGCCTGGAGGTCCGCCGCGAAGTCGCCGAGGAAGCGGTCGATCGCGCCGCGCGCCGGGTGGCCCGGCATGTCCCGCATCTCCGTCACGAAGCGGAGGAGTTCCTTGTAGACGCGCTCGCCGATCCGGCGGTCGACGAAGCGCGGCGTCCAGCCCGGCGCTCCGCCCTGTACCGCGTCCATCACCGAGTCCCCGTGCGTGACCAGCCAGTCGTGCGCCCGGGTGCAGATCAGGTCGACCGCCCTGCGGTGCGCTCCGTCCGCGACGATCTTCTCCAGGGTCTTGCCCAGGCCAGGGGCGATCTCCGCTGATTCGGCGCGGCGCGTGATCGCTTCCCCCACCACCGCCTGCACGTCCGCGTCCCTCAGGACGGTGAGGGCGCCTCTCAGGGCCGTCGACAGTTCTGCCGTCACCCGGTCCGCGTGTGCCGGGTCCGCCAGCCACGTCCCCAGGCGGCGTCCGATCCCGAAGGCCTTCAGCCGGCCTCGTACGACGTCGGCCGAGAGGAAGTTCTCGCCCACGAACGTGCCCAGGGACGCTCCCAGCTGGTCCTTCTTCGTCGGGATGATCGCCGTGTGCGGGATCGGCAGGCCCAGCGGGCGCCGGAACAGCGCCGTCACCGCGAACCAGTCCGCCAGTGCGCCGACCATGCCCGCCTCCGCCGCCGCCGCGACATAGCCCGCCCAGGCCCCCCAGCCCGCGTTCCGCGCCCAGGTCGCCAGGCCGTAGATCACGGCCACGACGAGCAGCAGGGACGTGGCCAGCGTCTTCATGCGCCGGACGCCTCTGCTCTTCTCCTCGTCCGCAGCCGTGTACGAGAAACTCACCATCGACTCGACCTCCTACCTCAGGGACTCCCGGCGGTCCTCCCGAGTTCCCCCGTACATCTTCGCGATCACCGCCTCGATGTCCGGCTCCCGCACCGAGAGGTCCAGGAGGGGATGTCTCGACGCCACCGCCGCCACCAGCGGGGCCGCCGATGCCGTCGCCGGGAACGCGAGCCACTGACGCGGGCCCTGCGACCGTACGAAACGGGCGCCCGGCACGTCCGTGATCGGGGGCAGTTCCCGCTCCAGGTCCACCACCAGGAGCCGTTCGCTCTCGCCCACCGCGTGCAGGCCGGCCAGCTCGCCGTCGTACATCAGGCGTCCGTGGTCGATCACCATCACCCGTGAGCAGAGCTGCTCGATGTCCGTGAGGTCGTGGGTGGTCAGCAACACCGTCGTGCCCCGGGTGGCGTTCAGGTCTTTCAGGAACTCCCGCACCCTCGCCTTCGACACCACGTCCAGGCCGATCGTCGGCTCGTCCAGGTACAGCACCTCCGGATCGTGCAGCAGCGCCGCCGCGATGTCGCCGCGCATCCGCTGGCCGAGGGAGAGCTGCCGTACCGGCACGTCGAGCAGGTCGCCCAGGTCGAGGAGGTCCACGCAGCGGGCGAGGTTCTCCTCGTAGCGGGCATCGGGGATCCGGTACATGCGGTGCGTCAGCCGGTACGAGTCCCTCAGCGGGAGGTCCCACCAGAGCGAGGTGCGCTGGCCGAAGACCACCCCCATCCGCTGCGCCAGGCGCGTGCGCTCGCGCGCCGGGTCGATGCCCGCGACCCGCAGCCGGCCGCCGCTGGGGGTGAGGATGCCCGTGAGCATCTTGATCGTGGTCGACTTCCCCGCGCCGTTCGGGCCGATGTAGCCGACCATCTCCCCGCGCTCGACCGCGAAGGAGATGCCGTCCACTGCCCTGACCTCCCGCTTCTCGCGGCGTAGCAGGCCTGTTCTGCGGTGGACCGTGAAGGTCTTCTCGATCGCGTCCAGTTCGATGAAGGGCATACGGCCTCAGCTTCCCGTCGATCGGTACGAGCGGATCCCCGCGCGCCACGCAAGGCCCGCCACCCCGCAGCAGACCGCCGCCACCAGCGGCGACACGAACGCCGCCCACTCCGGCACCCCCGCCGGCATCGGCCTCCCCAGGACGTACAGCGCGGGCAGCCAGCTCACGAACGCCAGCGGTACGACGTACACGACACCCCGCACCAGCTCCTGCGCGAAGATCGTCGGCGGGAACTGGAGGAGGTTGTTCCCGCCGTACGTGAAGGAGTTCGTGACCTCCGCCGCGTCCTGGATCCAGAACAGCGTCGACGCGCCGAGCACCATCACCGCGCCGAAGATCACCGCCCCGCACACCACCGTCACCGGCAGCAGCACCACTTTCAGCGGCGTCCACTCCACGTCGACGAGGAACAGACTCCACACCAGGACCGTCAGGCCCTGCGCGACCCTGCCGAACCGCCGCAGCGCGAACCTGTCCGCCGCGACCTGCGCGAGCAGCGGCGCCGGGCGCATCAGGAACGTGTCGAGCGTGCCGTCCCTGACCCGCTTCCCCATCCGCTGGAGCGAGCCCATCGTCAGGTCGGCGAGCCCGAAGGACGTGCCGGCCGTCCCGTAGAGGAGGGCGACCTCCGCGAACGAGAAGCCGCCCAGACCTCGCACCTGACCGAACATCAGGAGGATGACGACGAAGTCGAGGAAGGTCACGCAGAAGTTGGTGACGAGGGTCAGGGCGAAGGAGGAGCGGTACGCCATCGTGGAGCGGATCCACATGCCCGCGACCATCCTGTACGTGCGCCAGGAGGCCCTTATCCCCGTCTCCCCGTACGTGCGTGCGGAGTCCGTCATGAAGGGACTACCCACCCTGCACCACCACCTTCCGCGTCGCCGCCCCCTGCGCCACCCTCCCCGCCCCCAGCAGCACCAGCGCCCAGCAGCCCTGGAAGGCGTACGCCCCCGCCAGTTCCCAGCCCTCGTACCTCCCCAGGTACACATCGGCCGGCACCTGGAGCAGCGACGCCCACGGCAGCAGCCGGGCGAGCTCGCCGAGCGTGCCCGGGAAGACGTTCAGCGGGAGCAGCATCCCCGAGAAGAACAGGCCTGCCAGCCAGGCCACCTGCACCACTCCCTGGCCGTCGAGCAGCCAGAACGCGCTCATCGCCACCAGGTACCAGAGCGCGAAGGCGACCACCGAGCCCAGCGCCACCGCGAGCAGGAACGCGAGCCAGCCGCCCGGCCCCGACGGCAGCGTGAAGTGGAAGACGAGCGCGCCGACGGCCATCGGGGCGACCCCGCGGCCGAGGAGCTGGTAGGCGGTGCGGCCGGCGTTGGCCGAGAACCACCAGGCCTGGAGGTCGGCGGGGCGGTAGAGGTCGACGGCGATGTCGCCGGTCCTGATCCGCTCGATCAGCTCGTCCTCGAAGCCTCCGCCCATGAGTCCGCAGACGGTGATGAGTGCCTGGCCGATCCACACGTAGGCGAGGGCGTCGTCCATGGAGTAGCCGCCGAGGCTGGGCCGTTCGTGCCAGAGGGCGATGTAGGTGGAGGAGAGGACGAGGCCGAAGACGGTGTTGGTGAAGACGCCCGCGGCCGTGGCCACGCGGTACGCGGCGAAGCGCCGGAATCCGCCCGCGGCCACCGTCGCGTACAGCCGCAGCATGCCTGTCCCTTCCGAGCGGTGAAACGGCGAAGCGCACGACCCTAGTGGCCCGCCCGGCGCGCCGCGAGCGGTTTTCGCGCCACCTTCGGGTCGCTTGAGGGAGTTCCGGGGAGTTCCACAGCATTCCGTGCAGTATGTGGTGCTATGTCCCCTTCCTCCGGTATGAGTGATACCAGTTCCTCCGGTATGAGCGATACCAGCGATACCAGCGACGACGATCCCCATCCGAACGGCTGGGAACCCCGGGACCCCACCCTCCCCGCCCCGGCGAAGCGCCGTCGCCGCCCCCGCCGCGTCCTGCGGACCCTCCTCGGGCCCCTCCTGTTCGGCGCGCTCCTGCTCGCCGGCGCCTTCGCCGCCGGCTACCTCCTCGTCGAGATCCCGCCCGCCAACGCCGCCGCCGTCGCCCAGTCCAACGTCTACCTCTACCGGGACGGCACCCCCCTCGCCCGCGACGGCGAGGTCAACCGCGAGAGCGTCCGCCTCGACCAGGTCCCCCTCCCCGTCCGGCGGGCCGTCCTCGCCGCAGAAGAGCGCGACTTCCAGACCTCGCGCGCCGTCGACCCCAAGGCCATGGTCCGCGCCGCCTGGAACACCGTCACCGGCAAGGGCCGCCAGTCCGGTTCCACCATCACCCAGCAGTACGTCAAGAACTACTACCTGGGCCAGGAGCAGACCCTCAGCCGCAAGGCCAAGGAGTTCTTCATCGCGCTCAAGCTCGGCCGCGAGAAGAGCAAGGAGGAGATCCTCCAGGGCTATCTGAACACCAGTTACTTCGGCCGGAACGCGTACGGCATCCAGGCCGCCGCCCGCGCCTACTACGGCAAGGACGTCGAGCGGCTCGACACCGCCGAAGGCGCGTACCTCGCCTCCCTCCTCAAGGCCCCCAGCGCCTACGACGTCACCACCCACCCCGAGAACCGGGCCAAGGCCCTCGCCCGCTGGCACTACGTCCTCGACGGCATGGTCGGCGAGGGCTGGCTCAGCCCCGCCGCCCGCGCCGCCGCCCGCTTCCCCGCCCCCCAGACCGCCCGCGCCGCGACCGCCCTCTCCGGCCAGCGCGGCTACCTCGTGCAGGCCGTCGAGGAGTACCTCACCGACCACGGGATCGTCGACGAGAAGACCCTCGCCGGCGGCGGCTTCCGCATCACCACCACCCTGGAGCCCGCCAAGCAGGAGGCCCTCGTCGACGCCGTCGAGGACCGGGTCGTCTCCCGCCTCGACCCGGCGAGCGCCCCCGCCGACCGGTACGTACGGGTCGGGGCCGCGGCCGTCGACCCGGCGACCGGCAAGGTCCTCGCCATGTACGGCGGCGTCGACTACACCCAGCAGTACGTCAACAACGCCACCCGCCGCGACTACCAGGTCGGCTCCACCTTCAAGCCCTTCGTCTTCACGGCCGCCGTGCAGAACGGCGCCCAGACCCAGCAGGGCCAGCCCATCACCCCGTACACCCTCTACGACGGCACCAACCGGCGCCCGGTCGAAGGGTGGAACGGCAGCCCGTACGACCCCGCCAACGAGGACGACGCGAGCTACGGCGACATCGCCGTCGGCGCCGCCACCGACCTGTCGGTGAACACCGTCTACGCCCAGATGGCGGTCGACGTCGGTCCCACGCAGGTACGGCACACCGCGATCGCCCTCGGCCTGCCCGGCTCCACCCCCGACCTCACCGCCTCCCCCTCCATCGCCCTCGGCCCCGCCACCGCCAGCGTCCTCGACATGGCCTCCGCGTACGCGACGCTCGCCGCGCACGGCCGGAACGGCACGTACCGCCTCGTCGAGGACATCAGCCGCGACGGCCGGCGGCTCGACCTGCCCGCCGTCCCCCGCCGGCAGGCGGTCAGCCGCGAGGCCGCCGACACGACCACATCGGTCCTGCGGAGCGTCGTCGAGACGGGCACGGGCACGGCCGCGCAGGCCGCGGGCCGCCCGGCCGCCGGCAAGACGGGCACGGCGGAGGACGACAAGGCCGCCTGGTTCGCCGGCTACACCCCGGAACTCGCCACGGTCGTCGCGCTCATGGGCCAGGACCCCGAGTCCGGCTCGCAGGAATCCCTGTACGGCGCCCTGGGCCGGCCGCGCATGGACGGCGGCGGGGCGCCCGCCGAGATCTGGGGCCGGTTCACCCGCGAGGCCCTGGACGGGACACCGGCCCGGGACTTCGAACTCCGGCTGATGCCGGGGGCGGAGCCGCCCGCCCCTTCCACGACGGACGGGGCGGAGGGCTGGTACGAGACGGGCGAGGCGGGACCGGGAGCGGCGCACCGCGGCCCCTCACACACTCCGCGTCAGTGACCGCTGGTCGCCTTGAGTCCCACCACGGCGACGAGCAGCAGACCGACGAAGAAGATACGGGCGGCGGTCGCCGGCTCACCGAGCACCACCATGCCGAGCACCGCCGCACCGGCCGCGCCGATGCCGACCCACACGCCGTACGCCGTACCGATCGGCAGCGTCTTGGCCGCCTGCGACAGCAGCATCATGGAGGCGACGATCCCGGCGCCGGTGAGGACGCTGGGCCAGAGCCGGGTGAAGCCGTCGGTGTACTTCATGCCGATGGACCAGCCGACTTCGAGCAGACCGGCGACGACGAGCAGAACCCAGGCCATGACGAGACACCTCCGCGAGACGGATCAACAGGGGTGCGTCGTCTTGTCGTGAACCCGGTAGGGATGAACCCAGTCGGGTGAACCCGGTACGGCGCGTCTCGTCGGGGTGGTTCCAGGCTAGCAAAGAACAGGCAAAGGCCCCGGTGACTCCGGTCACCAGGGCCTTCTCGTGCTTACAGGGCTTACAGGTACAGGCCGGTCGAGTCCGTCGTCCCCATGAACCGGTCCGCGGCCACCGCGTGCAGATCGCGCTCCCGCATCAGGATGTACGCGACACCCCGGACCTCGACCTCGGCGCGGTCCTCGGGGTCGTACAGCACCCGGTCGCCGATCTCGACGGTACGGACGTTCTGACCGACCGCGACCACCTCGGCCCAGGCCAGACGCTTGCCGACGGCGGCCGTCGCCGGGATCAGGATGCCCCCGCCGGAACGCCGCTCACCCTCCGGGGAGTCGGTGCGGACCAGGACCCGGTCGTGGAGCATCCGGATGGGCAGCTTGTCGTGCGTGTTCTCGCTCACCCTGTGAACCTACCTGCCCGGGCGTGTCGCCCGTCGCCAGGTCGCGTCACGCCTTGTGCCTGCGGGACGACGAGACGATCAGGCCGACCACGGCGAGGGCCACGACGGCCGCCGGGACCACCCGCTCCAGGCGCGGCGCGCCGTCCTCGTGGGTGAAGCGCGCCTTCACGTCGGAAACGACCCGGTTGACGGCGACGAAGGCACGTCCGGCCGTCTGGTCGACGGACGCCGCGACCTTCGCCTTGGCGTCCCCGATGATCGTCTTCGGGTGCATCCGAATGCCGATCTCGTCGAGAGTGACGGCGAGCTGCTCGCGCCGGCGGACGATGTCCGCCTCGATCTGCGCAGGGGTCCTGGCCTCCGACACCGCGCTGCCTCCGTAGTCGTAATCGGTCGTTGACGCTCAGTCTGTCAGCTCCGCCGCGATCGGGTCGCCCCAGACCCCCATTAGCGCCCATTAGGCTCTGGAATGCGTACGCGAACATTCCGAGGAGAGCCAGCCATGAGCGAGCGACTGCAGCCCGGCGACACCGCCCCCGCCTTCACCCTTCCCGACGCGGACGGCAACGAGGTCTCCCTCGCGGACCACAAGGGCCGCAAGGTCATCGTCTACTTCTACCCGGCGGCGCTCACCCCGGGCTGCACCAAGCAGGCGTGCGACTTCACCGACAACCTCGACGTCCTGGCCGCCGCCGGCTACGACGTCATCGGCGTCTCGCCCGACAAGCCGGAGAAGCTCGCGAAGTTCCGCGAGAAGGAGAACCTGAAGGTCACGCTGGTCGGCGACCCGTCGAAGGAGACCCTGGCGGCGTACGGCGCCTTCGGCGAGAAGAAGCTGTACGGCAAGGTGGTGACGGGCGTGATCCGCTCCACGGTCGTGGTCGACGAGGACGGCAAGGTCGAGCACGCCTTCTACAACGTCAAGGCCACGGGCCACGTCGCCAAGATCATGAGGGACCTGTCCGTCTGAGCCCCTCCGCCCTCCCTCCCGAAGGCCCGCCCCGAGAGGGGTGGGCCTTCGGCGTCCATACCGGAGAGGGGTCAGCGGGGCGCGGGGGCGAAGGGCCCGTCCAGGGCCGCCCACTGCAGGAGCAGGACGGTCTTGCCGTCGACGATCCGACCGTCCCGGGTCATGGCGAGGGCCTCGGCGAAGGGCAGTTCGAGGACCTCGATGTCCTCGCCGTCCTCCTCCAGACCGCCGCCGGGCCCGGTCCGGTCGGCCGGGGTATAGGGAGCGGCGAAGAAGTGCAGGCGCTCGGTGACGGAGCCGGGACTCATGTACGCGTCGAGGACGTGAGTGAGCGGGCCGAGGGTGACACCGAGCTCCTCGGCGCTCTCGCGGCGGACGGCGGCCGGCGGATCGTCCGCGTCGAGCAGCCCGGCGGCCGCTTCGACGAGCATGCCGTCGGGATGGTCGTTGACGTACGCCGGGTAGCGGAACTGCCGGGTGAGCAGGACGCGGCCGCGCTCGGCGTCGTACGGCAGGACGACCGCGCCGTCGCCCCGGTCGTACGTCTCGCGCTGCAGGGTGACCAGCCGCCCGTCGCGGCGACGGTAGTCGAGGGTGGTGCGGCGCAGGACGTGCCAGCCCTGGGAGGTGAGCTCGACGTCACGGACGACGACATCGGGATTGCGGCCGAGGCCGCGCCCGGCCCGGTCGAGGCCGGTGCGCCCGCGGCGGTCGGGGACGTCGAGGCCGGGCCGGTCGGGCTGGTCGCGGGGGTCGGCGGGGAGGGAGGTCATGCGGCCTCCCTCGGGGCACGGGGCGGGATCTGGGCGACGTCGTCGTGCTTGTCGTCGGTCATGGCGCGCTACGATACATGCAGAAACGTGCAAGAACAGGAGAGAGTACGGATGCTGGCTGCCGAACGGCGGGACCACCTGCTGGACCTGCTCGCCCGCGAGGGCAAGATCGTCGCCAAGGACGTCGCCGCGGCGTTGGGGATCTCCGAGGACAGCGTGCGGCGCGACCTGCGCGATCTCGCGGCCGAGGGACTGTGCCAGAGGGTCTACGGCGGAGCGCTGCCCGTGTCGCCGGCCGTGGTCGACTACCGGGCCCGGCAGACCGTGGCCCCGGACGGCAAACGGAAGGTCGCCGCGGTGGCCGCCGGGCTCGTACGACCCGGCGGCGCCGTGATCCTCGACGGCGGCACCACCGCGCTGGCCGTCGCGCGGGCACTCCCCCAGGACCTGGACTGCACGGTGATCACGCACAGCCCGACGATCGCGGCGGCCCTGCTCGACCACCCTCGGGCGGAGGTCTTCCTACTGGGCGGGCGCATCTTCAAGCACTCGGCGGTCGCGTGCGGCGCGGCGGCGGTCGAGGCCGCGCAGAACGTCTCCGCCGACCTGTGCCTGCTCGGCGTCACGGGGGTGCATCCCGAGGCGGGACTGACGACCGGCGACGCGGAGGAGGCGGCGATGAAGCGCACCCTGGCGGGACGGGCCGCGGACACGTACGTCCTCGCCTCCTCGGAGAAGATCGGCACGGCGTCACGCTTCCGGGTCCTGCCCTGGGAGGAGATCACGGGCCTGATCACGGACGCCGCCCCGGACGACCCGGTCCTCGACCAGCTCACGACACAGGGCATCGAAATCCTGACGGCCGACTGACGAGCCCGCCCCGACACGATATTCGTACGCGATATGACGTGACCGTCCGATATTCGGGTCGTTAGTCCGTACGAGATCCGTACTGGGGAGGGGACGACTCGATGGGGACGAGCGCGTATACGAGGGAGCGGCTCAGCGCCGCCGTGGCGGAGTCGAAGGGGTGGGCGGACCTCATGCGCCGCCTCGGAGTCGGCGAGAGCGGCGGACGGCGCCGGACGCTGCAGGCGAAGGTCGCCGAGTACGACATCGACACCAGCCATTTCAAGCAGCGCAGCCCTTGGCGCAAGTACACGGACAGCGTCATCGCCGACGCGGTCGCCTCCTCGACAACGCTGCGTGAAGTCGTACAGAAGCTCGGCGTGCCACCGGCCACAGGAACGCTCTCGCACATCCGGCGGCGAATCGCGGCGGCCGGAATCGACGTGAGCCACTTCCCCGGACTGAACCGCTCGATCACCGACCTCCCGTTCACCACAGGCGAGCTCCGGGCGGCCGCAGCATCCACGCACAGCGTCAGAGAGACGGCCCGGCTTCTGGGCGTGGCTGATGACAGCCGGTCCCGCGCCACACTGAGGCACATGCTCGACGTGCGCGGGATCGACATCGCTCACTTCACCCACAGGCGCGCCACAGTGCCGGAGGATCGCCTACTGGCAGCAGTGACCGCTGCGGCCAGCTTCGCCGATGTGATACGCACGCTCAGCCTCCCCGTGAGCGACCAGAATCATCGCCGGGTGCGCCGACGGGTGGCCGAACTGGGCCTGGACACGTCGCACTTCAAACGCCGCACATGGGGCACCGTGCGAGTCGTGGCACCGAAAGCCATCGCGTGACGATCCTTCCGGGTGCGCCCGGAAGGATCGTCACGCGAGAACCGCGACCGGCTCCAACGTGCCCTCGCCGAGGTGGGCGTCCCGTATCGCTGCGTCGAGTGCGGGAACGAGGGCGCGTGGCGGGGCCGAACCATCACCCTGCAGATCGACCACATCAACGGGAACTGGCTCGACAACCGTCGCGAGAACCTTCGCTACCTGTGCCCCAACTGCCACTCGATGACCGACACATGGTGCCGAGGAGGGAACCGCCGCCAGTCGGTCTAGACACCCCTGCCCCAAGCCGCCGCCCGCCCGCTACCATGACAGGCGTCCAGCGGCCTTGGCGGAACGGCAGACGCCTCGCGTTTAGGGCGCGATGGGAGCAATCCCGTGAGGGTTCGAATCCCTCAGGCCGCACGAACCATCGATTCGAAGGCCTCACTCAAACTCGGGTGAGGCCTTCGCTGCGCCTGCTCAGCCCAGCAGTTCCCGCACCACGGGCACCAGGGCCCTGAACGCCTTGCCTCGGTGGCTGATCGCGTTCTTCTCGGCCGGGGTCAGCTGCGCGCAGGTGACGTCGTACCCCTTCGGCTGGAGGATCGGGTCGTAGCCGAAGCCGTTCGTGCCGACCGGGGCGTGGCGCAGTACACCCTCCATGCGGCCTTCGACCACTCGTTCCGTGCCGTCCGGGAGCGCCAGGGCCGCCGCGCAGGCGAAGTGGGCTCCTCGGTGGGCGTCGTCGATGTCCGAGAGCTGGGCCAGCAGGAGGTTCAGGTTCGCGCGGTCGTCGCCGTGGGCGCCTGCCCAGCGGGCCGAGAAGATGCCGGGGGCGCCGTTCAGGACGTCGACGCAGAGGCCCGAGTCGTCGGCCACGGCCGGGAGGCCGGTGGCCCGGGCCAGGGCGTGGGCCTTCAGGAGGGCGTTCTCGGCGAAGGTGACGCCTGTTTCCTTGACGTCGGGGATCTCCGGGTACGCGTCCGCGCCTACGAGTTCGAGGTCGAGGCCCGCGTCGGCGAGGATCGCGTGGAGTTCGGTGATCTTGCCCGCGTTGCGGGTGGCGAGGATCAGGCGCTGTCGGGTCATGCCCACGATTATCCCGGCGTGCAGACCTTGGCCACCTCGCCCGCCGCGTCCGTGATCGGCGTGATGTCCGGGGTCGTGTCGCCGTTCTTGACCGCCGTACGGACGGAGTCCACGCCCTTCGTCAGGTCGTCGACCGCCTTGGACAGGTCGGCGTTGTCCGTCGTGTCCTTGATGTTGCCCAGTTCCGTGGAGATCGAGTTCAGGGACTCCTCGATCTGCGTCACGTCGTTCGACGCGTTGGAGACCGCCTGCTGGAGGTTCTGGACGGACGTGGCTATCGCGTCAGCCGTGTTGACGCAGTCCATCGCCGTGTCGAGCGCTCCGCAGCCGCTCAGGACGGTGGTCAGCGCGGCGGCCGTGGCCGTGGCGAGTGCGAGACGGTGCTTCGGCTTCAAGGCGAGTCCTCCCCCAGATATACATACAGACGTGCGGACGGGCGGGCGCCCGATCGTATCCGGGTGCCCGCCCGTCAGGACGCAGTGCGGTGTCAGAGGGTTCCTTCGAGGGCCTTGCGCTGGATCTCGGCCAGTTCGGCGCAGCCGCCGGACGCGAGGTCGAGGAGGGCGTTGAGCTCCTTGCGGTCGAAGGGCTCGGCCTCGGCGGTGCCCTGGACCTCGACGAAGCGGCCGTCGCCAGTGCAGACGACGTTCATGTCGGTGTCGGCGCGGACGTCCTCCTCGTAGCAGAGGTCGAGGAGGGGGACGCCGTCGACGATGCCGACGGAGACGGCGGAGACCGTGCCGGTGAGGGGCTTGCGGCCGGCCTTCACCAGCTTCTTGTTCTGCGCCCAGGTGATGGCGTCGGCCAGGGCCACGTAGGCGCCGGTGATCGCCGCCGTACGGGTGCCGCCGTCGGCCTGGAGGACGTCGCAGTCGAGGACGATCGTGTTCTCGCCGAGCGCCTTGTAGTCGATGACGGCGCGCAGGGAGCGGCCGAT
Source organism: Streptomyces sp. NPDC037410 (assembly GCF_055602235.1). Taxonomy (NCBI): domain Bacteria; kingdom Bacillati; phylum Actinomycetota; class Actinomycetes; order Kitasatosporales; family Streptomycetaceae; genus Streptomyces; species Streptomyces sp. NPDC037410. The sequence continues at coordinate 71,129 of NZ_JBVJWR010000007.1, read as the reverse complement.
GAGGCGGGAGATCTCGTGGGTGCGGCCGCCGATCTTGCCGCGGACGGATTCGCGGTCGCCGCGGGTGTTGGTGGCGCGGGGGAGCATGGAGTACTCACCGGTCACCCAGCCTTCGCCGCTGCCCTTGCGCCAGCGCGGGACGCCTTCGGTGACGGAGGCGGTGCAGAAGACCTTGGTGTCGCCGAAGGAGATGAGGACGGAGCCCTCGGCGTGCTTGCTCCAGGCCCGTTCGATGGTGACGGGGCGGAGCTGTTCGGGGGTACGGCCGTCGATGCGAGACATGGGACGAGCCTATCGGGATGTGCCGGACATGACGGAGGGCCCGTTCCCCCGACGAGCCGGACATGACGGAGGGCCCGTTCCCCTGCCGGAACGGGCCCTCGTCGATGTGAGTCAGTGGCTCACATCAGGTCTTCGATCTCCGCGGCGATCGGGTCGGCGTCGGTGCCGATGACGACCTGGATGGCGGTGCCCATCTTCACGACGCCGTGGGCGCCGGCGGCCTTCAGGGCGGCCTCGTCGACGAGCGCGGCGTCGACGACCTCGGTGCGCAGGCGGGTGATGCAGCCTTCGACCTCTTCGATGTTGTCGATGCCGCCGAGCCCGGCGATGATCTTCTCAGCCTTGGTGGCCATGTGTTTCTCCCTGTCCGTTCCGTTCGCGCGAACGCGAATCTCGGCGCACCTGCGGTCCGCTTTGTCACGGTAACCCACGGTTGGCCCAACTTCGCGAGCGAGTGCCGCCGTTCTGCCGAATGATGACGATCACCGGCGGCCTGTCCTCAGCGGGCTCCCGGAGCCTACCGCAACTGGTCTACACCAGTCTGCAACGAGATGCGGGCCCGGCTTGTTCCGGGCAGGGAGGACGCCGATGAGTACCGACAGCCCCGCCGCGACGCCGAAACCCGAACCGGAACCGGCACCCAAGCCGAAGAAGGCCGTGTCCTGGGGCGGGCTCTTCCAGGGCCTCCAGAAGATGGGCCGCAGCCTCCAGCTCCCCATCGCCGTCCTCCCGGCGGCCGGCATCATCAACCGTCTTGGGCAGCCGGACGTGTTCGGCGCCGAAGGTCTCGGCTGGGACAACGTCGCGAAGGTGATGGCGGGCGCCGGCGGCGCGCTGCTCGACGGCAGTCTCGGTCTGCCGCTGCTGTTCTGCATCGGTGTCGCGATCGGCATGGCGAAGAAGGCGGACGGCTCGACCGCGCTCGCCGCGGTGGTCGGCTTCCTCGTCTACTACAACGTGCTGCGCCAGTTCCCGAAGGACTGCCCGAAGGGCACGGTGGACGTGGCCGGCGGCTGCCTCTCGCCCGAGCAGGTCTTCACCGGGTACACGTACCAGAACCCCGGCGTCTTCGGCGGCATCGTGATGGGCCTGATGGCGGCCTGGTTCTGGCAGCGCTACCACCGGACGAAGCTGGTCGACTGGCTCGGCTTCTTCAACGGGCGCCGGCTCGTGCCGATCATCATGACGTTCGTGGCGATCGCGTTCGCCGCGATCTGCCTGTGGGTCTGGCCGCCGATCGGCGACGGCCTGGAGAACTTCAGCGACTGGCTGGTCGGGCTCGGCGCCTGGGGTTCGGGCATCTTCGGCCTCGCGAACCGCGCGCTGCTCGTCATCGGCCTGCACCAGTTCCTGAACGTGCCCATCTGGTTCCAGTTCGGCACGTACACCAAGCCGGACGGCACGGTGGTGCACGGCGACATCCCCATGTTCCTCGCGGGCGACCCGAACGCCGGTCAGTTCCTGACGGGCTTCTTCCCGATCATGATGTTCGCCCTGCCCGCCGCGGCGCTCGCGATCGCCCACACCGCCAAGCCGAACCGCCGCAAGGCGGTCAGCGGCATGATGCTCTCGGTCGCGCTGACCTCGTTCGTCACGGGCATCACCGAGCCGATCGAGTACTCGTTCCTCTTCATCGCGCCGGTGCTGTTCGTGATCCACGCCGTCCTTACCGGTGTCTCGATGGCGCTGACCTGGGCGCTCGGCGTGAAGGACGGTTTCAGCTTCTCGGCCGGCCTGATCGACTACGTGATCAACTGGAACCTCGCGACGAAGCCGTGGCTGATCATCCCGATCGGGCTCGGGTTCGCGGTCGTGTACTACGTGATCTTCCGGTTCGCGATCACCAAGTTCAACCTCCAGACGCCCGGCCGCGAGCCGGACGAGATCGAGGAGGAGATCGAGCGGGAGAACGTCAAGTAGCCCGCGGTCAGTACGTCAGGTAGCCCCTCGATCACCTTGCGTTCACCTCGCGATCCCTGACCGTTTTCGGGGCTTTCGGCCCCCGCGTAAGGCCCATGGAAGGCCCCCGGACCTGACCGTCCGGGGGCCTTTTGTCGTGCATTTCAGGCTATGGCTGAGCACACAAAATTCGCAGGTTCCTTATCTAAGTCTCACGTGCTACAACTGGTCTACACCACTCATTGGTGTAGACCACGCGGTCCAGACCACCGCGTTCCACGAGACGCCGCCGTCACCCCCTTTTCCCAGCTCTGGCGGCGCCTTGCCTTACTGGAGGAAGTTGATGAGTACGGCCACCGCCCAGGCCGCCGCTCCCGCGAAGAAGCGCGGATCCGGCCTGTTCCAGGGTCTGCAGAAGGTCGGTCGCAGCCTGCAGCTGCCGATCGCCGTTCTGCCGGCCGCGGGTATCTTGCTCCGTCTCGGCCAGGCCGACGTCTTCGGCAAGGACGGACTCGGTTGGGACAAGGTCGCCTCCGTGTTCGCCACGGCCGGCGGCGCGGTCTTCGACAACCTGCCCCTGCTCTTCTGCATCGGCGTCGCCATCGGCTTCGCCAAGAAGGCGGACGGCTCCACCGCCCTGGCCGCGCTCGTCGGCTTCCTGGTCTACAGCAACGTGCTGAAGGCCTTCCCGATCACCGAGGCCGTCGTCAACACGACCGCCAACAAGGGTGTCGACGTCGCCGCGACGTACAACAACCCGGGTGTCCTCGGCGGCATCCTGATGGGTCTGCTCTCGGCCGTCCTGTGGCAGCGGTTCCACCGCACCAAGCTCGTCGACTGGCTCGGCTTCTTCAACGGCCGCCGTCTCGTCCCGATCATCATGGCCTTCGTCGGCACCGCCGTCGGCGTCGTCTTCGGCCTGGTCTGGGAGCCGATCGGTGAGGGCATCTCCAGCTTCGGCGAGTGGATGACCGGCCTCGGCGCCGGTGGCGCCGGCCTCTTCGGCCTCATCAACCGCGCGCTGATCCCCGTCGGCATGCACCAGTTCGTGAACACCGTCTCCTGGTTCCAGATCGGTGACTTCACCAACGCCGCCGGCGAGGTCGTCCACGGTGACCTCAACCGCTTCTTCGCCGGTGACCCGAGCGCCGGAATCTTCATGTCGGGCTTCTTCCCGATCATGATGTTCGGCCTCCCGGCCGCCGCGATCGCCATCGCCCACGCCGCCCGCCCCGAGCGCCGCAAGGCCGTCATGGGCATGATGATCTCCCTCGCGCTGACCTCCTTCGTCACCGGTATCACCGAGCCGATCGAGTTCACGTTCATGTTCATCGCGCCGGTCCTGTACGCGATCCACGCGGTCCTGACCGCCGTCTCCATGGCCGTCACCTGGGCCTTCGGCGTCCACGCGGGCTTCACCTTCTCCGCCGGCGGCATCGACTACCTGCTCAACTGGAACCTCGCGACCAAGCCGTGGATGATCATCCCGATCGGCCTCGTCTTCGCGGCGATCTACTACGTGGTCTTCCGCTTCGCGATCACCAAGTTCAACCTCCCCACCCCGGGCCGCGAGTCCGACGAGGAGCTCGAGGACCTCACCAAGGCGTGAGCCTCGCCCGTACGCAGGAAGGGCCCCGGAACCGTACGTCGGTTCCGGGGCCCTTCCCGTATGCGCGGAAGCCCGTATGCGCGGCAGCCTCAGATCTCGTAGACCGCGCCCGGCCTCGCCAGCTCCGACGGGCCCTCGTAGATCTCGCGCGCGTCCCGCAGGTTCCGCTCGGCGTCCGTCCACGGCGGGATGTGGGTCAGCACCAGGCGTCCCACCCCCGCGCGGGCCGCGTGCGCGCCGGCCTCCCGGCCGTTGAGGTGGAGGTCCGGGACGTCCTCCTTGCCGTGCGTGAAGGAGGCCTCGCAGAGGAAGAGGTCGGCGCCGTCGGCGAGGTCGTGCAGCGCGTCGCAGACACCGGTGTCCCCGGAGTACGTGAGCACACGGCCGCCGTGCTCGACCCGGATGCCGTACGCCTCGACCGGGTGGCACACCTTCTCCGTACGGATCGAGAAGGGGCCGATCTCGAAGGTGCCGCCCGACTTCAGCGTGTGGAAGTCGAAGACCTCGCTCATCGAGGTGTCCGAGGGCGTGTCGGCGTACGCCGTCGTCAGCCGCTGCTCGGCGCCCTCCGGCGCGTACACCGGGATCGCGTCGCAGCGTCCGCCCTCGTGCCGGTAGTACCGGGCGACGAAGTACCCGCACATGTCGATGCAGTGGTCCGCGTGCAGGTGGCTGAGGAAGATCGCGTCGAGGTCGTACAGACCGATGTGGCGCTGCAGCTCGCCCAGGGCGCCGTTGCCCATGTCGAGGAGCAGCCGGAAGCCGTCGGCCTCGACGAGGTAGCTCGAACAGGCCGAATCCGCGGACGGGAACGACCCGGAGCAGCCGACGACGGTGAGCTTCATGGAGCGAGGACCTCCGTGGACGGGTGCGGAAAGCGCGCTGAGGGAGGGGAGGCTGTGCGGTCAGTCGAGCGTAAGGCGCACCCGGGCCCGACGCTCCTTCGTGGTGCCCCGTTGTGGGCGAACTCACGGGCTCTGTCACCGGTTCGGATGGATGGCGGGGCGCGGCGGCGGGGTGGGGCGCGCGCCGGTACCTTCTTGAGGTATGGACACGTCGTGGTGGCCCGCGCTGGTCGCGGTCGTGGTGATCGCGCTGGTGGTGGCGCTCGCCGATAGGTGGAGGCGGTCGTCGTCACGCCGTCCGAAGGGGAGGACCCGGCCGCCGGGCCGTCCCGCGCCGCGGGGGCGGGTGCCGGAGCGGCTTCCGCGGGCCGGGGAGATCTGGTGGGCGGACGTGCCGTACGAGGACGGGCCGGGGTCGAAGGACCGGCCGTGTCTGGTTCTCGCGGTACGGGGGGACAGTGCGCTCGTCGCCAAGATCACCAGCAAGTACCACGACGAGCGGCCGGGGGTGATCGCGCTGCCGCCGGGGTCCGTGGGGGACGCGCAGGGGCGGCCGAGCTTCCTGGAGACGGATGAGCTGCGGGACGTGCCCGTGTGGGAGTTCCGGCGGAGGGTGGGGACGGCGGACCCGGTCGTGTGGGACCAGGTCCGCCATCTCGCGCGCTAGCCGTGTCTTCAGGTGCGGGTTCAGGCTCGGGAGCCTAGGCGCGGCTGAGCGCGCCGTCCCGTGTGCCCACCCTCCCCCAAGCTCTCGGCTTCGCTCGAGCAGGGGGGGACCCCCATCGCCCTGCGGGACGATTGCCCACAGCGGGGCGGGCCCTACGCCCAGAGCTGGCCCTGGACCGCCTCGATTGCTTCCTCTGTGGTCTTGGCCGTGTAGAGGCCCGTCGAGAGGTACTTCCAGCCGCCGTCGGCGACGACGAAGGCGATGTCGGCGGATTCGCCGGCCTTGAGGGCCTTGTTGCCGACGCCGATGGCCGCGTGCAGGGCGGCGCCGGTGGAGACGCCCGCGAAGATGCCCTCCTGCTGGAGGAGTTCGCGGGTGCGGGTGACCGCGTCGGCGGAGCCGACGGAGAAGCGGGTGGTGAGGACGGAGGCGTCGTACAGCTCGGGTACGAAGCCCTCGTCGAGGTTGCGCAGGCCGTAGACGAGGTCGTCGTAGCGCGGTTCGGCGGCGACGATCTTGACGTCGGGCTTGTGCTCGCGGAGGTAGCGGCCGACGCCCATCAGGGTGCCGGTGGTGCCGAGGCCCGCCACGAAGTGCGTGATGGAGGGGAGGTCGGCGAGGATCTCGGGGCCGGTGGTGGCGTAGTGGGCGCCGGCGTTGTCCGGGTTGCCGTACTGGTAGAGCATCACCCAGGACGGGTTCTCGGCGGCGAGCTCCTTGGCGACGCGTACGGCCGTGTTGGAGCCGCCCGCGGCCGGGGAGGAGATGATCTCGGCGCCCCACATGGCGAGCAGCTGGCGGCGCTCCTCGCTGGTGTTCTCCGGCATGACGCAGACGATGCTGTAGCCCTTGAGCTTTGCGGCCATGGCGAGGGAGATGCCGGTGTTGCCGCTGGTCGGCTCCAGGATGGTGCAGCCGGGGGTGAGGCGGCCGTCCTTCTCCGCCTGCTCGATCATGTGGAGCGCGGGGCGGTCCTTGACCGAGCCGGTGGGGTTGCGGTCCTCCAGCTTCGCCCAGATGCGGACGTCGTCCGAGGGCGAGAGCCGGGGGAGGCGGACCAGCGGCGTGTTGCCGACGGCGGCCAGCGAGGAGTCGTAACGCATGTGGATCAGACCATGCCGCCGGCGACGGCCGGCAGGATCGTGACGTTGTCGCCGTCGGTGAGCTTGGTGTCGATGCCGTCGAGGAAGCGGACGTCCTCGTCGTTCAGGTAGACGTTGACGAAGCGGCGGAGCTTGCCGCCGTCGACGATGCGGGCCTCGATCCCGTTGTGGCGGGTCTCCAGGTCGGCGAAGAGCTCGGCGAGGGTCGCGCCGCTGCCCTCGACGGCCTTCTCGCCGTCGGTGTAGGTGCGGAGGATGGTCGGGATGCGGACCTCGATGGCCATGGCGTGGGCTCCTGTCGGAAGTGGCGTGATGGGCGCGCTTCTGTGGCCCCGCGCGGAGGGGGTCGTACGGTGAGGGCGCTCGGCCGGTCGCTCAGCGCGCAGCGCGTGCGGTACAGATCGCGCTGGTCAGGCGGCACAGGTCGACGTGCAGGCGTGCCACGAGCAGGGTGGTGCTCGGAGTCTCTTCGCTCACGTCGTGGGAAACCATGGGCTCATCGTATCGATTCCCGGTCCGGGTTTCGGAATGTGATCTCACATGGTGGATGGTTTCCGACCGGTTGATGGACGGCGCGGGCGGAGTGACATCCTCCGCCCGCCTCGCGTGCCGATGCGGGGCCGTTCTACTCGTACGCCTCGACGATCTTGACCTCCTCCTCCGTCACGACGCCCTCGACGATCGTGTAGGAGCGGAACTGGAAGGGGCCGGCGTCGTCGGTGTCGGCGGTGGAGACGAGGACGTAGTGGGCCTGGGGCTCGTTCGCGTACGAGATGTCCGTGCGGGACGGGTAGGCCTCGGTCGCGGTGTGCGAGTGGTAGACGACGACGGGCTCCTCGTCCCGGTCGTCCATGTCGCGGTAGAGCTTGAACAGGTCCGCGGAGTCGAACTCGTAGAAGGTGGGCGAGCGGGCGGCGTTGAGCATCGGGATGAACCGCTCGGGGCGTCCGCTGCCGACCGGACCCGCGACCACGCCGCAGGCCTCGTCGGGGTGGTCCGCGCGGGAGTGCGCCACGATCTGGTCGTACAGGGCACGGGTGATGGTCAGCATGCCGACAGGATAAGCAGACGGGCCGTTCCGTACCGATAAGTGGTACGGAACGGCCCGGATGCTGAGACTTCCCAGGTCAGGAGCGCTTGGCGAAGGCCGCGCCCTCGGGGTTGCGGGCCTTGAGGACCAGGTAGGAGACGGCGAGGACCAGGCCCCAGACGGGCGCGCCGTACAGCGCGACCCGGTTGTCCTTGTCCATGCCCATGGTCACGATCACCATGCCGATGAAGGCGAGCGAGAAGACGCTGAACCAGATGCCGCCGGGCGCCTTGAAGGGGGACTGGGGCAGCTCGCCGCGGTCGGCCTTGCGGCGGTAGCGGATCTGGCAGATCAGGATGACGATCCAGGCCCACATGCCGGAGATGGTGGCGAAGGAGACGACGTAGTTGAACGCCTCGCCGGGCCACTGGTAGTTGATCCAGACGCCGACCATCATGAGGGCGGCGGAGACCGTGGTGCCGACCAGCGGGGTGCCGGACTTCGTCAGCTTGGTGAAGACCTTCGGACCCTGGCCGTTGAGCGCGAGGTCGCGCAGCATGCGGCCGGTGGAGTACATGCCCGAGTTGCAGGAGGACAGGGCGGCCGTCAGGACGACGAAGTTGACGACGGCGGCGCCGATGCCGAGGCCCATCTTCTGGAAGGCGGCGACGAACGGGGAGACGCCCGGCTGGAACTCGGTCCACGGGACGACCGACAGGATCATGATCAGCGCGCCGACGTAGAAGACGGCGATGCGCCACGGCACGGTGTTGATGGCCTTCGGGAGGACCGTCTTCGGGTCTTTCGACTCGCCCGCCGTCACACCGACCAGCTCGACCGCGAGGAACGCGAACATGACCATCTGGAGGGTCATCAGGGTCGAGAAGATGCCGTCCTTGCCGGCGAAGAAGCCGCCGAGGTCCCACAGGTGGGTGACGGAGGCGGTGGCTCCGGCGTCGGAGAAGCCGAGGGTGAGGATGCCGGCGCAGATCAGGATCATGCCGACGATCGCGGTGACCTTGACCATGGAGAACCAGAACTCCAGCTCACCGAAGAGCTTCACGGAGATCAGGTTGGCGGCGTAGAGGATCACGGTGAAGACGAGGGCGGACAGCCACTGCGGGATGTCCCACCAGTACGTCATGTAGGTCGCCGCGGCGGTGACCTCGGTGATGCCGGTGACGACCCAGAAGAGCCAGTACGTCCAGCCGGTCGCGAAGCCCGCGAACGGGCCCATGAACTCGCGGGCGTACTCCGAGAAGGAGCCCGACACCGGGCGGTACATGAGGAGCTCGCCGAGCGCCCGCATGATGAAGAAGATGACGAGGCCGGCGATCGCGTACGCGAGGATCAGGCTCGGTCCCGCGATGGAGATGCCCTTGCCCGCGCCGAGGAAGAGCCCGGTGCCGATGGCGCCGCCGATCGCGATCATCTGGATCTGGCGGGCGCCGAGTGCCCGGTGGTAACCCTCGCCCGAGGCGGAGTCCTCGGCCTCATTGCCGTCGTGCTGCTGGTCGACCTGCAGTGAGGTCATGGTGGTGCGCCTTTCTCCATGCCGATCCGCGCGACTGCGAGTGCGTCTGCTGCGGATCAGTTCCTGATCCCCCCGGATATGGATGGAGTGCTACCGGCGGTCAGCCGGCCCAAGCGCCCTCGGGAACAGGGGTGGCGTTGCCCGAGTGGTCGTGAAGATTTATCACGGCGTAGGGGGTGATCGACGGAGTTGCGTGTGGCGCACACCACAAATAAATAGGGACAAAGGGTGTGCAAGATGGCCAGACGGACGCTCTCATAACGCATTCGTTATGCGGATTTGAGCGTCCGCTGAGCGAACAGGGCGTGAACGGCCGACCGCTCAGGGCATCAGGGTCGCGACGAGGGACTCCTGGAGCGCCCCCAGCCAGAGGTACGCCATCACCATCGGCTTGCGCGGGTCGGAGTCCGGCAGCCGGTACAGCTCCTCGCTCTGCTCGTCCTCCGTGACCTCCAGACGGGTCCCGATGGTCAGCCGGAGGTCGTTGAGCGCGCCGAGCCAGGCCCGGGACTCGTCCTGGGTGAGCTTGAGGACCGCGCCGCCCTCCCCCGCCGCCTCGGCGGAGAGGGAGTCGAGGGCGCGCACGACCGCGAGGGCGTCCTGGCGCTTGCGGGTCCGCAGGTCGTTCTCCGTGTAGCGGCGGAAGTCGGAGGCGGCCGCCCGCAGCTCCTCGCTGTCGTCCCCGTACGCGTCGGGGAAGAGGCGCCGGAGGGCGGGGTCGGACGGCGGCTCGCTCGGGCCCTCCGCGAAGAGCGCGGCCAGCGGGTCCGCGTCGGCGGCGGGCTCGTCGCCGGGGCCGATCAGTTCCATGAGCTGGACGGCGAGGGAGCGGAGGATGGAGATCTCGACGTCGTCGAGCGCGACGGCCGCGCCGCCGCCGGGGAGCGCCTCGAAGTGCCCGGCCATCAGAAGCGGTCCTGGGAGAGGGTCGCCCACAGGCCGTAGCCGTGCATCGCCTGCACGTCCCGTTCCATCTCCTCGCGGGTGCCGCTGGAGACCACCGCGCGGCCCTTGTTGTGCACGTCGAGCATCAGCTTGTGCGCCTTGTCCTTGGAGTATCCGAAGTACGACTGGAAGACGTACTCGACATAGCTCATCAGGTTGACCGGATCGTTGTGCACGAGGGTCACCCAGGGCACGTCGGGTTCGACGACCGCGGAGACCTCCTCGGCCGATTCCGTACGTTCGATCTCAATAGGCGCGACGCTCACTCACCCCATGTTGTCACCCCTGGGGGCCGGTCGCGCAAACGGGGCACACCACACGCACCCCCTGATGCACCCCCTTCGGCCGCACTATTCGTCACTCTGACGATTTCTGCGCTAGCATCGCTGACATGAACGCTGCGGACCTTGGGCTGCCGGTGGACGTGCCGTCGACCGCGCTCTTCACCGATCAGTACGAGCTGACCATGCTCCAGGCGGCCCTGCGGGCCGGCACCGCCGACCGGCGCTCCGTCTTCGAGGTCTTCACCCGGCGGCTGCCCGAGGGGCGGCGCTACGGCGTCCTCTCGGGCGTCGGCCGGGTCCTCGACGCCGTCGAGAACTTCCGGTTCGACCCCGCCGTCCTGGGCTTCCTGCGCGAGCACGGCATCGTCGACGAGCCGACCCTGGAGTGGCTGGCCCGCTACCGCTTCTCGGGCGACATCTGGGGCTACCCCGAGGGCGAGGTGTACTTCCCCGGCTCCCCCGTGCTGCGCGTCGAGGGCTCCTTCGCGGAGTGCGTGCTCCTGGAGACCGTGATCCTCTCGATCCTCAACCACGACTCGGCCATCGCGGCCGCCGCCTCCCGCATGTCGGTCGCGGCCGGCGAGCGGCGGCTGATCGAGATGGGCGCCCGGCGCACCCACGAGCTGGCGGCCGTCGCCGCCTCGCGCGCCGCGTACGTCGGCGGCTTCCAGGCCACCTCGGACCTCGCCGCCGGCTTCCGCTACGGCATCCCGACCGTCGGCACCTCCGCCCACGCCTTCACCCTGCTCCACGACAGCGAGCGGGACGCCTTCCGGGCCCAGGTGGAGACCCTGGGGCGCGGCACGACCCTGCTCGTCGACACGTACGACGTGACCGAGGCCGTCCGTACGGCCGTCGAGGTCGCCGGGCCCGAGCTCGGGGCCGTACGGATCGACTCCGGCGACCTGCTGCTGGTCGCGCACCGGGTGCGGGCGCAGCTCGACGAGCTGGGCGCCCGGGACACCAAGATCGTGGTCACCTCGGACCTCGACGAGTACGCCATCGCCTCGCTCGCGGCGGCCCCCGTCGACGCGTACGGGGTGGGCACGCAGCTCGTCACGGGCAGCGGTCACCCGACCTGCTCCATGGTCTACAAGCTGGTCGCCCGGGCCGCCTCGGCCGACCCGAAGGCGCCCCTGGTGCCGGTGGCGAAGAAGTCGCTGGGCGGCAAGGCCTCGGTCGGCGGACGCAAGTGGGCGGCACGCCGGCCCGACGCGGCCGGGGTCGCCGAGGCGGAGGTCGTGGGCACCGGACCGGTCCCGCCGGAGCTCGCCGACCACCAGCTGCTCGTCGAGCTGGTCAAGGGCGGCGACGTGGTGGCCAGGGAGCCCCTGGAGGCCGCCAGGACCCGGCACATCGCGGCCCGTGCGGGGCTGCCGATGTCGGCGATGCAGCTGTCGCGGGGCGAGCCGGTCCTGCCCACCGAGTACGCGTAGCACTCCCCGGGGACGCCCCCTCCCGATGGGAGGGGGAAGTCTCTAGGCTCGAACCCGCCCCTCCCCGACGCGCTAAGGACACCCGCCATGCACCGCGCATTGATCGTTGTGGACGTTCAGAACGACTTCTGCGAGGGCGGCAGCCTCGCGGTGGCCGGCGGCGCGGACGTCGCCGCCGCGATCACCGACCTGGTGGGCCAGACGGCGGGCACCTCCTACCGGCACGTCGTCGCCACCCGTGACCACCACGTCGACCCGGGCGCGCACTTCGCCCCGGCCGGCGAGGAGCCGGACTACGTGTCCTCCTGGCCGGTGCACTGCGTGGCCGGCACGGAGGGCGTCGGCTTCCACCCGAACTTCGCGCCCGCCGTCGCCAGCGGGGCGATCGACGCCGTCTTCGACAAGGGCGCGTACTCCGCGGCGTACAGCGGCTTCGAGGGGCGCGACGAGAACGGCCGGACGCTCGCGGAGTGGCTGCGCGAGCGGGACGTCACCGAGGTCGACGTGGTCGGCATCGCCACCGACCACTGTGTCCGGGCCACCGCCCTGGACTCGGCGCGGGAGGGCTTCCGGACCCATGTCCTGCTCGACCTGACGGCCGGCGTGGCCCGGGCGACGACGGAGCGGGCCCTGGAGGAGCTCCGGGCGGCGGGCGTGGAGCTGCGGGGCATGCCGGTGGTGGCGTAGAGCCGCGGGATCGGGCTCGGGACGGCTGTCTACGCGGCCGGTTCCTTCGGGAGGGACCGTACGGGGTGCCAGAGCTCCTGGGCGGCGCCGGGGGTGGATCTCCACAGCAGGCCGTCCGGGTGGTGCAGGACGGCGGTTATCTCGTCCGGGGTGGGCGGCTCGGAGTTGCCGCGGAGGTAGACCGCCCGCAGCCCCAGGTTCCGCAGCCGGGTCAGGGCGCGGGCGCGGTTGGCCGCGTGGACCAGGAAGCGGACGGTGGCGCCGTCGCGGGCCGGGCTGGGCAGCCCTATGGCGACGACCACACTGCCTCCCGGCAGCTTGCAGAACCCTCCGTTGGGCATGCGGAACCACTCCCCCGTGGATCGGATGTCAATAAGAACTGCGGTCAGACGCACCTAAACACGATCGGCCGCCGCCCGCTAGAGGGCGACGGCCGATCATGCTGTGACCTGCTGTTTTACGAACTACTTGGTCGAGGGACCGACCTGAACCGTGACCGTCTGGCCGTCCTTCGGCTCCTTGACGACCTGGATCTTGGTGTTGGTGTCAGTTACCTGGACACCCGCACGCGGGTTCTCGGCGAACCAGTAGACGCCCTTGCGGTCGTCGAAGGTCGGGTTGCCGGCCTGGGACGGGACCCAGGTGGCGACGCCCTTGTTGTGCAGCTGGAAGCCGTCGGTGCGCGCGATCGTGAACGGCGAGTCGTACGACTGGACGCGGGCACGCATCAGCTCACCGTTGGACCACTTCAGCGGGCTCGGGTGCGAGTCGATCGGGAGGATCAGACCGGCGCCCGGGTGCTGGGAGGTGTTGTTGTCCTTCTGGGACAGGTCCCACTTCCAGATCAGCAGACCGTTCTGGTACGGGTAGTGCTCGACCCAGCTCGCCTGGTCACCCGTGAAACCGAAGTTGTACGGGCCGGTCTTGATGGTCGTGTCGTACGAGGTGTACTGGCGGTTCTCCGCGAGGTAGTACTGCTCGTACTCCTTCGTGAAGCCCTTGCCGACCCGCGAGAAGCCCTTGGCGACCCAGCCGTTGTCGCCGTTCTCGGCGCCGTCGGCGAAGACGGAGGCACCGTCGGCGGTCACGTCGATGGCGTCGGCGGTGAAGCCCTTGCCGCCCGCGCCGCCGTCCGTCTGGTAGCGGAAGCGGAGGTCGACCTTCTTGCCCGCGTAGGCGCCCAGGTCGTAGACGAGCTTCTTGTGCGTGTCCGAGGCACCGGTCAGGCCGGGGGCGCCGGAGGCGTCCTTCGGGATGGCCACGCCGTCGGCGGTGCCCTCCAGGGCCTTCCAGCTGGCGCCGCCGTCGGTCGACACCTCGGCGTAGAGGTAGTCGTACTCCGCCTCGATGTCGTACCAGCCCTGGAGCTCCAGGGAGGCGGACGTCTTGCCCGTGAGGTCGACGGAGCGGGTCAGGGTGTTCTTGAGGTCGTCACCCATGTTGCTCCACCACTGCGTCGCACCCTCGGCGGGCGCGACGATGTCGGTGGTGACCTGCTTCTTCGGCAGCTCGACGAGGAGCGCCTGCGGGTTCTTGGTGTTGTACTCCGAGACGCCCAGCTTGTGGGTGGTCTTGGTGCCACGCTGCCAGTCGTTGACCTTGGCGTAGTTCAGCCAGCCGAGCTGGAGCTTGTCCCAGGAGGACATGTCGCCGGGCAGGTCGCCGATGGAGTCCTTGCCCTGGCCGAGCCACGAGCCGGACGACATGAGGTCCCAGAACCCGGTCGAGTTCTCGCCGCCGGCGGTGTCGTAGTTGTCCGGCAGACCGAGGTCGTGGCCGTACTCGTGCGCGAAGACGCCGAGGCCGCCGTTCTCCGGCTGCATCGTGTAGTCGCCGACCCAGATGCCGGTGTCGCCGATCGGGGTGCCGCCGGCCTTGTTGTTCTCCGGGCCGGTCTTGCCCGCGTTGGTGCCGTAGGCGTACCAGCGGTGGGCCCACAGGGCGTTCTTGCCCTCGACGCCGCCACCGGCCGACTCGTCCTCGCCCGCGTGGACGATCTGGAAGTGGTCGATGTAGCCGTCGGGCTCGTTGAAGTTGCCGTCGCCGTCGAAGTCGTAACGGTCCCACTGGTCGTACGAGGCCAGCTGGGCCTTGATCTGGGCGTCGGTCTGGCCCTTGGCCTTCTGGTCGGCGACCCAGGCGGTGACGCCGTCGCGGACGGTGTCCCAGACGTTGGCGCAGTTGGTCTGGCCGCAGTAGTTCGAGCCGTAACGGGCCTCGTTGTACGGGACCTTGACCCAGTCCGAGACCGCACCGTCGACCGAGTAACGACCGGACGAGGTCCGCTCGTAGTAGGTCTTCATGGAGTGCTTCGGGCTGCCGTCGGCGTTCTTCCCGGTACCGAAGTACAGGTCCTGGAAGTGCTTCTGGTTGTAATCCGCCTGCCAGGCCGTGGAGTTGTCGTGCGCACGGTCGGGCTGGGCTATGGAGTTGTGCAGCGGGCCGGGCGTGCCGCCGTACTTCGGCTTGAGCTCCGGCGTGTCGTCGTCCTTGCGGTCGACCAGGGTGGTGTTGTCCACCTGGTCGCCGAACTCGACGAGGATCGTGAAGATCTTGTCGGTCTTCTCGCGGCCCATCTCGACGTACTTCTTGGCGCCGAGCTTGACGACCTGCGAGCCGCCCCGGTTCTCGACCTTGGCGTCGCCGTTCAGGACCGCTTCGAGAGCAGCCTTGCGCTGCTGCTCCTGCTGGTCGCTGTACGGACCCTCGAGGTCGTGGTCGACCGTCGTCTTGTCGACGGTCTGGATGCCGGCCGGCGTCACGTTGCCGTGGTTGTCGGCCCAGGCGGTGGTGAAGGTCGAGGCGGTGGCGGCGGTAGCCGCGAGCGCCACGACGACTGCGGACGCTCTGATCGCCCGTCGTCTGTTGGTCACTTGATGTTGTCCTCCCCGGCGCCCGCGCTCTCGGACCGAAGGTGGGGTGTCCGTCCGGCGGGGTCGCGCGTCACAAGTGACGACATTCGACCGGAGTGAGGCAAGAAAAGACAGATCTTGACTTGCACGGGTCAAGTGCACTATGCAGGACGGGATTTCCGATTATCGAACACTTAGTGGGCGCGCCGTGAACGAGAATTGGCGGTTTCGTGCCCCTGTGCGCCCCCCGTGCACCGGCGGCGTGGATTAGGTCACGCTTACCTGTCACAGCACCCGGGCATCCACCGTCGTAGAGTCGAACCGAAGCTTCGAGGGGCGGTACCCGTCATGCAGCGTCCGAACGCCGCACAGCTCACCTACGGTTCGGCCACCGTCGTCCTCACGACCGTCGCCCTGCTGCTGCTCTCCGGGACGGAGACGACCCTGGGCATCGCGGTGATCTGCGCCGCCGGCCTGCTGCTCGGCGCCCTCGTGGCGGTGACGATGCCGGGACGCGAGCGGCCCGTCAATACCCCGGTGAACGACGAGATCCGGGTGCCGGCCCAGCGCGTGGGCGCGGGGGCCGATACCCGGATCGGTTCGTGACGGTTCGTGGGGGTTCGTCCCTGGCTCAGTGGGGGACGGTGACGACCACCGTCTTCGCCGCCTTGTCGTGCAGACCCTGCTTGTACGGCTTGTCGAGCACGATCAGGATGAGGATCAGCAGCGGCCACAGACAGGCGCAGCAGATCAGCGCGGGCAGCCAGAGCACGACGGCGCGCAGCAGCGACTGGCTCATCGGGGGCGTCGATCCGTCGTTGAGCATCGCGACCCGCAGCTTCATCAGCCGCTTGCCGATCGTCCGGCCGTCCTTGGCCGTCAGCACGGTGTCGTAGGTGACGTACGCGACGATCGTGATGAGCTGGAAGACGAGCTGGCTGCCGCCGTTGAGGCTGTTGACCGTGTTGTCGAAGCCGTCGCCGTTCTTCGTCGCCCGCTGGTAGATGTCGAAGGGGATGCCGATGATCGCGAGCGGCACCGCGACGATCACCCAGTCGATGAGCCGGGCGAGCACGCGCCGACCGGTCTCCGCGAGCGGCGGCATCCCGGAGAGCGGATCGGCCCCGCCGTAACCACCGCCGTAAGGACTGTCGTACGGGGGCGGGGGCGGGGGCATGTTGTCGTACGGGGAGCCGCCGCCGCCGTACGGGGAGTCGTACGGGCTTCCGGGCGGGGGGCCGCCCGGCGGGGGGCCTCCGGGCGGGGGCGGGGGCCCGCCCGGAGGTGGCCCGCCTCCCGGCGGCGGCCCTTCTCCCGGGGGTGGCTCCGGCGGCGGGCCTCCCGGCGGCGGCTCCGGGGGCCTCTTGCTGAACGGGTCGTCCTCGGGCGGCTGGCCTGGCGGCGGCTGGTCGGTGCTCATGGGGGCAGTGCATCCCGGGGGCGACGGCCCCGCAAAAGATCGCAGCCCGTTCGGGGGACCTCCGGTCAGCGCGCCACGAAGGTGCGGGCCGCCTTGTCGTGCCAGCACTGCCGCCAGGGGCGGTCGAACAGGCACCACAGGACGTTGACGACACCGATGGCCAGGAGCCCCAGGACGCTGTAGACGAGCCAGCGGCGCAGCGCCTTCCCGAACGTCGGCGGCTCGTGCGCCTCGATGTCCCGCACCTCGATCCCGCACAGCTTCTTGCCCAGGGTGCGGCCCCACTTGGCGGTGGGCAGCGCCTCGTACAGGACGCCGATGACGAACAGCGAGGCCAGCACGATGCCGAACTGGACGGCGGTCGTCGAGTCGAGCAGCCAGACCTGGACGGTGGTGCCGGACTGCCTGGCCGCCTCGATCTTGCCCTCGATGTGGTCGATCGCCGCGGTCACGAAGGGCACGGAGGCCGCGCCGACCAGCGCGCCCAGGACGACGCTGTCGATCAGCCGGGCGACCAGGCGCCGGCCGAGCCCGGCGGGGCGGGCGGCGGCCTGCGCGCGGGCCGCCGCCTGGAACACGTCCTCGACGGGCGGCTTCCAGGGGACGACGGGCTGCTGCTGCTCCTGGGGCTGGGGCTGCTGCGCCCAGGAGGGGGTGGAGACGGGCGCGGGTGCCGGGGCCGCTGCGGCGGGGGCAGGGGCGGGGGCGGGGGCGGGGGTCGGTTGGGGCTGCGCCTGCACGTGCGGCAGGGGCTGGGGCTGCGGGGCCGGGGCGGGCGTCGGGATCGGGGTGACCGGCATGCCGCCGAGGCGGGCCGCTCCCCCGGTCGCCCGGGGGTCCGCGACGGGCGAAGGGGCGGCGGACCGCTCCTGCTCCGGCTCGCTCCCGCCCGCGACCGGCCACTCCGCCGGGGTGCGCGGGTCGGGCGTCCGGGGCGTGCCCCAGGAGACCTTCTGGTCGAGGTCGCCGCCGAATCCGGTCTGCCGGGAGGAGTCCGCCTGCCAGGCCGAGGCGGGCTCCGGCGCGAGCGGCTCCTCGTCGAGGAAGACGGGCCCGGTCTCCTCCACCGTGGGTACGGGGACGGGGACGGGGGCGGGCGTCGGTGCGGGGGCCTGCGCCTGGGCGGGCACGTGCGGGGGTGCCTGCACCTGCGCCTGCGCCACGGCGGGCGCGGAGGCCGGGGTGGGCGCCGCAGCCTGAGCGGGCCCGGCGGCCTGAACGGGCGCCGCCGACTGCACGGGCGGGGAAGCCTGCACGGGCGCGGAGGCCTGCACGGGCGCCGCCGACTGCACCGGCGCCGAGGCCTGCGCGGGCGGGGGCGTCGCCGGTGTCGGGGCCGGTGTCACGGCGGGGGCCGGGGCCGGGCCGGCGGACAGGATCGGGCCGGCCGGGATCGCCGCGGCGGGCGGCTGGGACGGAACCGCGCCGTCCGCGGGCGCGGGCCGGCTCGTGCCGGGCACCCACGCGCCCCCGTTCCAGTACCGGATGTATCCGGGAATGGACGGGTCCGGGTAGTACCCCGCCTGCGGTACCTCGCCGCCGCCTCCAGGAGGAGTAGCCACTGCCCCGACTCCGTTCAGTCACAACGCCTTTGATCCGCACGGCCGCGCGCCGGGCGTGCCGCACCCAAGGAGGACAGTAACGAAGAACGTCCCCGAGGGAACAAAGAGCCCGCGAGAAAGCCCGCCTTCGGGGGGACGCGCACCGGAACCGATCACTCCCTGTGATGTTCGGGCCGTTGCATCCTGCCCGGCGGACCCCCCGGAAAAACTTCCCGAAAAAAACTTCCCGAAGTCGCGTAATGAACCGCGGTCACCCCGCTCTCTCCAGGTGAAGGCCCACCCGGGGCCCGCACGCGAGAAGGAGCACGGCCATGCAGAACACCGACAACACCACCGTCGAGCGCGAGCTGGAGCTGAAGCTGGTGCTCTCCCCCGAGCGCTCCGTCCCCGTCCCCGCCCGGCTCGCCTACCGCACCGACGACCCGTACGCCGTCCACATCACCTTCCACATCGGCACGGACCACCCGGTCAACTGGACCTTCGCGCGCGAACTGCTCGTCGAGGGCGTCTTCCGGGCCTGCGGCCACGGGGACGTCCGCATCTGGCCCACGAAGGTCGACGGCCGCAGCGTCATCCTGATGGCGCTTTCCTCCCCCGACGGCGACGCCCTGCTCGAAGCCCCGTCCGCGCAGGTGTCCGCCTGGCTGGAGCGGACCCTGCGCGCGGTGCCGCCGGGCACCGAGTCCGAGCGGCTCGGCATCGACGACGGGCTGGCGGAGATCCTGGCGACCACCGTGGTCGGCGACGACCTGTGGCTGCGCGACCCGTGGCCGTCGGACGAGTCCCAGGACGGCGAGCTGTGAACCCGGCTCGCTCAGAACAGCTTTCCGGGGTTGAGCAGCCCCAGCGGGTCGAAGGTGGCCTTGATCCCGCGCTGGAGTTCGAGGCCGACCGGGCCCAGCTCCCGTGCCAGCCACTCCTTCTTGAGGACGCCCACGCCGTGCTCGCCGGTGATCGTGCCGCCGAGGGCGAGCCCGAGCGCCATGATCTCGTCGAAGGACTCCCGGGCACGCCGCGACTCGTCCTCGTCGGTGTGGTCGAAGCAGACGACGGGATGGGTGTTGCCGTCGCCCGCGTGCGCGCAGACGCCGATGGTCAGGCGGTACTTCTCGCCGATCTCGGCCGTGCCGTCGAGCATCTCGGCGAGCCGCGTCCGCGGCACGCACACGTCGTCGATCATCGTCGCGGACTTGATCGTCTCCAGGGCGGTGAGGGAGAGCCGGCGTGCCTGGAGGAGGAGTTCGGACTCGGCGGCGTCCGCGGCCGGGACGACCTCGGTGGCGCCCGCCGCCGCGCACAGCTCCCCGACGGCGGCCAGGTCGGCGGCCGGGTCCGGGGTGTCGAAGGCGCACAGGAGGAGGGCCTCGGTGCTGTCCGGCAGACCCATGCGCGCCAGCTTGTTGACGGCCTGGACGGTGGTGCGGTCCATGAGTTCGAGCAGCGACGGGGTGTGGCCGCGCTCCATGATCGCGCAGACGGCCTCGCAGGCGGCGGCCGCGGAGGGGAACTCGGCGGCGAGCGCGAGCTGCGCGGGCGGCTGCGGCCTCAGCGCGAGCACGGCCCCGACGACGATGCCGAGGCTGCCCTCGGAGCCGACGAAGAGCCGGGTCAGGTCGTACCCGGCGACGCCCTTGGCGGTGCGCCGGCCGGTGCGCAGGAGCCGCCCGTCCGCGAGGACGACGTCGAGGCCGAGCACATACTCGGCGGTCACCCCGTACTTGACGCAGCACAGGCCGCCGGAGGCGGTGCCGATGTTCCCGCCGATGGTGCAGGTCTCCCAGCTGGAGGGGTCCGGCGGGTAGTACAGACCGTGTTCGGCGACGGCACGGGACAGCACGGCGTTGACGACGCCCGGTTCGACGACGGCGATCCGGTCGACCGGGTTGATCTCCAGGATGCGGTCCATCGTGACGAGGGAGAGCACGATGCAGCCGTCGGAGGCGTTCGCGCCGCCTGACAGGCCCGTGCGGGCGCCCTGCGGGACGACGGGGACACGGAGTTCGGTCGCGGTGCGCATGACGTGCCGGACCTGTTCGACCGTACGAGGGTGCACGACGGCAGCGGGGGCGCCGGCCGCGCAGAAACTCGCCATGTCGCGCGCGTAGGAGGCGGTGACGTCCGGGTCGGTGAGGACCGCGTCGGCGGGAAGTCCGGCGCGCAGCCGCGCCGTGAGGTCGTCCTGCTGAAGATCGTCCATGCGTCCAGCGTGGCACCCGCCGCCATCGGTGTGAACCCGCCGGAGCGGGCGCTTCGCACGCTCTTCGTACGGGCGGACGCGGGCGCACAGTGAGCGCCATGAAGACCGAGAACGTGTCGAGGACGGTCCTGGCGGCCGGGGTGGGCGCGGTGCTCGCGGCGACGGCGCTGCTGTACGTCCCGGAGTTCTCCGGGCAGGGCCCGCCGCCCCCGCCCGGACCGGCGGAGCGGGCGGTGATCGCGGCCCACGCGGGCGCGCAGGCCGCGCTGCCGGACCTGGCCGCGCTGATCGCCGACCGGGAGACGTGGCTGCGGGCCCACCCGGAGGACGAGGCGTCCTGGGCGGAGCTGGGCGCGGCGTACACGGAGCGGGGCAGCCGGCGCGGAGACGTACGGGACTATCCGCGGGCCGAGCGGGCGCTGCGCCGCTCGCTCGCCGAACGGCCCGCCGCGCGCGGCAATCCGGAGGCGCAGCTGGGCCTCGGGGCGCTCGCGGGGGCGCGGGGCGACTGGCGGACGGCGAAGGAGTGGGGGGAGCGGGTGCGGAAGGCCGACCCGCGCCACTGGCCGGTGTATCCGGTCCTCATCGACGCGTACAACGGGCTCGGGGAGTACCCGGCGGCCCAGAAGGCCATGGAGAGCCTGGAAGGGCTCCACGCGGGCGCGATGGTGCGGGGCAGGGCCGCGGAGACGTTCCGTGACCGGGGCTGGCGCGAGGACGCCGACGCGGCGGCCTTCGACGCGGCGGCGCTCGCGGAGACGGACACGGAGAAGGCGGCGGCGCTCGCGCGGCTCGGGGACCTGGCGTGGGAGCGGGGCGAACCGGCTGAGGCGCTCGGGCGGTACGGGGCGGCGCTGCGGCTCGTACCGGACCACGGGCCCTCGCTCGCCGGCCGGGCGCGGTCGCTCGCGGGCCTCGGTCGCACGGAGGAGGCGGTGCGCGGCTGGGGGGCGGCCCTGGCACGGCTGCCGCTGCCGGAGTACCTCCTGGAGGCGGGCGAGCTGTACGAGTCGCTGGGGCGCGACGGGGAGGCTCGGGCGCTGTACGAGCGGCTGCGTGCAGGCACGTGGAGCGGCGCGGAGGTGCCCCTTGCGCTCCTCGACGCGGACCACGGCGATCCGGCGGCGGCGGCCGTACGCATGCGGGCGGAGTGGGCGCGCGGCCACCGCTCGGTGCGGGCCGCGGACGCGCTGGGATGGGCGCTGCACCGCTCCGGCGCGTCGAGGGAGGCGCTGGGGTACGCGCGACGGGCCACGGAGGAGGGGGTGCGGAGTGCGCTCTTCACGTACCACCGGGGGGAGATCGAACGGGCCCTTGAGCAGCCGGCCCCGGCGCGCCGTCACCTGGCGGAGGCGCTGCGTCTGAACCCGGGGTTCTCGCCGCTGCACGCGCGGCGGGCGGAGGCCGCCCTGACGTCACTGGGCGACCTCCCGGACGAACTCCCGGCGGAGCTGCGCGGGAAGCCGGCGCGACCACGGCGCACCTGAACGCATGCCCGGCCCACCCCCCGTATGGGCCGGGCATGCGTGAGGGGCCCCGGGGCCGGGCCCCGGGACCCCTCACGAGCGGTGGCTACAGGTTGCCGCGCTTCTCCTGCTCGCGCTCGATCGCCTCGAACAGCGCCTTGAAGTTGCCCTTGCCGAAGCCCATCGACCCGTGCCGCTCGATCATCTCGAAGAAGACGGTCGGGCGGTCCTGGACCGGCTTGGTGAAGATCTGCAGCAGGTAGCCGTCCTCGTCGCGGTCGACGAGGATCTTCAGCTCGCGCAGGGTCTCGACGGGGACGCGCGTCTCGCCCGCCCACTCGCCGAGCGTGTCGTAGTACGAGTCGGGGGTGTCGAGGAACTGGACACCGGCGGCCCGCATCGCGCGCACGGAGGCGACGATGTCGTTCGTGGCGAGGGCGATGTGCTGCACGCCGGCGCCGCGGTAGAACTCCAGGTACTCGTCGATCTGCGACTTCTTCTTCGCGATCGCCGGCTCGTTGATCGGGAACTTCACCTTGAGGGTGCCGTCCGCGACGACCTTCGACATGAGCGCCGAGTACTCGGTCGCGATGTCGTCGCCCACGAACTCCTTCATGTTCGTGAAGCCCATGACCTTGTTGTAGAAGCCGACCCAGTCGTTCATCTTGCCGAGCTCGACGTTGCCGACGCAGTGGTCGATGGCCTGGAAGGTGCGCTTGGCCGGGGGCTCGACGATCGGGTTGGCGGAGACGAAGCCCGGCAGGTAGGGGCCGTCGTAGCCGGAGCGCTCGACGAGGGTGTGGCGGGTCTTGCCGTACGTGGCGATGGCGGCGAGGACGACGGTGCCGTTCTCGTCCTTCAGCTCGTAGGGCTCGGTGATGCCGGTGGCGCCGTGCTCGACGGCGTAGGCGTACGCGGCGCGGGCGTCCGGCACCTCGATCGCCAGGTCGACGACGCCGTCGCCGTGCTCGGCGACGTGCTCGGCGAGGAAGCGGCCCCAGTCGGTCGTGGCCTTGATGACGGAGGTGAACACGAAACGGGCGGAGCCGTTGGTGAGGACGTAACTGGCGGTCTCGCGGCTGCCGTTCTCCGGTCCGGAGTAGGCGACCAGCTTCATGCCGAAGGCCGTGGAGTAGTAGTGCGCGGCCTGCTTGGCGTTGCCGACGGCGAAGACGACCGCGTCCATTCCCTTGACCGGGAAGGGATCGGCCTCACGCGCGGTGGAAGGGGTGTGATCGATGGTCTCAGTCATGGCAGCAATGTCCCGCCGTTCGGCAAGGTGCGCAAGAGTTTGATTTTTCGCTGGTCAATCTGCACAGCGATCGGTCAGCATGGCCGTGCGACTTGTACATCCTGACCATGGGGAGACCACTGTGGCGATCGATCATTTGGACGGCCGGCTGATCGCGCTCCTCGCGCGCGAGCCGCGCATCGGCGTCCTGGAGGCCTCACGGCGTCTGGGGGTGGCGCGCGGGACGGTGCAGGCGCGGCTCGACCGGCTCCAGGCGAGCGGGGTGATCAGGGGGTTCGGGCCGCAGGTGGACCCGGCGGCGCTGGGCTATCCGGTGACGGCCTTCGCGACCCTGGAGATCAAGCAGGGCCAGGGCGCGGACGTGCGGGGCCATCTGGCGACGGTGCCGGAGGTCCTGGAGCTGCACACGACGACGGGCCACGGCGACATGCTCTGCCGGCTCGTCGCCCGCTCGAACGCGGACCTCCAGCGGGTGATCGACAAGGTGGTGGCCTTCGAGGGGATCGTGCGGGCGTCGACGGCGATCGTGATGGAGAACCCGGTGCCGCTGCGGATCATCCCGCTGGTGGAGCAGGCGGCGGCGGGTGAGCCGACGGCGTAGGGCCGGCACGGTCCCGACGAGTCCGACGAGTTGCAAAGAAGTCTCTGCAAAAAACCCTTGCAGAGACTTCTTTGCAACTCTACGGTGAAGCCATGCCCGAAAAGCAGCCCGCCCCGCAGCCGGACACGCGGCCCGAGACTCAGTCCGGCTCGGAGCCCGGCTCGCAGTCCGCCGAGTCCCTGAGCCGCTCGCTCGACCCCCGCTCCCTGCGCGCCCTCGCCCACCCCCTGCGCATCCAGCTGCTGCGCGCCCTGCGCCGGTACGGGCCCGCCACCGCCTCCCAGCTGGCCGAACGGCTCGGCGAGTCCAGCGGGGCCACCAGCTACCACCTGCGCCAGCTCGCCGCCCACGAGTTCATCGTGGACGACCCGACGCGCGGCAAGGGCCGGGAGCGGTGGTGGAAGGCGGTCCACCGGGGGACGCGCTTCGACGAGACGCTCCACCGGAACCCCGACCCCGAGGTCCAGGGCGCCCTCGACGTGATCATGCACGAGATCGCGACCATCCACACCCAGGAGCTGTCGACCTGGGTCGCCACCCGCCACACCTGGGACGACGCCTGGGCCGGCGCCTCGGACTTCAGCGACTTCCGGCTGAACCTCCCGCCGGAGCGGCTGCGCGAGCTCAACGAGAAGATCCACGCCCTGATCGACGAGTACAGCGAGACCTCCGACCCCGACGCGCCGGGCGCCGAGCGCGTACGGATGCACCTCCACGCGTTCCCGCAGCACGACAACTGACGGAAGGAACCACAGAGCCATGCACGCCGACATCCACCTCCAGCTGCACCACCAGAACGCCGCCGAACTCCACCGCGCCGCCCAGAAGCGGGCCCGCGCCGTGGCCTCCCCGCCCCTCCGCGTCCAGCTCGGCTGGAGGCTCGTCGAGCTGGGCCTGCGCCTGGCCACGCCCGCGCGGCAGCCGATCGCCCTCGCCGCATGACCGCGCCGGGGGGACACGCAGCGGGTACGACGCACCGCGACCGCACACCACTGGCCACCGTCCTGGCCGCCAACGCCATCTCCATCAGCGGCAATTCACTCACCCTCATCGCCGTCCCGTGGTTCGCCCTGGAGACCACGGGCAGCCCCGGAAAGGCCGGGTTCGTCGCCTTCTGCGCCGCGCTCCCCGTCCTCCTCTCGGCCCTCGTCGGCGGCCCCGTCATCGACCGGATCGGCCGCCGCCGGGTCTCCATCGCCTCCGACCTGGTCTGCGCCCTCGCGCTCACCGCCATCCCGCTGCTCAACCACGCCGGCGCGCTCCGGTTCTGGATGCTGTGCGCGCTGATGGCCGTCACCGGCCTCTTCCACGCCCCCGGCGAGACCGCCCGCAACGTCCTCACGCCCGACCTGGCCGAGCGGGCCGGCACCCCGCTCTCCCGCGCCACCAGCTTCTACGACGCCGTCTCGCGCGGCGCCCGGATGACCGGCGCCGCGCTCGCCGGCCTGCTCGTGGCCCTCCTCGGCGCCGACTCCGTCCTGTACATCGACGCGGCGACCTTCGGCGTCTCCGCGCTCCTCGTCGTCCTGGGCCTGCGCGGCATCCCGTCCGCCGAACCGGCGCGCGGAGCACCGCCGTTGTCCCTGGCCGTGTACCGGGCGGACCTGCGCGAGGGCTACGCGTTCATGCTCCACACCAAGCTGCTCCTCGGCGTCAACATCATGGTCATGGTCACCAACGGCCTGGCGCAGAGCTGGAGTTCGGTCCTGCTGCCGGTGCACGCCCGGGAGGAGCTCGGCGGTTCGGCGGCGCTCGGTCTGCTCGTCGCCGTCTTCGGCGGCTCCGCCCTCACCGGCGCCCTGCTGTACGCGGCGGTCGGCCACCGCTTCCCCCGCCGTCCGGTCCTCGCGGTCGGCTTCCTCCTCTGCGGCAGCCCCGTGTTCGTGACGGCGGCCCTCACCGACACCCTCACGCCCCTGCTCGTGGCGATGGCGCTCGGCGGCCTCGGAGCCGGCGTGCTCAACCCGATCCTCGGCGCGGTCTTCTACGAGATCGTCCCCGAGGGGCTGCGCAGCCGGGTCGGCAGCGCCAGCACGGCCAGCGTGCTGCTCACGACCCCGCTCGGCGGACTGGCCGCGGGCTTCCTGGTGGAGCGGATGGGCATCACCGCCACGCTGCTCGGCCTCGCCGGGGTCTACTTCCTGGCGACGCTCTGCCCGCTGGTCTTCCCGGCCTGGCGCGCGATGGACGCGCCCCGTCCGCATCCCTCCTCCGGCAAGGCCGGGATCAGCAGGACGGAACCTTCGACTCCTGCCCCTGCTGAAGGGCCCGCAGGGACGCCACCGCGTCGCTGAGCGCGGTCACGGGCACGAGCCGGAGGCCCTTCGGCTGCTCGGCCAGGGCGTCCGAGCACTCCTTCTTCGGTACGAGGAAGACGGTGGCCCCGTCCCGGGCGGCGGCCTGCGTCTTCAGGGACACCCCGCCGACCGCGCCGACCGTCCCGTCCGGGTCGATCGTGCCCGTACCGGCGACGGTCCGGCCGCCGGTGAGGTCACCGCCGTGCCCGTCGCCGTCGAGCTTGTCGACGATGCCGAGGGAGAACAGCAGCCCGGCGCTGGGCCCGCCGATGTCGGCGAGGTGGAGGGTCACCTTCACCTTCTCCGGGTCCTCCTTCAGGTACCCGAGCGCGGCGAGGGCGGCCGCGTCCTGCGACTCCTTCATCTGACCGAGGTTGTGCTTCTCGATCTCGGCGTCGGACTTCCCCGCGGGGTAGACGGAGTCGTGCGGCAGGACGGCCCGGTCGGTACGGAACCAGGCGTCGGTCACGTCCCCGAGGTCCACGTCCTCGGACGGCCCGGTCGCGAGGATCGTCGTCATCCGCAGCTGGCCCTCGGTCGGCCGGACGGGGGCGCCGGTGATCGTGATGATCTCCCGCCCCTGGTCCTTGCCGAGCACATCGGCGGTCGTACCGGGCTGCGCGATCGCGAACGGCAGCGGCGCGAGCCCGACGACGGCGAAGAGCGCGGCGACGGGGAGGGCGCAGAGCGCGAGGGCGCGGGAACGCGAAAGACTGGAGAACACGCCCCCAGGCTACTGGGACGCCCCACGTAACACCGACCTACCGGCCCGGACCGCCGCCGGGCGGGGCGGTGCCCCGATCCGCGCGGGCCCGCCCCTGCGTGGGCGGTGCCCCCGCCGACCCGCCGTGTGGGCAATCGTCCCGCAGGGCGATGGGGGTCCCCCCTGCTCGAGCGAAGCCGAGAGCTTGGGGGAGGGTGGGCACACGGGACGGCGCCCTTTAGCGCGCCTCCGCGTTCCGCACCATGTCCGCACCGCCAGTGCCGTGCGGACATGGTGCGGGTCAGGGCGCGGAAGCCTCTGGCGCCGGCAGGGCGCGGCTCCGTTGTGCCCACCCGTTCCGCCCTGCCGAACGATTGCCCACAACGGGGGTCCGGGAGGGGATCGTTGCCGCGCGCTCTAGCGCAGCGCGTCGGCGACCTCCCGCGCCGCGTCCACCACCCGCGGCCCCACCCGCTCCGGTACCGCGTCCGCGAGCATGACGACGCCGACGCTGCCCTCGACGCCCGTGACGCCCACCAGCGGCGCCGCGGCACCGCTCGCGCCGGCCTCCAGTTCGCCGTGGGTGAGGGTGTAGCCGGGCTCGGTCAGTCCGCCCTGGCGGGCGGCGAGGATCGCGCGGCCCGCGGCGCCCCGGTCGAGCGGGTGCCGGAAGCCGGCCCGGTAGGCGACGTGGTAGTCGGTCCAGGTCGGTTCGACGACGGCGACGGCGAGCGCCTCCGCACCGTCGACGAGGGTCAGGTGGGCGGTCGCCCCGATGTCCTCGGCGAGCGAGCGCAGCGCGGGCAGCGCGGCCTCCCGCACCAGGGGGTGGACCTGGCGCCCGAGCCGCAGCACGCCGAGGCCGACGCGGGCGCGTCCGCCGAGGTCGCGGCGGACGAGGGCGTGCTGCTCGAGCGTGGCGAGGAGCCGGTAGACCACGGTCCGGTTGACGCCGAGTCGGTTGGACAACTCGGTGACCGTCAGGCCGTGGTCGGTGTCGGCGAGCAGTTTGAGGACTCTGAGTCCCCGGTCGAGCGTCTGGGAGGTCTCCGCGGTCACGACGCCCTCTCCTTCAGGGTGAGTGGCGGCGGGCTCTCACGGAGTTGCGGCGCCGGTCCCGCGGCGACGCACGTCAGAGGCCGCCGGCAGGAAGGGGTACACCGGCTGCGCTCCGCGGCGGCGCTGCCACGGGGCGATTGCTTGTGGCCGGGACAGTAGCGGCGCGCTCCGCTCAGCGGAAGACCTCGTCCAGAATCCGGGCGCCGGCGACCGGAACAGGACGGTTCGGGACCTTCGTCGGTCGGACGAGGGACTTTGGCTGACAAGATCGGCTATGTCGTGCCCGTACCGTGGAGGCGTCTGGAGGCGCCCGGAGGCCGACCGTGGGGGCCGGCCTCCGGGCCCGCTCCCCCTTGGGGGGCCGGCCTCCGGGCCCGCTCCCGTGGTGCCCACGGGACGCGACGAGGCCCGTACGCACACCGGCGTACGGGCCTCGTTCGTGCTTCAAGGGCGTCACGGGCTCAGCGCATCCGCGTGGCCCACTCCTGCACCTTCTTGATCCGCTCGCGGATCTGTCCGGCGGTCGCCTCCGCGCTCGGCGGCCCGCCGCAGACCCGGCGCAGCTCGGTGTGGATCACGCCGTGCGGCTTGCCGCTCTGGTGGACGTACGCGCCGACCATCGTGTTGAGCTGTTTCCGCAGCTCAAGGAGCTCCTTGTGGGAAACGACAGGGCGTCGTTCCGCCGGAAGCTCCAGCAGGTCCGCCTCGGTGTCCGGCCTCTTGCGGCTGTGCGCGATCTGCCGGGCCTGCCGCTTCTGCAGGAGCAGCTGCACCTGATCCGGTTCGAGCAGCCCCGGAATCCCGAGGTAGTCCTGCTCCTCCTCGCTGCCGGGGTGGGCCTGCATGCCGAACTCGGCGCTGTTGTACAGCACGCGGTCGAAGACGGCGTCGGACTCCAGCGCCTCGAAGGGCAGCATGTCCTGCTCGCCGGTGTCCTCGTCCTGCTGGCGTTCGGCCTCGGCCATCTCCTTCTCGGACTCGGCGTACGGGTCCTCGTCCTCGCCGGCCTTCTTCGGCTTGTCGAGGACGTGGTCGCGCTCGACCTCCATCTCGTTGGCGAAACCGAGGAGGCTGGGGATCGTCGGAAGGAACACGGACGCGGTCTCGCCGCGCCTGCGGGATCGCACGAAGCGGCCGACGGCCTGGGCGAAGAAGAGCGGGGTCGAGATGGTGGTGGCGTAGACGCCGACGGCGAGCCGCGGCACGTCGACGCCCTCGGACACCATGCGGACGGCGACCATCCAGCGGTCGGTGTTCTCGCTGAACTCGTCGATGCGGTTCGAGGCGCCGGTGTCGTCGGAGAGGACGACGGTGGCCTTGGTGCCGGTGATCTCGCGGATCAGCTTGGCGTACGAGCGGGCCGAGTCCTGGTCGGAGGCGATGACGAGGCCGCCGGCGTCCGGGATGGACTTGCGGACCTCGGTGAGCCGGCGGTCGGCGGCGCGCAGCACGTTCGGCATCCACTCGCCCTTGGCGTCGAGCGCGGTGCGCCAGGCCTGCGAGATCGCGTCCTTGGTCATCGGCTCGCCGAGGCGGGCGGCGATCTCGTCGCCGGCCTTGGTGCGCCAGCGCATGTTGCCGCTGTAGGAGAGGAAGATGACCGGCCGGACGACGCCGTCGCCGAGGGCGTTGCCGTAGCCGTAGGTGTAGTCGGCCGACGACCGGCGGATGCCGTCGTTGCCCTCCTCGTACGTGACGAAGGGGATCGGGTTCGTGTCGGACCGGAAGGGGGTGCCGGTGAGCGCGAGGCGCCGCGTGGCGGGCTCGAAGGCCTCCAGGCAGGCCTCGCCCCAGGACTTGGAGTCTCCGGCGTGGTGGATCTCGTCGAGGATGACGAGGGTCTTGCGCTGTTCGGAACGGTTGCGGTGGAGCATGGGCCGCACGCCGACGCCGGCGTACGTGATCGCGACCCCGTCGTACTCCTTGCTCAGCGGCCCGGCGCTGTAGTCGGGGTCCAGCTTGATCCCTATCCGCGCCGCGGCGGCCGCCCACTGCTTCTTGAGGTGCTCGGTGGGTGCGACGACGGTGACCTGCTGCACGACGTGGTGGTGCAGCAGCCACGAGGCGAGGGTCAGCGCGAAGGTGGTCTTGCCGGCGCCGGGCGTGGCGACCGCGAGGAAGTCACGGGGCTGCTCCTGGATGTACTTCTCCATCGCGCCCTGCTGCCAGGCACGCAGCTTGCCGGCGGTACCCCACGGGGCCCGTCCGGGGAAGGCGGGAGAAAGGTGATGGGAGGAGGTGGCGGTAGTAGTCACGATCTCCGGGTTCGACGCTCGTCACGGAATGACAGTCCAGATATGACAACCGGGCCACCTTACCGGCGGCCCGGGAGGAACCACGCATGAAACGGTCGACCGCAAGCCCCTGACCTCGCGAGGTGCGGCGAGTGTCACAGTCACGGCCGAGCGACTGAGCGGCCGAGCAGCTCAGCACCTCGGCGACTCGGCGGCTCGGCGACTCGGCGGCTCGGCGACTCGGCGGCTCGGCGACTCGGCGACTCAGCACCTCGGCGACTCAGCAGCTCAGCGGCTCAGCGGCTCGGCGACTCGGCGACTCGGCGGCTCAGCGGCTCGGCGGCTCAGCGCGCGAACCTCGGCAGCTGTGCGGCGATCTTGGGGACGTCGAGGGCGCCCTGGCAGACGTCCAGGACGAACGACTCCGCTTCGTCGACGTCGAAGCCGGAGTCGAGCGGGTGTCCGTTCAGGTGGAGGAAGACCCACGTCGCGTACCAGGCGATCCGCTTGTTCCCGTCCACGAGCCCGTGGTTGCGGGCCAGCGACTCCATGAGCGCGGCGGCCTTCTGCCAGATGTCGGGGTAGGCGTCCTGCCCGAACACACTGGACTGCGGGCGTGCGAGGGCGGAGTCGAGCAGGCCGTAGTCGCGCACCTCGTCCGCCCCGAGCCGCTCGGCGAGGTTCAGCAGCTCGGGGAGGGTGAGGTAGTACGTCACGCAAGCCTCCGGTTCAGCTCCTCGCTGACCTTCAGCACGTGCTCGGCCGCCTCGTCGAAGAGGCGGGAGTGTTCGTCGATGGCCCGCATCACGGCGTCGTGCGCGAAGGACTGCATGCTGCGTCCCTCCGCCTCGGCGCGCTCACGCAGTGCCTTCAGCTCTTCGTCGGTGAACCTGACATTGAGACCAGCCATAGGGCGATGGTACCGCGCGGTACCACGCGGTGTCAGGGGCCTTTCGGGGCCACGGCCCGCTCCGGCGCGGCATGCAGGCGCGTAGCGACCCACACCCCCACCGCCGCCACCGCGGCCACCGGCAGGAAGACGGCCGCGAAGGCGGCCGGGTGGGAGCCGGTGGACGCGCCGGCGTCCATCGCGTGGCCGACCGCGCCGCCGCCGAGCGCCGCGAAGGCCG
Source organism: Streptomyces sp. NPDC037410 (assembly GCF_055602235.1). Classification (NCBI taxonomy): domain Bacteria; kingdom Bacillati; phylum Actinomycetota; class Actinomycetes; order Kitasatosporales; family Streptomycetaceae; genus Streptomyces; species Streptomyces sp. NPDC037410. The sequence continues at coordinate 40,035 of NZ_JBVJWR010000007.1, read as the reverse complement.
CGCCGCCGGCCGCGAGGAGCAGGACGTTGGAGAGGCCGTCGGAGATCTGGAGCGCGGCCGAGTTGGCGCCGACCTCCTCGGGGGCGGAGAGCTTCATGAGGATCACGCTGGTCGAGGAGATCACCACGCCCATGCCGAAGCAGCCGAAGGCCCACACCACCGCGACCGTCCACGCCGGCACGGACGCGATGAGCACGCTGGGCGCGCCGGCGATGGCGAGGGCGATGAGGGCCATGCTGAGGACGACGAGCCGCTCGCGGTACGGCTCCGTCCACGGCCGGGACTGGATCCAGGAGCCGACCGCCCAGGTGAGGCCGCCGAGGGCGAGGGAGAAGCCGGCGAGGGTGGGGCTGAGGCCGCGCTCGGAGACCAGCATCAGGGGGATGAAGGACTCGGCGGCGATGAAGGTCCCGGCGGCGATGCCGCGGAGCAGGATGACGGCGGGCAGGCCGCGGGCGGCCCGCCAGGTGCCGCGCGGCAGCAGTCCGCGGACGGCGGGCACGAGCAGCGCGAGGCCGGCCGCGGCGGGCAGGAGGGCGAGGGGACGGAGTTCCTGGCCCGCGTACTGGAGGAGGGCCGCGCCCGACGAGATGCCGAGGGCCAGCACGATCCGGCGCCGGTCCCAGGGCGCGAGGGGCGCCTGGGGGTCGGCGGGGCCGGAGGCGGTGCGGCGTATCGCGGGGAGGGCGAGGGCCAGCGGGAAGACGACGAGGACGGGGATGCCGACGAAGACCCAGCGCCAGCCGAGGTGCTCGGTGATCGTTCCGGAGGCGAGGGGTCCGACGACGGACGGCACGACCCAGCTGGCGGCGAAGGCGGCCATGATCGCGGGCCTGAGGTGTTCGGCGTAGGCCCGGCCGACGACGACGTACAGGGCGACGATGACGAGGCCGCCGCCGAGGCCCTGCACGGCGCGGCCGAGGATGAACATCCACATGGCGCCGGCGGTCCCGGAGAGGAGGAGCCCGGCGGCGAAGGCGCTGATGCCGGCGGTGAGGGGCGCGAGGGGGCCGCTGCGGTCGGACCACTGGCCGGCCAGGACCATGCCGAAGAGGCTGGTGGTGAAGTACGCGGAGAAGGCGAAGGCGTAGAGCGCGATGCCGTGCAGCTCACGGGCGGCGACGGGCATGGCGGTGCCGACGGCGGTCGCCTCGAAGGCGATGAGGAGGACGACGGAGACCATGCCGATGCTGAGCGCCCGGTGATCCGGGTCGAGGACGGACCCCTTGGCGACGCCGGGTACGGCAGGGGGTCCGGGGGTGGGGGCGACGTCGGCGTCGCGGGGTTCGAGGGCGCTCATTCCCCCAGCGTAAGAGGTGAAAGCGGATATGGCCCCTGTCAGGAGTCCCGGTCCGCCTCGACCCTTGGACGTACGACCACGAACGCGATGTTGCGGCGGTGTGGCAGTCGTATGGCACGACGCCCGGAACCCTTGAGCCCCTCCCGGCCCCCGCCTACGGTCGTACTCGTGCACAACACGACCGTGTGCCCGAGTGGTTGAGGGGCTCGCCTGCAAAGCGAGTTACGTGGGTTCGAATCCCGCCACGGTCTCCAAGCGATCTCCCCGACGGGAGCTCACGGGAGCTTCACAGCACACCGCGCGGTGTGCTGTGATCCGCCCATGGACGATCAAGGCAGACGCAGAGTGGGCATCCTCATCGGCGTGGGCCTCGCCTGCGGCCTCCTGCCCGGGATCACCCTGGCCGGCACGGAGACCCTGGACAAGTTCCTCGCCGTCCTGATGGCGGTCATCGTCATGACGATCACCAACCAGCTGATCTTCGTCGGCCCGTCGGGCCGCGTCCCCCTCCTCGCCCTCTCGGTCTTCGGCCTCGCCGGCTACGTCCAGGACGCCCTGGTCTGGTGGCTGCTGTCCTGGCTGGGCCCGAAGATCGGCAACATGCACATCGAGGGCCTCGGAACGATCCTCCTCGCGGCCCTGATCACCCGCACGACGGTCCTGCTCCTGTCCCAGCTGACCTCGACCACCGAAACGGCCGAGGACTGACGGACGGGTCTACCGCTCCCCGCGCCACTTCAAGGTCCTGGTCGAGCCTCATGCTCACACCGGCCGTCGCGAACCAGCGGACCGTTGTCCGCGCCACGGACCTCCCCTCCCCCCTCGATAGGCTCGTCCCGCCCCCGTCGTCACGGGGCGCCGGAACGACGGGGGGACGTACACGTGGAGCAGCGCACGCGGGAGGGATCCGCGCGTCGGATCGGGCCGTACCGGCTGATCACCCGTCTCGACCCGCCCCACCCGGCCGTCCCCTGCCGCAGGTTCATCGCCCGGACGGGCGACGGGGAGCGCACGGTCCTCCTGAGCGCCCCGCTGCCCGGCGCGGACCCGAGCCGTTTCGCCACGGAGGCCGAGGCGGGCCGCCGCCTCATCGGCCCCTGGTTCGCCCCGGTCACAGACCTGCCTCCGCCGGGCGAGAACCCCTGGTACGCGACCCCCTACCTCCCCCTGCTCCCCTCCCCGTCGTCCTCGCCGTCCACGGCGGGCCGCTGCCCGAGGCGACCGTACGGGCCGTCGGCGCCGCCCTCGCCGAGGCGCTGGCCGCCGCGCACGCGCAGGGCCTCACACACGCCGGGGTGTCCCCCGCCGCGGTCCTGCTGTCCGCCGACGGCCCCCGCCTGACCTGCTTCGGCGCGGTACGGGCCGCAGGGGCCGACGGCGAACCCCGCACCGGCCTGCCGGGCCTCGACCCGGGCGCGCTCGCGCCTGAGTAGCCGTCCGGGGGCCGCCCGCGCCCGCCGCCGTCAAGGTCCTGCGTCCCGAACTCGCCCACGACCAGCTCCTCGCGCAGCGGTTCGTCCGCGAGGCGGACATGGCGCGGGCCGTCACCGGCAAGGGCGTGGGCGGGTCCTCGCCGCGCAGACGGAGGGCGGACGGCCGTGGATCGCGGCCGAGTTCCTCGCCGGCCCGACGCTCGGCGAGGCCGTCCGGGCGTACGACCCGATGGACGTGCCGACGGTCCGTGCCCTCGCCGCCCGGCTCGCGCGCACCCTGCACGACATCCACGCGGCGGGTCTGGTCCACCGCGACCTCAAGCCCGCGAACATCGTGCTCACCTCGGCCGGTCCGCGGATCATCGACTTCGGCATCGCCCGCCCCGAGCACGGCCTGACCCTGACGACCACGGGCCAGATCCCGGTCACCCCCGGTTACGGGGCGCCGGAGCAGGTCCTCGGGCAGCGGGTCGGACCGGCGTCGGACGTCTTCTCGCTGGGCGCGGTCCTCGCGTACGCGGCGAGCGGACGGCGCGCTTTCGACGGCGCGCACGTGGCGGCGGTCCAGTACGAGGTCGTGCACGGGGCGCCGGACCTGAGCCTGGTGCCGCCGGAGCTCCAGGAGCTGATCCGCCCGTGCCTGGCGAAGGACCCGGCGTTCCGCCCGACTCCCCCGCAGGTCGCGGAGGCCTCCACCCCGCCGAAGGGCTCCGACCGCGCGTGGCGCAAGGGCCCGCTCGCCGAGGCCATCAAGCGGCGCGAGACGGCCACGAAGCGCCTGGCGGCACCCGAGGACACCGCCGTACCCTCCGCAGCGCCGTCCCGGCGCCGCTTCCTCACCGGCGCCGCCGCGGGCGTGGCCGTCCTGGGCGCGGGCGGCGGGGCGGGCGCCTGGTGGCTGAACCGCGGCGAGCCGAAGTCACCGACGGCCGACGTGCCACCCGCCGTGGCAACGCCTGAGGCCGCGTTCGTCTCGGCCATCGACGTGCCGCCGGGCAAAGGCCCGAAGGCCCTGTGGGGGCCGCTCGACGTGGTGGCGGACGAGGGCGAACTTCCCTTGCCCGTACGGGATGTGGTGATCGTGCAAGCGAAGACGGGCGGTCTGCTCGCCCTGTCCGTCACGAACGGCAAGGAGCGGTGGCGGGCCAGGGGCATCGACGCGGACGCCGGTTTCGCCTCCGTCGCCGACCGGCTCGTCGTCGGTGTCGACAAGAACGGCGTCCTGAACGCCTTCGTCGCCTCCACCGGCGCCCCCGTCTGGCAGACGCAGTCCGACGTCGACGACATCCTCGCCGCGGACGACACGCACGTGTACCTGGTGACGAGGGACAACGAACTGCGTGCCGTCGATGCCTGGACCCTGGCCACGACGTGGGCGCGCCCGATGACGTCCCCGCGCTCCCAGAACGGCCCCGCGAAGGCGGCCGTGGGCAGGAAACGGCTGGTGATCCACGGCAGGGACGGCCACTGCGCCGCCCTGTACACGGAGACGGGCGAGACCGACTGGGAGTTCAAGGGCCAGGGCCCCGACGGCCAGGCCCCGGCACTCGGCGACAACAACGCCGCGTACTTCGGCGGCCGCAAGCTGACGGCCCGCCGCCTCGACCGCGGCGACTTCCTGTGGGAGGAGGACGCCCACAGGACGGGCGACTGGGGCACACCCGCCGCCAACGGCGACCTCGTCTTCGCGATCAACAGCTACCACGCCTACCGGTACACCACCATGCGTGAGGTCCGCTTCCCCGTCTCAGACTGGTACGAGGTCTTGGACGGCGTGGGCCCCGGGACCGTCAACCCGCCGGCTGTGGAGGGTGCGACCGTCTGACTCCATTCCCCGGACAACAGCTACGTGCAGGTCGTCCACAAGGCCACCCGTGATCACCTCTTCTTCATCAAGGTGAAGCGCCAGGGCACCTACCAGCCGGCAAGCGCCGGCAACCGCGTCTTCATCGCCCGGGGCGGCCGGATCGGGGCGATGCCGGTGTTCGGGGTGTAGGCCGCCTCAGGGCCGCCTCAGGGCCGTGCCTTCGCCGGTACGCCCGTCACCAGCCCCGTGCCCGCACACCCCAGCTCGGCGGCGACATGCCGGGCCGCCGCGTTGGCGAGGGTGATCTGCTCGTCCCTGATGCCCGGGTGCTCGGCCTCGTTCTCATCCGCGCGCTCCAGCTCGGCGTCGAGGACGATCGCGTGGGCCGGTGCCGGCATCCGGCAGGTGAAGTAGAGCGCGGCGTAGAGGTCGGACGAGGTCGCGAGGCGACCCGTGGAGTAGGCCGTCACGAGGTCCTTCGAGGCGTCGCTCCCGGGAACGGCGAGGGCCTCCCGGAGGGTGATGCTCAGGACGTTCTTCCCGTCCCCGGCCGTCTCCAGGGTGCAGAACGGGATGCCCACCTTGCGCTTCTTGCTGCTCTGCGGCGTCCGCGCGGCCTTCCGCAGCTCGCTGACGACCCTGTCCGGCTCGGACCGGTCGCCCGTCAGCCGGACGCCCTTGCCCGCGATGGCCTCCAGAGCCGAGACCACACCAGGCTCCTCGGCGAATCCGCCGCAGACCTCCGATGCCGACTGTCCCTTGGCGGCGGTGTCGTCGTCGGTTCCCTTGGTACAACCGGTCGCCGCCAGCGCGAGGGCGGCGACCGGAATCACGATCCTGCGGAGTGGGGTGGTACGCATGGAACGACTCTCTCAGGAGGCCGCCGCAGCGCGCGCAGGCACCCCGGTCGCCAGCCCGTCCTCCCCCTGGCAGCTCAGCTTCGCCGAGACCTGACGGGCTGCCGCGTTGGCGAGGGTGATCAGGCGGGTGCGTTGCGCCAGATCCGTGTCCGGGACGCCCGCCGGGCCCCAGATGGTCGTCTCGACGGCGATCTCGTGGGCGGGCGCCTTGAGGCGGCAGGAGAAGTAGACATAGCCCAGGCCGGAGGAGGTGAAGGCCGCAAGGCCTGAGGTGTACGAGGTCACTTCCTTGGCGAGCTTCGGGCCCGGTCCGTACGGCCCCTTCCCCGCCGCGTTCACCTCGATCTTGAGGTTCCTCGACACCTCCTCGGCGGACTGGAGTCCGCAGTACGTCACCGGCTGCGGCCGGTACGAGTCGGCCCACGGCGCGGCGGCGTCCTCACGCACCCTCTCGACCGCCTTCTCCGGCCTCGACAGGTTGTCCTCGAATCGGTCGCCGCCCAGGACAGCCTTCAGCGCCGCCGAGACCGGCGCGTCCTTGGCGAACCCCCCGCACGCCTCCGCCGCCGTAAGACCCTCCGTTTCCGCCGTGGTTTCCCCGCCACCGCCCGAGCAGCCCACCAGGAGCGCGGCGACGGCCATGGCCGTACCGATTCGTGCCAGTGCAGAGCGCATGGGCGTCACTTCTTCTCGTACGGGTCAGGGAGGTTGTCGCCCCGGGCGTGCTGGCGCGAGTCGAGGGTGTATTTGACCAGCTCCTCCCTGAGGTAGCGACGCTCGTCAGTAGTCCAGGCTGGGTCCGTCGCGTAGGCGATACCCGGCCGGAGTGAGTTCTGCCTGCCCTTGTCCAACGCCTCGGCTTTCAAGTCGTCCGACTTCTGCTTGAGCAGCTCGTCCTTCTCGTACTTCTCCGCCATGTCATCGGCTTCCATACCGATGAAGGTCGTCACAGCGCCGCCGACCGTCTCGGCGGCCAGCGGCACGAGTACGCCGGCAGCACCGCCGGTCAGGGCGACGACACCGCCCGCCGCGGCCGCTCCGACCCCGAACTTGACCCATTCGGTCGTCTTGCCGACGGCCTTCTTGTGCTCGTCTGAGTCCTTCGTATAGTCCTGGTCGATCTGCGCCATACGGGAATCGTCCATGATTCCCTGCGCCTCCGACCCGATCCGCAGAGTCGTCCGCGCCTCGGTCAGGTCCCTTTCGTCGAAATCGGTGCCCGGCTTCGGTCCTACCTGGTCGAGAACGCTCGTCGTGTACAGCGACTCGGCTGCGGAGAGTGTCGAGTGACCGGTCTCGCTCTGCGACACGACGCCCATGAAATTGATGGCGTCGCCACGGTTCCAGAGCAGTCCGGTATCGAACTCCTCGCCGAAGCGGGACTTACCCTTGGCGTCGTTGGAGCCGAAGGGGGAATTCTCCACTTCCTCCATCGTCGTGTCGTTGTCCGCCTCCAACGAGCGGTTCAGCTCGTCGATGTACGCGGCACCCATCTTGCCGAGGCTGTCGTCGATGCCCGGCTGCTCGTGCATGTACTTGGGGTCGCTGCCGTACCGCTCGACTACCTTCTGCATGACCTCCGCGTTGTCCTTGGTCCGTACGTCCTTGAGGCCCTCGGTCTCGGCGTCGTACGGGTGGCCGGTGGTCGCGGACTCCAGGGCGTGGCCGAGCGCGTTGTAGCCGGGCTCCTTCGACAAGTCGCCCTTGTCATTGACCTCGTCGGGCCACGCGCGGTCCTTGGTGAAGTAGTCGAACGGGTCGAGCTTCTTGTCGTCCTTGATGTTCTCGGGCGTGAGATCGATGTCGCCGTTGAAGAAGTCCGTGGATGCCTTCGGGTTGTGTCCGAGGCCTTCCATGAATCCGACCATGGGGTCGTTGCCCAGGTCGCCGCCCATCCAGTTCAGGTGGCTCGGCATGCCGTTCATCTGGCGCCAGGCCCGGTCAGGGGTCAGCGCGCCGTCGTGGGTCATCTTCCGCTCGGTGACGACGAGCCCGTTGCCGTAGTCCTTGAGGAACTTGTCGTCGTAGTCGCCGACCCGCATCAGGTTGCTCATGACCTGGAAGCCGTACGGACTGGTGCCGCGCGTGTGGATCGGCTCGCTGCCGGCCTTGATGACGTCTGCCTTCCACTGCTCCATCTCGGGGCTCGTGGAATGGGTCGCGGTGGCGAGCGTCATACTCCAGTTCGTCTGGAGTTCCTTCAGCTTGTCGCGGTGGTCGACGCCGAGGCGGGAGCCGTCGCTCGGGTCGCCCATGTCGGCCCAGTACTCCATGCTGCCCTTCGGCCCGACCTCCAGGGCGAACCTCTCGGCGAAGTACGGGTCCTTCTGGTTGGCCTTGAAGAGGGCGTTGAGCCTGTCGATCTCCTCGGGGGTGGCGTCGTCACCCTTCTTGTACAGGTCGTAGGCGGCGTGCGCGTCCTCGGCGTCCTGCGCCTTCGAGGCGGCCTTGAGGGAGTCGTAGTTCGTGCCGGAGAAGTTCATCTTGTCGCTGCCGACGAGTCCGCGCAGGGCGCGGGAGGCGACGTCGTCGGCGTTGTTCGCCCGGTCGATCGCGGCCTTGATCGCCGCGTTCATCGCCTCGAAGTCGGCCGGCTGGGGCTTGGGGCCGTCGTCATCCTTGGACCGGCTGTCAGGCCGGATGAGATGGCTGACGACGCCTTCCTGGTCGATGCGCATGCCCTTGCCCGGGGCCTCCGCCACGAGCTTCTCCAGCTCGGCCTTGGCGGCCTGGAACTCGCTCTCCGCGTCCCGCAGGATGTTGCGGATGCTGCTCGCCTCGGTGAGGGCGTCGCCGAACTCCTTGGCGGTCTTCCGGACGAACTGCTGCGTCACGCCGGCGTTCTCGCCCTTCCAGTCGGCCTTGTCGGCCTTGCCCTGCAGGCCGGTCTCCGCCTTCTCCTTGCTCTTCTCCAGCTTGGACACCGTCTCCGACCAGACCGTGACGGCCTCGTTGAGGCCGCTGAGATGGACGTGGAGGACCTGGTCGAACTTCAGCATCTGGATCGATTCCCTCGTAAGCCGTGCGCGATCGTCGTGGCCGTCACCGGCTCCGGCTTATGTGAAGTGCTTGCCGATCTCGGACATGGAGAAGTTCGTGACGAGAACTTCTTCGTGGTCGGTGTGGCTGATGACCGTGTCCTCGAGGTGGTTGTGGATGTGCGCGCAGGCGCTGAGGAGCGCCTCGGCCTGGTCGCGCCAGGTGCCCCACATCGTCCACATCGCGGCACCGGTCAGGAACCCGTCGCCGTTGAGGCTCTTGGCCGCGGTGTCGGTCTGGGCGCCCGCGTGGAAGGCGTCCCGCTCGAACCAGTGGAAGAGCTCCTGGGCCTCGTTGCCGATGGCCTTGAGGTCGGCGGACGTCACCTTGTAGTCGCTGGGACCGCCGCCGGGGTCCATGGGCACGCTGTTGAGCCTCATCGCCGCGCTTTCGCTGCGGACTCGGCTCCACTCGTCGTCGAACGACATCTACTTCCCCATGAGTGAGTTACGGACGGCCGTCGGCGGGGGGCGGGACTCAGCCTCGCCGCGAACGGAGTACGGGTACGGCGATCGCGGCACCGAGCAGCACGGCGGCACCGATCCCGAGGCCGATCCAGAGGCCGGTGTTGCCGCCGTCGTCGGTGGCTGCGGCCTGGGGGGCCGGGGCGGGAGCGACTGACGAGTTGGTGGGAGCCGGGGTGACCGCCGCCGAGGCGGACGGCGCCGCCGTCGTGGTCTCGGCGAGGTCGTCGATCGGCCGGACGTCGGCAGGGCCGGGGTCACCGGGCGTCTTCAGCGTACGGAGGGGGCGAAGGGCGCCGAAGCCGACATGGTTGCTGCGCTTCTCGCCCCCGCTGGGCCCGGCGACGGTGTTGAGCATGACCTTCAGGACCTGGTTGTTGGTCCAGTCGGGGTGCTTCGACCAGAGCAGCGCGGCAGAGGCGGAGGCGAGGGCGGTGGCGTCACTGGTACCGGTGGACTTGCAGAGGCCGGTGCCTCCGCTGCAGGCGTGCACGATGTCCACGCCTGGGGCGACAACGTCCACCTGGGGGCCGTATTGGGACATAGGGATGCGCTTCCCCTTGTCGTCGGAGGCGCCGACACCGACCACGCCGGGGGTCGCTCCCGGGTATTCGACCAGATTGACCTTGTTGCCGCTGTTCCCGACGGCGGCGAAGACGAGAGAACCCTTGCCCAGCGCGTACTTCACCGCGTCGGTGAGTGCCTGAGAACCCGTGCTGATGCCAAGGGAGATGTTGATGACCCGGGCGCCTGAATCGGCCGCGTACCTGATCGCCTGAGGGACGACGCGATGGAACTGCCCTTCACTCTCGGTCAGGTTGTCGTCGTCGTCATCACGGATGCCGGGAACACGCACCGGCAAGATCTTGGCGCCCGGCGCCAGACCGAAGGCCCCGTTCCCGCCATCCCTCGCCCCCGTACCGGCAATGATGGCGGCAATCCCCGTCCCGTGGCCGTCGTAGTCGGTGAACTGGTCGCCCGACTCCACCCCCCGCCCGAAGTCCTTGCCCTGGAGCACCTGGCCGCGGAGGTCCGGGATGCTCTTGTCCACACCGGAGTCGATCACCGCTACGGTGACGCCCTTCCCTGTGCTGAGCTGCCAGATCTTCTCGGCACCGAAAGCGTCCAGATGCCACTGCTTGGCCCGGGCGCTCTCCGCGTGGGCGGGGACGGATGCGATGCCCACCAGCAGCATCCCCAAGGCGGCCGAGGCGGTGACTCGGGCACGGCTCCGACGAATACTGCTGGTACGCATCTGCTTCCTCGCGCTGATCAGTCGATGACGGGCGGCGCCACGCGGCGGCCCTGCTGCCAGGTCTCCTCGTCCTCGACGAGGTAGTCGGGACGCTCTCCGTTCTGCTCCTCGGGCTCCTCGCCGGCCCGCGTGGAACCTCCGCGCACGAGGCCGGAGCCGCCGGGCGTGAAGGGCTTCCCGCCACCGGCGGCGCTCGTGCGCTGCGCCCTGCCGCCGACGACTCCGCCGGTCTCTCCGGCGAGGCGGCGGCCGCCGCTGATGCCGTTCTGGCCGGCCGCTCCGCCCATGGGGCCGCCCATGCCGTGGGCGCCGCCCATGCCCCGGCCCGTGCCCGTCCGGTTCTGTCCGGCGGGCTCGTTGCCGATGACGGTGCTGCGCGGGATGCCGGTCTGCGGGCGGCCCGTGGTGCTGGGAACCTGACGGCCGCCGCTGATGCCCTCGCGGGGCATGCCGGGCGTGGTGGTGCGGAGGCCGCCGGTCAGCGGACCGCGGGGGGCGCCCGTGCGGCCGGTGAGGGGCGAGGTGGGGCCGAAGGGGCCCGGACCGCCCTTGACGGTCAGCGGAGGTACGCCGGTGGTCACGAACGGGGGCGTGCCGCCGTCCGGCTTGGTGATCGGCGGCGGACCGCCCGGGGTCTGCGTCGTCGGAACGGTCGGGGTGTGGGGCAGGGTGTCGGTGCTGTCGATGCCCAGGTCCACGGGCGCGTCGGGTCGGACCTCGGGGCGGGTGACATGTGTCGGCCCGGTCGTGTCCTGGGTCGGCAGGACGACGTTCGTGTCGGACGTGGTCCGCGTCGTGTCCTGATACGACGGCGTCCGCTGCGTCGTCGTACCCGAGTCCGTACCCGTGGAGCGGCTGTCGCTCTGAGGGGAGGAACCGATGTACTCGGTGCTGCCTCGGCCGTCCCGACTCTGCGGTACGAACGCCCCCGGCGGCGGCGGAAACGTCGGCGCCTGCTGGTTCGACATCTGCTGGCTGTTCCACGAGTACGTGGACGAGAGCCGCTCCATCTCGGCCGCGGCCGCCAGCCTGTTCGTCTCCTGCTGGCCCTCGATGGCCGCGAGATCGTCGCTCGCCTTCTTCGCCTCGCGGGCCACGGTCTGCGCGTCCGGGTCGTTGTGGTACTTGATCGCGGCTTCCAGGTTCGCCTTGGCGCTCGCGTACGAGGTGTACCTGGGGATGGCACTGGCGGCAGCGCCGATGGCCTCGGCGTTGCCGTCCATCCAGTACGCACCGTTGTCGCTGTACGTGCCGAGATCCGAGGTCGACTTGGCCACCGAGAGGGCCCACTCGGAGAACGCCTTCTCCGCCTCGCCCTCCCATTCCATGTCCTTCATGCGCGTGACGAGTCGATCGGCCATCTCCGTCAGCTTCTGGCCGGTCGAGCGCAGCACGTCTGCCGCGTCGCCGACGTAGAACGTACTGGCCTCGTCGAGCCACGCCAGCATCGTCTGGTGATCCATGGCGCGGAAATTGGTCCCGCTGTACCCGCCGCCGCCGTCGCCGCCGTCTGCCGGAATCATCCTTCGCCTCTTCCCCGTGTCCCCGATGTGTCGTCCGCGCCTACTGGTAGGCGCCGCCGCCCGAGGTGCCCTCGCTGCCGTTGTCCGCCGGCTTGCCCTGGGTGGTCCCCTGCTGCTGCGCCTGCGCCTTGTCGTGCGCGTCCTTCGTGCGTTCGTAGATTCCGCGCATCTTCAGCTTGATGTCCTCGTCCATCGCCTCGATGCCGTCGTGGGAGGCGACGACCGCGATGCCGAGCCCCTCCAGGCAGTCCCTGAGGAGCTTGGACAGGTCCACCAGGCTCTGGCGCACCTTGGAGTACCCGGCGTAGGCGCCCTGCGCCTCGGCCCAAGCGGCGCCGCCACCACCGAACTTGCTCCGGTCGATCACCGACACCGTGCTGTTCGGGCCGGCCGTCAGCTTCATCGTCGCGTCGAGCTCGTCGATGAGCTTGTCGATTCCCTTCTTGAACTCAGCCATGGAGTCCGCGCTGTACTTGACGGCCTGCGTCCGCATCCCGGACGTCATGCCCTCCATCTCAGCTCGCATGCCCGCGTTCCTCCCCCGTGAACGACCATGCCGTGCACGGCACAAGTCAAGAAGTCCACTGTAGTCAGGAACGACGACAGTCCGCACCTTCCGGTTGCACAAGCAACCGACATCACATGGTTACGAATTGGGCACGGCCACCGCTGCCTGGGGGCGGATCGGGAGGCGGTTGACCGGGCGGCCCGTTGCCGCGCGTACCGCTGAGGCCACTGCGGCGGGTGCGGTGACGACGGGGATCGCGCTCGCCGCCTTGGCGCCGAAGGGGGCCACCACATCGCGTTCCTCGACGAGTTTCACGATGCGAATGTCCGGGGCATCCAGGGATGTCGGGAGTGCGTAGCCCGTGAAGTCGGGGTGGCGGACCAGACCGCGGGCCGTGCGGAGGTTCTCCGTGAGGGCCGCGCCGACGCCCTGGGTGACGCCGGCCTCGATGCGGGCGGCCAGCTGCGCGGGGTTGAGGATGCGGCCGACGTCCTGGGCGACGGCCATCTCCACCACGCGTACCGCGCCGAGTTCGATGTCCACGTCCACGACCGCGCGGATCGCGCAGAACGCCAGGCCTACGAAGGCGTCGCCCTGGCCGGACTCGTCGAGGGGCTCCGTGGGGTGCGGGCGGCACTGGGCGGTGGCCCAGAGTTCCTTGCCGTCCATCGCCTCCGTGACCGTCGTCGACAGGACCCCGTCGTACGAGGTGATCTTGCCGTCGGTGATCTGGAGCAGCTCGGTCGACATGCCGAACTTGTGGGCCAGCGGCTGGAGTAGCTGCGTGCGGACCATCTTCGCCGCGCGTTCCACCGCTCCGCCGGAGACCCAGGTGTGGCGGCCGTGCGCCGCCGGGCCCGCCGGGGGCTGGTCCGTGTCGACCGGGGCCACGTGGACCTCGTCGATGCCCAGGGTCTCCTGGACGATCTGGCGGGCGAGGGTCGAGAAGCCGGAACCCGTGTCCACCGCCGAGCAGATGACCGTCGCCACCCCGTCCATGACCCGGACGGTCGCCGTCGAGACCTCGTCCGTGCCCTCCGCGCCCAGCATGTGCACCATGCCGAGCGCGTACCCCACGCCCCGCCGCACCGCGCCGGGTTCGCCCGCGCCCTCCGGGCCGCCGGGCAGCAGCCAGTCACCTTCCGGGGTGTCCTTGGGGAGCGCGGGGAGCGGGAAGTCCCGGACGGCCGCCAGGAGTTCCGCCACCGGGGCCGGGCACGTCACCGTCTGGCCCGTCGGCAGGATGTCGCCCGTCGCCATGACGTTCCGCATGCGCAGCTCCGCCGGGTCCACGCCCAGCTTCGCCGCCAGCTTGTCCATCTGCGCCTCGTACGCCGCGCACACCTGCATCGCGCCCTCGCCCCGCACATGGCCGGACGGGGGGTTGTTCGTACGGACCGCCCAGCCCTCCACGAAGGCGTGCGGGACCACGTACGGGCCGCAGGCGAAGGCGACCGCCGCGGCCAGGGATTCGGACGAGGAGTCGGCGTACGCGCCCGCGTCGAGGAGGATCTGCGCCTCCACCTTCACCAGCCGGCCCTCCGCGTCCGCGTGGTGGCGGTAGCGCAGCAGGGTCGGGTGGCGGTGGGCGTGGCCGAGGAAGGACTCCTCGCGCGTGGCCGTCAGCTTGACCGGGCAGCCGGTACGGAGGGCGAGCAGGCCCAGCGGGATCTGGAAGCCCGGGTCCTCGCGGTCGCCGGTGGCGCCGGGGACTCCCGTGACGACCAGCTTGACCTGCTCCGGCGGCAGCCCGAAGCAGGCGGCGGCCAGGTCGCGGTCGGTGTGCGGGTCGGTGGAGGCCGTGTAGAGCTCGACGCCTCCGTCGGGGCGCGGGACGGCGAGACCCGCCTCGGCGCCGATCGGCGCCGGGTCCTGACGGCCGATCCGGTACAGGCCCTCGACGACGACCTCGCCCGTCACCTCCGGGTCCCCGAAGCTGAGCGGGATGTGCCGGATCAGGTTTCCGTCGGGGTGCAGCGCCTCGGCCTCGAAGGCCTTCTCCGGGTCCGTCACCGGGTCGAGCAGCTCGTACTCGACCGCGATCGCCGCCGCCGCCAGGCGCGCCGTGTCCGGGTGGTCGGCTGCGACGGCCGCGAGGGCCTCGCCGTGGTGCCGGACCAGGTCGGAGGCGAAGACGGGCCGGTCGGCGACCCTGCGGCCGTACGTCGCCGCACCCGGCACGTCGGCGGCCGTCACCACGGCCCGTACGCCCGGCATCGCGGTCGCCGCCGTGGTGTCGATCGACACGATCCGGGCGTGCGGGTGCGGCGAGCGCAGGATCGCGGCCCAGAGCAGCCCCTCGGCCCACAGGTCGGAGGCGTACGGGAAGGTGCCCTCGGCCTTCGCCCGCGCATCGGTCTGCGGCAGCGAGGCGCCGATTCCGCGCGCGGCCCCCTCCTGGTCGGGGGTGTCCAGAGCCGCGGTGGTCGCCTCGCTGCTCACGCCATGCCTCCGTCGTGCGGGTGGGGAATCTGGTGCGGGACACGGGCCTCGTCGGCCGCTTCGGGCGCGGTGGCCGTGGCGACGGCCTCGCGCTCGGCGACGACGTCCCGGACGGCTTCGAGGACACCGCGGTAGCCGGAGCAGCGGCAGAGGTTGCCGGCGAGGGCCTGGCGGGTCTCCAGGTCCGTGGGGGCGTGGTTGCCCTCCAGGAGGTCATGCACGGTCATGCACATGCCCGGGATGCAGAAGCCGCACTGGACGGTGCCGCACCTGGCCATCGCCCGCTGCACGTCCGAGGGTTCGCCGTCGACCGCGAGGCCCTCGACCGTCCGCACCTCGCTGCCGGCCGCGGTCGCCGCGGGCACCAGGCAGGAGGCCACGAGCCGGCCGTCGACCTGCACGTTGCACGCGCCGCACTCGCCCTGCGAGCAGCCGTCCTTGGCCCCGGCGAGGCCGAGGCGCTCGCGCAGCACGTAGAGCAGCGACTCGCCGATCCAGGAGCCGGTGACGGGCCGGTCGGTCCCGTTGACCCGCAGGGTGTACGAGGTGTGGGGGTGCTCGTCGCTGTCCGTGGACACGTCGAGGGCGACCGGCGGGAGGGGGGGCTCGGGGGTCGCGTGAGCCGCCGGGGCTGCCGGGGCCTCCTCGGGCAGAACGGGCTCCTGAGCCTGTTCCGGGACGAGCCCGGCCGCGGGTTCCGGAGTCTGTTCCGGGACGACCTCGGCCTCGGGCTCCGGCTCCGGCTCCGGCTCCGAGGCGACGGCGTCGACGACCTCTACGACGTCCGATGCGGCTTCCGATGCGGCTTCCGATACGGCCTCCGGCTCCTCCGCCGTCGGCTCCTCCGGGAGCGCCCAGGGCGCCGGCGCGCCGCCGGGCAGCGTCGCCGGGGCCTCGGCGTACGGGGCCTCCGTGTACGGGGCGGAAGCCACCGGGGCCTCGGCGTACGGAGCGGAGGCCGCCGGGGCCTCGGGCTCCGCGGGGATCTGCCACTGCCCCGTGGCCCCCGCCTCCGCGAAACGCCACTCCGCCGTCGCGTGCGGGTCCGGATCCGCGAGCTGGCCGTGCTCGGTCGCGTCGGTGTACTCGACGACCGCGTGCTCCACGTACGCCGGCGGCTGGAAGTGCTCCACCCCCTGGAACGAGGGGTCCTGGAACGAGGAGTCCTGGAACGAGGGGTCCTGGAACGACGGGTCCTGGAACGAGCCGTCCTGCTCGCCGTACGACGCGCCCTCGAAGTACGGCGTCTGCTGCGCCTCCGTCGGGACGTGCACCGACCAGGTGCCCGTCGCCCCCGGGTCCGGCGCCACGGGCGGGTTGAGCGGCTGGAGCGGGGTGATCATCGGCGGCACGTAGCCGTGGCCCGGTGCCTCCAGGGGGACGCCGTCCAGCATGAAGTCCGGCGGCAGCTGGACGAAGGCGGTCGCTTCGCCGTCGTACCCCTCGCTCTGCGGGATCGGCTCCCAGCCGCCCGTCTGACCCTTGTGCGCGTCGCTCATGCCAGTGCCCTCCCCAGCGCCCGTCGGGCGAGTGCGGCGACGGTGCGCCGCAGGTGCAGTACGGCCGGCGGCAACTGTTCGTCGCCCGGCGGGTCCGGGATGCAGGCGGCGGCGACGTACTCGCCGAACGCCGCGAGCGCCTCCGGGGCGAGCTCCCGGTCGTTGTCCCAGTCCACCAGCGAGGCGATCCAGCGCTCGGCCTCCAGGGGGCGCAGCGGCATGGGCGCGACGGCGCCGACGGCGCAGCGCACGCCGCGCCGGGCCGGGTCGAGGACGACGGCGACGGAGGCGGTGGCGCGGGCCGGGCCGGTGCGGCCGGTGGCCTTGAGGAAGACCTGGGGGGCGTGGAGCAGCGGGACGCGGACGAAGCCGACGAGCTCGCCGGGGGCGAGCAGGTCGCGGCCCGCGAGGAGGTGGGAGACGGGGATCTCGCGGCTGCCGAGCGGGCCGAGGACGACGAGGTCGGCCTCCAGGGCGGCGAGGACGGGCAGCGAGTCGCCGGTGGGGGCGGCGGTGACGACGTTGCCGCCGAGGGTGCCCGCGTTGCGGATCTGGGGCGGTCCGGCCGCGCGGGAGGCGGCGGCGAGGGCCGGGATGAGGGCGGCGAAGTCGGGGCGGCCCATCCGGGCGTGGGTGAGGCCCGCGCCGAGGAGGGCGTGGCCGTCCTGGTACTGCCAGCCGCGGATCTCGTTGATGCGGCTCAGGCCGACGAGTCCGGCGGGGCGCAGCTGGCCTTTGTTGACGGCTGCCATGAGGTCGGTGCCACCGGCCACGGGAACGGCGGCCGGCATGGCCGTGAGCGCCGCCACGGCCTCGTCGAGCGAGGAGGGCAGCGTCACGGACCGCGCCGCCCGTGAAGCCGTCTGTGGTGCGTGCGTGGTCAACCCGCTGCCCCTTCCCGGTGTCCCGGTGGTCCCCGACTGTGCCCGGCCGTCGCGCCTGCGAGCGGCGGTACGACGCGCCTGCGTGTGGGCGTACCGTACGTGCTCACAGGCCGGACGTGGCAACTCTGGCACATCTTCCGAGGAGTCAAGCGCGAGGGTCCGCGAAGGACTGTTCCGTCCGGGACGCCCGGGCTGTGGCGGTGAGTTCCGATTCGCCGCTCTTGGGTGACGGGGCGCTCCGGGCCTCTCACACGTTCGGGGGTGTGCCCTCCAGAGGCCGCCCGAGGACCCCTGGCCGCCGCTGCCAGGGGTGGGGTCCGGCGGGCGGGCGGTAGTCGACGCCGAGGGCGTCCAGGCGGCGGTAGTGGGTGCGCATGCGGCGCTCGAAGCCGGCGTGGTCGCGTGCGTCCGGCGCGGGCAGCGCGGACCAGGCGACCTCGGCGAAGGCGGCGAGGCGCGGGAAGACCTGGTAGTCGACGCGGGAGCGGTTCTCCATGACCTCGGTCCAGACGTTGGCCTGGGTTCCCAGGATGTGGGCGGCGGCCTCCGGCGCGAGGCCGGGCGGGACGGGCTCGAAGCGGTAGACGTCGGCGAGGGTGCGGACGTATCCGATGGGCACGGGCTCGTCGTCGCCCGGTGCCTGACGGTGGTCCAGGTACACGTGCTGTTCGGGGCACATGACGACGTCGTGGCCGGCCTCGGCGGCGGCGATCCCACCCGCGTATCCCCGCCAGGACGACACGGCCGCTCCCTCGGCGAGGCCGCCCTCCAGGATCTCGTCCCAGCCGATGAGGCGGCGGCCCCGGTCGGCGAGCCAGCGGTCGAAGTGGCGGATGAACCAGGACTGCAGTCCGTCCTCGTCGCCCACCCCCAGCTCCTGGATGCGGGCCTGGGCGGCCGGGGACGCCTTCCACTGGTCCTTGGGGCACTCGTCGCCGCCGATGTGGACGAACGGCGAGATCTCTGCCGGGAAGAGGTCGAGGACCTCTTCGAGGACGCCCTCGTAGAAGCGCAGGACGGCCTCGGTGGGGGCGAGGACGTGGGGGTTGACGCCCCAGGTGTCCCAGACGGTGAGGGCCGTGGTGTCGACGACGTCGGTGTTGCCGAGTTCGGGGTAGGCGGCGATGGCGGCCTGCGCGTGGCCGGGGAGGTCGATCTCGGGGACGACGGTGATGTGCCGCCCGGCGGCGTAGGCGACGATCTCGCGGATGTCGTCCTGGGTGTAGTAGCCGCCGTGCGGGGTCTCCGTCCAGAGCGGCGAGGCCCGGTGTCCCCGTTTGGTACGGGCCCGCCAGGCGCCGACCTCGGTGAGCCTGGGGTGCCGCTCGATCTCGATGCGCCAGCCCTGGTCGTCGGTGAGGTGGAGGTGGAGGACGTTGAGCTTGTGGGCGGCGAGCAGGTCGAGGTACCGCAGGACGTCGTCCTTGGGCAGGAAGTGCCGGGAGACGTCGAGAAGGAGGCCGCGCCAGCCGAAGCGGGGCCGGTCCTCGACGGTGACGTGCGGGAGCCGCCAGGCGCGGCCGGGCAGCGGTGCGCGGCGGTACGCGTCGGGGCCGAGGAGCTGACGGAGGGTCTGGGCGCCCCAGAACACTCCGGCGGGCCCGCCGCCCTCGATGACGACGGCCGTGTCACCGACCGTCAGCCGGTAGCCCTCCGGGCCGCGCTCCGCCGCCGCCTCCTCGCTGATCCGCAGGCGTACGGCGGGCGCACCCGAACCGTCGGCGGGTGACGGCTCGGCGTGCGACGGTCCGGCGAGCGGCAGTCCGGTGGCGGCTCCGATCGTGGTCCGCAGCCAGCGGGCGGTGGACTCGGTGCCGGGTCCGGCGTCGAGCGCGGTCCGCTCGTCGAGCGTGAGGTGCCCCGGGGTCCGGTGCTCGACCGAGAGCGGTGCGGGGATGAGATCCGGTTCCAAGGTCCCCCTCCAGATGGCGCGTTGCAGCATGCGCAATGTGCGTTTCGTACTGCACAACACCCGTGAGGTTAGGTGCGCCCCCGGCGGACCCACAAGAGGTCTCGACCCATCGGCCGCACGAGCCCCCGAGAACGCGGAACGGCCCCCGCCGCACGTACCGAAGTACGCACGACGGGGGCCGCCCCCGGCGTCAGGACCCGCTTACTTGTCCTTGCCGCCCTTGTCCTTGTCGCCACCGCCGGCGCCCATGGAGTCGTAGATCTCCTTGCACATCGGACAGACCGGGTACTTCTTGGGGTCGCGCCCCGGCACCCAGACCTTTCCGCACAGCGCCACGACGGGCGTGCCGTCGAGGGCGCTCGCCATGATCTTGTCCTTCTGGACGTAGTGGGCGTAGCGCTCGTGGTCGCCGTCACCGTGGGACACCTGCGGCGTCGGCTCGACGAGGGTTCCCGTACCTGCCCCGCGCTCGGGCTCGAGAGTGCTCATAACCGCCAAGGGTACTGAAAGCCCGGGGCGTCAGTTCAGGGACGGGTCGTCGGGGTACGTGGCGATCATCGCGAGTTCGCCGCGCTGCCGTCGCAGCACCTGCCGCCAGAGCGCCTCGGGGTGCGGCGAGGAGACGTCGCCGGGCTCCGACTCGACCACGTACCAGGCGCCATCGCCGAGCTCGGACTCCAGCTGCCCGGGGCCCCAGCCCGCGTACCCCGCGAAGATCCGCAGCGAGCCGAGGGCCGGTCCGAGCAGCTCGGGCGGGGCCTCCAGGTCGACCAGGCCGATCGCGCCGTACACCCGCCGCCAGCCGAGGGGGCCCTCGTCGCCGGGGATCACGGCGACGCCGAGGGCCGCGTCGAGGGAGACGGGGCCGCCCTGGAAGACGACGCCGGGCTCGCCGGCGAGGGCGGCCCAGGGGGCGAGGATGTCGCCGACGGTCACCGGTGTGGGCCGGTTGAGGACGACGCCGAGGGAGCCCTCGTCGTCGTGGTCGAGCAGCAGGACGACCGCGCGGTCGAAGTTCGGATCCGCCAGCGCGGGGGTGGCCACGAGCAGCCGTCCTGTGAGCGAGGACACCTCGGTCATGCGACACATGATCCCGCATCTTCGGCGTTCGCGGAGGGTTGTCGGACGCGAACGCGGGAAGGCGGAGCCCACCGCAGCTCAGGAGGGACGGGACGGCGGCGGCGGGTCGCCCCGCGCAGACAAGCGGACGGTGACGCTCCGCAAGATCACGGGAACAGAGGGTGTTGTGCCGAATTCATTACATCTGACAGGCCCCCTGAGGCACCAGAAGGGGGTCTCATGGACCCTTACCCTTTTCTCTGGCCACCCGTCGGACCCCACTTTCGGAACGCGAGATACATGACCGGCACAGACGATGTCCTGCTTGTCCACGGCGGAACCCCGCTCGAGGGCGAGATCCGCGTTCGCGGCGCGAAGAACCTCGTGCCCAAGGCGATGGTCGCCGCCCTGCTCGGCAGCGGTCCCAGCCGCCTGCGCAACGTTCCCGACATCCGTGACGTCCGCGTGGTCCGCGGGCTGCTCCAGCTGCACGGAGTGACGGTCCGCCCCGGCGAGGAGCCCGGCGAGCTCGTCCTCGACCCGACGCACGTCGAGTCCGCGAACGTGGCTGACATCGATGCCCACGCCGGCTCGTCGCGCATCCCGATCCTCTTCTGCGGCCCGCTGCTGCACCGCCTGGGCCACGCGTTCATCCCGGGCCTGGGCGGCTGCGACATCGGCGGCCGGCCCATCGACTTCCACTTCGACGTGCTGCGCCAGTTCGGCGCCACCATCGAGAAGCGGGAGGACGGGCAGTACCTGGAGGCCCCGCAGCGTCTTCGCGGTTGCAAGATCCGCCTCCCGTACCCCTCGGTCGGCTCGACCGAGCAGGTGCTGCTCACGGCGGTCCTCGCGGAGGGCGTCACCGAGCTGTCGAACGCGGCCGTGGAGCCCGAGATCGAGGACCTGATCTGCGTCCTGCAGAAGATGGGCGCGATCATCTCCATGGACACCGACCGGACCATCCGGATCACCGGTGTCGACCGCCTCAACGGCTACACCCACCGGGCGCTCCCGGACCGCCTGGAGGCGGCCTCCTGGGCGTCGGCGGCGCTGGCGACCGAGGGCGACATCTACGTGCGCGGCGCCCAGCAGCGCTCGATGATGACCTTCCTCAACACGTACCGGAAGGTCGGCGGCGCCTTCGAGATCGACGACGAGGGCATCCGCTTCTGGCACCCGGGCGGCTCGCTCAACGCGATCCACCTGGAGACGGACGTGCACCCCGGCTTCCAGACGGACTGGCAGCAGCCGCTGGTCGTGGCCCTGACGCAGGCCTCCGGCCTCTCCATCATCCACGAGACGGTGTACGAGTCCCGGCTCGGCTTCACGTCCGCGCTGAACCAGATGGGTGCGCACATCCAGCTGTACCGCGAGTGCCTCGGCGGCTCCGACTGCCGCTTCGGCCAGCGGAACTTCCTGCACTCCGCGGTCGTGTCGGGCCCGACGAAGCTCCAGGGCGCCGACCTGGTCATCCCCGACCTGCGCGGCGGCTTCTCGTACCTGATCGCGGCGCTCGCGGCCCAGGGCACGTCCCGGGTCCACGGCATCGACCTGATCAACCGCGGCTACGAGAACTTCATGGAGAAGCTCGTCGAGCTGGGCGCGAAGGTCGAGCTCCCCGGCAGCGCGCTGGTCTGACCGGGCGTCCGCGCGCGCCCGTGCGGCGCGCGGGGCTCCGTGAGGCGTCACCCCGGCCCGAAAGGGCCCGTACGGGCGCAAACGGAAGGGCGGCCACCCCCTGACAGGGTGGCCGCCCTTTCGTCGCCTCTAGGCAGCCTTACTTGCCCTTGGCGGCTTCCTTGAGCTTCGAGCCCGCGGAGACCTTCACGCTGTAGCCGGCCGGGATGTCGATCGGGTCGCCGGTCTGCGGGTTACGAGCGGTGCGAGCGGCACGGTGGGTGCGCTCGAAGGTCAGGAAGCCGGGGATGGTGACCTTCTCGTCGCCCTTGGCGACGACCTCACCGACGGTCTCGGCGAGAGCGGCCAGCACGGCGTCGGCGTCCTTGCGGGTCACCTCGGCGCGGTCGGCCAGAGCGGCCACCAGCTCACTGCGGTTCATGTTGTTACTCCCGTGTTCTTCTTGCCTGTGAGGCGTGCCACGCGGCGGAAGCCGCGTGATTGGGTACAGCGAAGCCGATGCTGCCAGGGCCCTCGGACAGTCCCCGGACCCGGGTCACATGACAGACCCTCGCGCCCAAACACGCATCCTGCCCCCACCAGCGGCGGGAACGCCAATCCGGCACCCCCTCGGGTCACACGAAAAGCGCCAGAGCCCCGTGGTGGTGACGTTCGGTCGACACCGCGGAGACAGCGCGGAGCCGAAAAGCCACCCTAAAGGCGGGTTTACGGCTCCGCGAATCGCGACGCGCCGTCAGCGCCGGGCGGCGAAGCCCCGCGGCGCCGGTGGGCGACGTACCGTCAGCGGCCGTTCGGCGCCGCGCCCGCGCCCGCGGCCTTCGCCGCGTTCCGGACGGCTCCGGCGACCGCGCCGGCGACCTTGTCGTTGAAGACCGACGGGATGATGTAGTTCGGGTTCAGCTCGTCCTCGGTGACCACGTCGGCCAGGGCGGAGGCCGCCGCGAGCATCATCTCGGTGTTGACCGTACGGGACTGGGCGTCGAGCAGACCGCGGAACACGCCCGGGAAGACCAGCACGTTGTTGATCTGGTTCGGGAAGTCCGAGCGGCCGGTGGCGACGACGGCGGCCGTCTGCCGGGCGGCGGCCGGGTCGACCTCCGGGTCGGGGTTCGCGAGCGCGAACACGATGGCCCCCTCGGCCATGGCGGCCACGTCGTCCGCGCCGAGCAGGTTCGGGGCCGAGACGCCGATGAACACGTCCGCGCCGACCACGGCCTGCCTGAGGGTGCCGGTCACGCCCTCGGGGTTGGTGTTGTCGGCGATCCAGCGCAGCGGGGTGCCGGGCGCGGCGTCCACGAGGTCCTCGCGGCCCGCGTGCACGACACCGTGGATGTCGGCGACGACCGCGTGCTTCACGCCCGCCGCGATCAGCAGCTTGAGGATGGCCGTACCGGCGGCGCCCGCACCGGACATGACGACCCGTACGTCGCCGATGCCCTTGCCGACCACGCGCAGCGCGTTGGTGAGGGCGGCGAGGACGACGATGGCGGTGCCGTGCTGGTCGTCGTGGAAGACGGGGATGTCGAGGGCCTCGCGCAGCCGGGCCTCGATCTCGAAGCAGCGGGGCGCGGAGATGTCCTCCAGGTTGATGCCCGCGAAGCCGGGGGCGATGGCCTTGACGATCGCGACGATCTCGTCGGTGTCCTGGGTGTCGAGGCAGATCGGCCAGGCGTCGATGTCGGCGAAGCGCTTGAACAGGGCCGCCTTGCCCTCCATGACCGGCATCGCGGCCATCGGGCCGATGTTGCCCAGGCCGAGGACGGCGGAGCCGTCGGTGACGACCGCGACGGTGTTGCGCTTGATGGTGAGGCGGCGGGCGTCCTCGGGGTTCTCGGCGATCGCCATGCACACGCGGGCGACGCCCGGGGTGTAGATCATCGAGAGGTCGTCACGGTTGCGGATGGGGTGCTTCGACGCCATCTCGATCTTGCCGCCGAGGTGCATGAGGAACGTACGGTCGGAGACCTTGCCGAGCACGACGCCCTCGATGGTGCGCAGCTGCTCGACGATCTCGTCGGCGTGCGCGGTCGACGTGGCCGCGATGGTGACGTCGATGCGGAGCTTCTCGTGGCCGGAGGCGGTCACGTCGAGGCCGGTGACGGATCCGCCATGGGACTCCACCGCCGTGGTGAGCTGGGAGACCGCGGTCCCGCTCGCGGGAACCTCCAGCCGGACCGTCATCGAGTACGAGACGCTGGGCGCCGTTGCCATGGCCGAGTTCCTCTGCTTTCCCTGAGCTTCGTTGCTACGCCGCCCCGGCTGGTTGCCTGGCGGCGCCCTCCGATGGTCGCACCTACCTGCCGGTAGCAGGTAATACGGTCATTTTGTTTTCGGAAAGTAGTTTCCACCATACGAGAAGTCACAGGGAAACAGAAGAGGCCCCCGTCACCCGGAGGTGACAGGGGCCTCGACTTCGTACGTACGTCTAAGTGGCACCGACCCGCCATGCTCGCCTCGCGGCAAGTGGTCCCTCTGAGGGACGAAGGTTGGGCCCGGGGGCTTGGATCGAGCCGGTGCCACGACAAGGCTAACAAACCACCCTGGTTGGTGATTCCAGCGCCACAGGTTGACCTGAAATCGACACCTCGCCCCGCGGCGGACTCAGTCCCGCAGCAGGTCCGGGACCCCGGCCTCGTCCGGCATGTCCCGGTCGCCCGAGAGCACCGTGAGGGCCTGCGTGGACCGGGTCAGGGCCACGTAGAGCACCCGCAGGCCGGCCGGGGACTCGTCCGCGATCTCCGCGGGCGAGACGACCACCGTCGCGTCGTACTCCAGTCCCTTCGCCTCCAGGGAGCCGAGCGCCACGACCCGGTCGCCGAGCCCGGCGAGCCAGCCGGCGGCCTCCGCGCGCCGGTTCATCGCGACGACGACACCGACCGTCCCGTCCACCTCCCCGAGCAGCCGCTCGGCCTCCAAACGTACGGTTTCGGCCAGATCGGCCTTCGTGGGGACCGTGACGAAGCGGGGCTCGACGCCCGTCGAGCGGACCGCGCGCGGGGACTCCTTGCCCGGCATGGCGAGCGCGAGGACCTTCGCGGCGAGCTCGGCGATCTCCGCCGGGTTCCGGTAGTTCACGGTGAGCTCGAAGCGGCGCCGCGGCCGGGTGCCGAGGGCCTCGTCGCGGGACGCCGCGGCCTCGTCCGGGTCCGACCAGGAGGACTGCGCCGGGTCGCCGACGACCGTCCAGGTGGCGTGCCGGCCGCGCCGCCCGACCATCCGCCACTGCATGGGCGTCAGGTCCTGGGCCTCGTCGACGATCACGTGCGCGTACTCGGTGCGCTCCGCCGCGAGCCGCTCGGCCCGCTCCCGCTGGGTCTCCTCGCGTACGGGCATCAGCTCCTCAAGCCCCGTGAGCTGGTCCAGCGGGTCGTACTCCCGCTTCTTGCGGGGCCGGGCCGGGGCGCCGAGCAGGGTGTTCAGCTCGTCCAGGAGGGCGACGTCGTGGACGGAGAGCTCCCGGCGGCGCAGCGAGCGCGCGAGTCGGCGCACCTCGCCGGGGTTGAGGATCCGGCGGGCCCAGCGGCCGAGCCGCCGCTCGTCGGCCATCGCGTCGAGGACCTGGCGGGGGCTGAGTTCCGGCCACCACGCGTCGAGGAACCCGAGGAAGGAGTCCTCGGTCGACACGTCCTCGTCGAAGGAGGAGCGCAGCTCGGCGGCGAGCTCGGGGTCGCTGTGCCGGCCGGCGGCGCCGGACTTCGCGTACAGCGCGTCGAGGAGGAGCCGACGGGCCCGCGGGCGCAGCAGGTTGACGGGGGCGGTGCCGCCGAGGACGTTGTGCCGGATGCGGCGCAGCTCGTCGGCTTCGAGTTCGAGGCGGCGCCCGAAGGCGACGACGCGCAGGAGCTGCGGGGCGTCCGGGCCGTCCAGGGCGCCGCGAGCGGCCTTCCGCAGCACGTGGAGCATGCGGGAGGAGCCCTTGACGCGGGCGACGGCGGGCTCGTCGTACGCGGTGGCTTCGGCCCCGTCGACCAGCGAACCGACCGCGCGGATGGCCACCTGCCCCTCCTCGCCGAGCGAAGGAAGCACGCCCTCGGTGTACGAGACGAGGAGCGGCGTCGGCGAGACGATGAGGATGCCGCCCGCGTACCGCCGCCGGTCCTGGTAGAGCAGGTAGGCGGCCCGGTGCAGGGCGACCGCCGTCTTTCCGGTGCCCGGCCCGCCCTCGACGTACGTCACGGAGGCGGCGGGGGCGCGGATGACGAGGTCCTGCTCGGCCTGGATGGAGGACACGATGTCCCGCATGGTGTGGCTGCGGGCCTGGCCGAGGGCGGCCATCAGGGCCCCGTCGCCGATCACCGGCAGCTCGCGCCCGTCCAGGGTGGCCCGCAGCTCGGGGCGCATGAGGTCGTCCTCGACACCGAGGACCTGGCGGCCCTTGGAGCGGATGACCCGGCGGCGCACGACACGGCCCGGGTCGACGGGGGTGGACCGGTAGAACGGCGCGGCGGCGGGCGCGCGCCAGTCGATGACGAGCGGCGCGTAGTCGGAGTCGAGGACGCCGATCCGCCCGATGTGGAGGGTCTCGCCGATCTCGGCGGTGTTGTCGGGCCGTACGGCGTCCTCGGCGGGCTCGACGGAGGTGTAGGCGCCGTCGGGGCCCTTCTTCCCGTCCTTGCCGTACAGCAGGTCGATCCGGCCGAAGAGGAAGTCCTCGAACTCGTTGTTGAGCCGGTTGAGGTGGATGCCGGCCCGGAAGACCTGGGCGTCGCGCTCGGCGAGGGCGCCGGGCGTGCCGACCTGTCCCCGCTGGGCGGCGTCGTTCATCAGGAACTCGGCCTCGTGGATCTTCTCCTCGAGGCGGCGGTAGACCTGATCCAGATGTTCCTGCTCGACACCGATCTCACGGTCTCCGACCGTGTCCACGGCTTCCTGCGCGGCCACCTAAGGCCCCCTTCTCACGTGCACTGGGCAGCCGTCGAGCGTACGCCACAGGGGGGCCTGATGTCAGGCGCGGGGCTCCTGCCGTGGGCTATCCGTCGTACTTCTCCTCCGCCGCCGGGTCCAGCGCCAGCCGGTAGCCGCGCTTCACCACCGTCTGGATCAGCTTCGGCGTGCCGAGGGCGGTGCGCAGACGGGCCATCGCCGTCTCCACGGCGTGTTCGTCGCGCCCCGCGCCCGGCAGCGCCCGCAGGAGGTCCGCGCGGGAGACGACCCAGCCGGGGCGGTGGGCGAGGAGGCCGAGGAGGGCCATGCCGGCGGGCGGCACGGGCCGGAGGCCGCCGTCGACGAGGACGGCGTGCCCGCGGACCTCGACGCGGTGCCCTGCGACCGGCAGGACCCGGGAGCGGGCGGGGAGCTCCTTGCAGAGGAGCTGGACGAGCGGTCCGAGCCGGAAGCGCTCCGGCTGGTACGTGTCGATGCCCTCGGCCTGGAGCGGCAGCGCCGTCACGGGCCCCACGCACACCGCGAGCACGTCGTGCCGGAGCGCGGCGAGGAGTTCCTCCCGTACCCCTCGCTGCCCGGCGCGGGAGAACAGCGAGGCGGCGGCCGGCGCGCTGGTGAAGGTGACCGCGTCGAGGCCGCGCGCGAGGGTCGCGTCGATGAGCCGGTCGAGCGGCCCGAGGTCCTCGGGCGGCATCCAGCGGTAGACGGGGACGCCGACGACCTCGGCGCCGCCCGCGGTGAGCGCCTCGACGAAGCCGGGCAGCGGCTCCCCGTGCAGCTGGAGCGCGATGCGCCGGCCGGTGACGCCCTCCGCGAGGAGCCGGTCGAGGACCTCGGCCATGGACTCGGAGGAGGGCGACCAGGACTCGGTGAGCCCGGCGGCCCGCACCGCCCCCTTCACCTTGGGCCCGCGGGCGAGGAGCTCGACGTCCCGCAGGACGGCGAGGAGCTCCTCCCCGCACCCCCAGCCCTCGGCGGCCTCGACCCAGCCCCGGAAGCCGATCGCCGTGGTGGCGACGACGACGTCCGGGGCGTGGCCGATGAGCTCCTTGGTGGCGGCGAGGAGTTCGGTGTCGTCGGCGAGGGGCACGATCCGCAGGGCCGGTCCGTGGACGACGGCCGCACCGCGCCGCCGCAGCAGCGCGATCAGCTCGTCGGCGCGCCGTGCCGCGGTGACGCCGATCGTGAAGCCGGCGAGGGGGCCGTGTTCTTGCTCGTCCATGGGGCCTGAGCCTGACGGGGGTGCGTGTCGGTCGGGGTTCGCCCGTATTTCCTCGTCGTTACGGTACGCGCCGGGCACCGGGGATCACACCCGCGCGTAGCCGGACCGGGCCTCGGGCTCCGTGACCGCCTCGGGGGTCGCGGGGACGGCGCCGGGTGCCCGAAGGTATACCGCCCAGGTGACGGCCATGCAGGCGGCGTAGAAGGCGAGGAAGGCGACGAAGGCGGCGGTGCCGGTGCCGGCGGTCTGGAAGGACTGGCGGAAGGCGAGGTTGATACCGAGGCCGCCGAGCGCGCCGACGGCGCCGATGAGGCCCATGGAGGCCCCGGAGAGCCGCCGCCCGTAGGCCTCGGCGGGCTCGCCCGCGAGGCCCTTGCGGTGCCCCTGGGCGAGGAAGATCGCCGGGATCATCTTGTACGTGGAGCCGTTGCCGAGGCCGCTGAGGACGAAGAGGCCGATGAAGCCGACGAGGAAGACGGCGAGGGACTCGACGACGGAGGCGTAGATGACGACGCCGGTCGCGGCGGCCATCGCGGCGAAGGTCCACAGGGTGATCCGGGCGCCGCCGTGCCGGTCGGCGAGGGAGCCGCCGACGGGCCGGATGAGCGAGCCGAGCAGCGGGCCGATGAAGGTGAGCGAGGCGGCCTGGAGCGGGGTGCGGCCGAACTGGGTCTGGAGGACGAGTCCGAAGGCGAAGCTGTAGCCGATGAAGGAGCCGAAGGTGCCGACGTACAGGAACGCCATGATCCAGGTGTGGCGGGCGGTCACGGCCTCCTTGACGGCTCCGGTGTCGTTCTTCACGGGGGCGAGGTTGTCCATGAAGAGCGCGGAGCAGACGGCGGCGGCGACGATCAGCGGCAGGTAGACGCCGAGCACGATCCTCGGGTGCATCGCCCCGGCGGTGCCGATGACGAGGAGGCCGACGAGCTGGACGACGGGGACGCCGATGTTGCCGCCGCCCGCGTTGAGGCCGAGCGCCCAGCCCTTCTTCCGCAGCGGGAAGAAGGCGTTGATGTTGGTCATCGAGGAGGCGAAGTTGCCGCCTCCGACGCCGGTGAGCGCCGCGACGAGGACGAAGGTGGAGAACGAGGTGCCGGGGTGCATCACCGCGAACGCGAGGCCGGTGGGCAGCAGGAGCAGCAGGGCGCTGAAGATCGTCCAGTTGCGGCCGCCGAAGCGGGCGACGGCGAAGGTGTACGGGATGCGGATCAGCGCGCCGACGAAGGTGGCGGTGCCGATGAGGAAGAACTTCCCGGCGGGGTCGACCCCGTACCGGGGGCCCATGAAGAGGACCATGACCGACCACAGGCTCCAGACGGAGAAGCCGATGTGCTCGGAGACGACGGAGAAGAGCAGGTTCCGGCGGGCGATCCGCTCCCCCGTCTCGCGCCAGAAGGTCTCGTCCTCCGGTTCCCAGCGTTCGATCCAGCGGCCACTCATCTCGCACCTCCACGGAGTCGGATCCCTGATGCGACCGACGCTAGGAAGGGCGCGTTTCAGGCCGGTGCCGTGAGGTGACGGTGACGGAACCTTGCTCTCACCCGGCGTGCGAACCCTCTGTGAGCGCCCCCGTGGTGAGCGCCCCCGCTCTACGTGGGCTCTACCCCGGCAGCCCCGGCTCCCCCTCCGGCAGCCAGGCGCCGGGCGGCCGGACGAGCCAGCCCTCGCGGGCGCCGAGCTCCGCGGCCGCCCGGCGCAGGGCGTCCAGGCCGGGGTGGCGGAGTCCCCTGCGCCAGACGAGGCTCACCGGCGAGAGGGGCACGGGGTCGACGAGCGGCCGGATGACGCGGTCCGGCATGGGCGGGAAGTCGACGACGGCGAGGATCGGGTTGCGGTGCTTGGCCATGAGCCGCCGGAACTCCTCGTGGCCGATCGCCAGCGGCGCGGGCGGGGCGATCCCGATGCCGCGCCCGGCGAAGAGCCGGGCGGCGAGGTCGGTCCACTCGGGGGTGCGGTCGTTCCCGGCCCCGGCGTAGATCCGCTCCCCGGCGAGCCGGGAGAGCGGGACCTCGGGCAGGCCGGCGAGCGGGTGGTCCTCGGGGAGCACCACGGCCATCGGCTCGTACCGCACGAACTGGGAGTCGAGCCGCGCCCTGAGCCGGGCGTCGAGTCCTCCGTACCGGCCGAAGGAGGTGTCGAGCCGGCCGGCGAGGATGGACTGGGCGGCGCCGGTGAGTCCGCTCTCGTAGCGGGCCATCAGCTCCTGCTCCGGGGCGAGTTCGCGGGCCCGGAGCAGGATGCGCTCCTGGACGAGGTCGGGGCTGTTGAGGTCGACGAGGAGCGGCCGGGGCGCACCGCGGAAGGCTTCGGTCAGCTCGTCGTGGGCGGCCAACACCCGGCGGGCGTACGGGAGGAGGCGCTCGCCGTCGGGGGTGAGGGCGACCTGCCGGGTGGTCCGCACGAACAGCTCGGTGCCCAACTCCCGCTCCAGGCGCCGGATGTCGCGGCTGAGGGCCTGCTGGGCGAGGTAGAGGCGGGCGGCGGCGCGGGTGAAGTGGAGCTCCTCGGCGACGGCGGTGAAGGCGCGCAGCAGACGGGGGTCGACGTCGTACGAGGAGGTGGCCATCGCCGCATCTAACAACACAGGCGCGTGAATGGCCACCGAGAAGGTGTTGGACCGGCAGGGCCATGCCGACAGACCCTTGATCCATGCCGCAACCGGACCTCACCCTCACCCCGGCGGGCCCGGCCCTCGCCCCCCGCTACCGCGAAACGCCCCGCGCCGAAACGCCCCGCTACCGCCACGCGTCCCACGACCGCGACACCCCCCGCGCGCTCTCCCGTAACCCCTACCTCCGCCTCTTCTCCCACCCCGGCACCCGCGCCTTCACCGCCGGGAACCTGATCGCCCGGATGCCCATGGGCATGTTCGGCGTCAGCGCCGTGATCATGATCGCGGCGGGGTACGGCTCCTACGCCCTGGCCGGCGCGGTCACCGCCACCGGCCTCGCCGTCGGCTCCGTCACCGGCCCGCTCATCGCCCGGCTCGTCGACCGGTACGGCCAGGCCAGGATCGCGGTCCCGGCCACCGCCTACGCGGTCCTGGGCCATCTGGTCCTGCTGCTCTGCGTCCATGAGAAGGCCCCCGCCTGGGCGCTCTTCCTCACCACCGCCGTCACCGCCACCAGCCCGAACACGGGCGGCATGTCCCGGGCCCGCTGGGCCCACCTCTTCCGCGACGACCCGGACGCGCTGCACACCGCCAACGCCTTCGAGCAGGCCGTCGACGAACTCTGCTACATGCTCGGCCCGGTGCTCGCCGCCGTCCTGTGCTCGGCGCTCTTCCCCGAGGCCGGCACGCTCACCGCGGCCGTCCTCTTCCTCTCCGGCGTCCTGATCTTCTCCGCCCAGCGCCCCACGGAGCCCCCGGTCGCGCCGCGCACGACGGCGGGCTCCCCGCTGCGGGCCCCGGGCATGGCGCCACTGCTCGCGGTCTTCCTCGCCACGGGCGCGGTCTTCGGCTCGATGGAGGTCGTGACCCTGGCGTACGTGGACGGGCCGGTCGCGGGACCGGTCCTCGCCCTCCAGGCCACCGGCTCCTGCGCGGCGGGCCTCCTCTACGGCCACGCCCGCCGCACCGCCCGCCTGCGCACCTGCCTCGCCGCCATGACCGTCCTGATGGCGATGCCGCTGCTCGGCGCCTCGACCGGCTCCCTGCTCGCCCTGGCCGCCGGGCTCCTCCTCGCGGGGATGGCGACGGCCCCGACGATGGTGACGGGCATGGGCCTGATCCAGCGCCTCGCCCCGGCGGCCCAGCTCAACGAGGGCATGGCGCTCGCCGTGACCGCGCTCCTGGCGGGCATCGCGACCGGCTCGGCCACCGGCGGCTGGGCCGCCGACCACGCGCCCTTCGCCGCCTTCGGCTTCCTGATCCCGGTGACGGCGGCGGCACTGGCCCTGACCCTGTGCACGGCGACCGGGGTGGGCCACCGTACACAGGCCCAGTCGTCCTAGCTCTGCCGCAGCGGCGCCATCGGAACGGACACCCCGTACGCGGTGGCACCGGCCCCGGCACCGCCCGCGCAACCGTTCGGCTCCTGCGTCCCGAGCCCGCGGGTGGACGGCTTCTCGGCGGCCCAGAACATGTAGCCGAGCAGTCCGGGGGTGGTCCCGGCCCCGTTCGGCGCCGCGTTCCGCACCCAGTCGCCGGTCGCCTTCTGCAGCGAGTTCGCGAAGTCGACGCACTCGGGCAGCGGACTGCGGCCGTACGCGAGGTAGAGCCCGGCGGTGAGCTTGGCGGGGGCGAGCGGGGCGACCGGCGGCGAGAACTGCGGCTTGCCGTCGAGGTGTTCCTGCCAGTTCGCGACGTGGGAGCTCGCCGAGGTAGGCCGGGCGGGCACCATGGCGTTGGCGTAGTCGAGCACGGGGCTGTCGGTGCGCAGCCAGTCGGCGGTGGCCTTGCGGTTGATGTCGATGAGCCAGCGGTCGCCGGCGGCGGTGTCGATGGTGAGCCGCGCGGCCGGGTCCGTGCCGCCGGCGTCGTACGGATGCACGGACCGGTAGGCGTCGATGAAGGCCTGGAGCCCGGTGAGGTTCGGGGCGGTGTTCTGCTCGTAGTCGATCTCGATGCCGACGCCGAGGTCGGCGGCGACGGCGGCGGCGTTCAGCCCCAGCCGGCCGGCGTCTTCGGCGAGGGCCGCGTCCCACGCGTCGGTGTACGTGATCCCGCCGAGGGAGAGCATGACGCGGATGCCGCGCGAGGTGAAGTACTGGACGATCTCGCGGCTCATGCCGACGGGGACGCCGTTCGCGGTGGCCGCGTCGGTGGTGCGGTGCAGCAGCTTGAGCGGGTCGACGAAGCTGAGGACGACCAGGTTGACCGAGGGGCGCCCGTCGCCGCGGTCGATCAGCCAGTGGTTCCTGGCATCGAACTCGGCGACGTCACGGACGGTGGACCAGGTGCAGTAGTCGTCCCCGCAGTGCCAGGCGCCGTAGACCTGCGGGGCCGCGGGCGCGGCGGCTCCGGCGGGCAGGGCGGCGGGGACGAGGAGGGCGAGCAGCATGAGCAGGACCGCGAGGGGTCTGTGACGCATACGTACCTCCGGGGGTGCCGTGGCGTGGGGGGCGGCGCCCGCAGAGTGCCAGGTCCAGACCAAGCCCGCAAGAGGTCGGCACATGGGATGAGTGGAGGTGACACCGCCCGAAGGCTTCCCGCGTTCGACGGCTAGGCCGCGACGCGGAGGGCCAGCCCGGCCCTGTGCAGGACGTTCAGTGCGCCCACACGGTCGGCGTTCTCCACCAGGCCGCACTTGACGCACTCGAACTTCGCTTGGGTGACGCGGTTCTCCCCGCTCACGTACCCGCATCCGCCGATCGCGGTCGGGCACGTGCGGGAGGTGTCGCGGGCGTTCACCGGGATCACGCAGCGGGCGGCACTTTCAGCCTTCTGCGCCAGGATCGCGAGGAACTACCCCCAACCCGCGTCGAGGATGCTTCGGTTGAGCCCGGCCTTCGCGGCGGCACCGTTCGGAAGGAAGCCGCCGGCGCGTCCGGGGTCGGGCTTGGGCGCCGGGGCTTTCGTCATCCCGGCCGTGTTCAGGATCTCGTGCCCGATCACGTCGTACTCCCGCACGAGCGTCAGAGCGGTCTTGTGGTGGTGATCCAGGCGCTGACGCCGGATCTTCGCATGCAGCCCGGCCACCTTTCGGGCTGCGGCCCGGTGCTTCTTCGTCCGGCGCCGCGTGCGCTCGGGGAAGGTGGAGAGGTGCCGCTGCGCGGCCGCCAGTTCGTCCGACAGCACGGCGCGGAACTCGGGGTTCGGCTCGTGCACCCCGCTGGAGTCGGTGAAGAAGTGCGTGGTGCCCATTTCGATGCCGACGATCAGCCCGGTGGCGGGCAGGGGCTCAGCAGGCACCTCGTCGCACGCCAGGACGACGTACCAGCGGCGGCCTTCCCGTTTCACGCTGATCGTCTTCACTCGGCCGCGCACAGGCCGGTGCTCGTGCACCCGGACATGCCCGACACCTTGCAGACGCACTCGGGTCCGCATGTCGGAGGGCGTGGAGTCCCAACGGCAGCCGTCCCCGTCCTTCGGGAACGTGACGGTGTCGAAGTGGCCCATGCCCTTGAACCGGGGATAACCGGGCGCCTTCCCAGCCTCCTGAGCGTCGCCTGCTGCGACGAGAACGACCAGCGGCCCTGAGACTCCGGGTCGAAGGCCCGGATCTCCTTGAGCTGCGCGGCCTGGTCGCCGTATTTGATGGCTTTCGACGCATGCCGGTAAGCGTGGCGGCGCTCCTGGAGTGCCCCGTTGTGGAGGGAACAGTGATCAGCGAGCATCTCGACGAGCGCCCGTTCCTGGCGGACCGTTGGGCGGAGGAGGAACTTGTACGCACGCTTGATGTCACCGTAAGTACGACAAACGGCGCCCTCCGTGTGGAAGGCGCCGTTTGTCGATGGGATGACCTTGCGGTCCCGCTCGTGCGAGCGGCATCGCAATGGTGGAGATGGCGGGAATCGAACCCGCGTCCAACGGTGCAGAATCAGGGCTTCTCCGTGTGCAGTCTGGTACGAGTTTCTCAGCCCTCCGGATCACCCAGACAAGTCCGGAACGGGCTCAGCCACTGTTTGATTTCCCTCCAACCCCCGTGACCGGGGCTAGAGGTTTAGATCCCTGAATGACGCCAGGATCCGGGTCGGGACCACCCCCGGGCTGACGCTCCTCACAGAGGCTTCTGTTCGTTACCTAAAATTAGGCAGCGAGGGCGAAGCGGGAGTTATCGCTCTTGGTGTTGGCGATTATTGGTTGCGACATATGGTTTACGAGATCATTGCCGCTTCCTCGACACGCTTCCCACTGCTTCGACATCCGCTGTCGAAACCGATCATCCCCATGTTGATTTTTCAAAAGGCGCACCCTCGGTGGGGTGCAGGTCCCATCGTACGTGACCGACGGGTCCGGTTGCCAGCGTATTAACGGCCGGCGGCGCGAGGCGCTACGCGCTCTGCGCCGCCCGCTGCTTCCGGCGCGCCGCCGCGACCGCACGGTTCGTCTCGCGCGTGTCCTGCTTCTCCCGCAGGGTCTGGCGCTTGTCGTACTCCTTCTTGCCCTTGGCCAGCGCGATCTCGCACTTCACCCGGCCGTTCAGGAAGTACAGGGCGAGGGGCACGATCGTGTGACCCGTCTCCTGCGACTTCGACTCCAGCTTGTCGATCTCGGCCCGGTGGAGCAGCAGCTTCCGCTTCCGCTTCGCGTGGTGGTTGGTCCAGCTGCCCTGCATGTACTCGGGCACATGGATGTTGTGCAGCCACGCCTCGTGGCCGTCGATCTGGACGAAGCCGTCGACCAGCGAGGCCCGGCCCATGCGCAGCGACTTCACCTCGGTGCCCATGAGCACCACACCGCACTCGTAGGTGTCGATGATGTGGTAGTCGTGCCGCGCCTTCTTGTTCTGCGCGATGAGCTTGCGCTCAGGCGCCTTGTCCGATGCCTTCTTCGCAGGCTTGCCCTGCACGTTCACGAGTCCCTTTGCCATAGTGCGGCCATTTTCGCACTACGAGCCCCCTCCGAGGCCACTCAATACCGTTCTCGCCCGCGCCTCGGCCCCGTCCTCCGCCGCCAGGTCCGGCGTGATGCCGCGGCCGTCGACGGCGTGCCCGGCGGGGGTGCGGTAGTGGCCGACGGTCAGCTCGGCGACGGAGCCGTCGGGCAGCTCGCTCGGCATCTGGACCGAGCCCTTGCCGAAGGTCCGCGAGCCGACCGTGACGGCCCGGCCGCGGTCCTGGAGCGCGCCGGTGAGCAGCTCGGCCGCGCTCATGGTGCCGCCGTCGATCAGTGCGACCAGAGGCCTTCCGGTATCGCCGCCGCCCTCCGCGTACACGGCCCGCTGCTCGCCCTCCACGTCGTACGTGGCGACGAGCCCGCCGTCGAGGAAGGCGGAGGCGGCGACGGCGGCCTCCGCGACCAGGCCGCCCGAGTTGCCCCGCAGGTCCAGGAGGACTCCGGCGCCGGCCGGGGCGGCCCGTACCGCGTCACGCACGCGCGTGCCGACGCCCTTGGTGAAGGCGGCGACCCGGATCAGTACGGCCCCGTCGTCGAGACGGCGGACGGTGACCGGGTCCGTCGCGAGCCGGGCCCTGCGCAGGGGCTGCGTCCAGACGGCCCGGCCGCGCTCGACGCCCAGGACGACGGCCGAGCCCGGAACGCCTTCACCGCGCAGCAGCGAGACCACCTCGGAGACGGAGAGCCCGTCGACCGGCCGCCCGTCCACGGAGACGAGCCGGTCGCCGACCCGCAGCCCGGCCTTGCCGGCGGGCCCGCCGGCCTGCACCCGCGTCACCCGCACCCCGCTCGCGCCGAGGCGCCCCGCGGACAGGCCGACCCCGGTGTACGCACCGCCGAGGGCCTGCTCGAACTCGGCGTACTCCTTCTTGTCGTACACCGCGCCCCACCGGTCGCCGCTGCGGCTGACGAACTCCTCGGCGGCCTTCTTCCCCGACTTCCCGTCGGCCATGGCCGCGGCGGCGGCCTGCGCGAGAGCGGCACTGTCGACGGTCGCCCCACCCGCAGCACGGGCCGACGCCTGCCGCCCCTCCCCCACGGGCTCCTGCCGGGGCAGCGACCCGGTGACGGCGGCGGCGGCGAGCACCCCGGTGAACACCAACGTCAGAACGGCCCCACGGACGACTCCGCGGGGCCGGATACAGAGATCGCCACCGCCGGCCGGCATGGCGCCCACTCTAGGACAAGACAATGGCGCCGCACGGGCTTTGCCCGTACGACGCCATCCGCTGTCAGAGGTGTCTTGTCACACCTTCAGGTACTTGCGCAGCGCGATGAAGGCGGCCACGGCCGGCATGAGGAGGCCGATGGCGATCACCAGGGGGAGCTTCGCGAGGACCGCGTCCCAGCCGATGAAGTTGACCAGCTGCATCTTGTCGGCGAGCGCGATGCCGTGGTCGATCAGGAAGTACCGGCCGACGAGCAGCAGCACACAGGCGACGCCGCCGCCGAGGAGACCGGCGAAGGCGGCCTCCATGATGAACGGCATCTGGATGTAGAAACTGGACGCGCCGACGAGCCGCATGATGCCCGTCTCGCGGCGCCGGCTGAAGGCCGAGACGCGGACCGTGTTGACGATCAGCATCAGCGCGATGATCAGCATCAGGCCCATGACGCCGAGCGCGGCGATGTTCATGCCGTTCATCAGGTCGAAGAGGTTCTGCAGGATGTTCCGCTGGTCCTGGACCGACTCGACACCGTCCCGGCCGGCGAAGGCCGTGGCGACGACCTTGTACTTCTCCGGGTCCTTCAGCTTGACCCGGAACGACTCCTGCATCTGGTCCGGCGTCACCACGGAGGCGATGGCGGTGTCGCCGTACTGCTCCTTGTAGTGCTTGAACGCCTCGTCGGCCGACTCGTGCAGGACGGACTCGACGATGTCCATCTTCTTCAGATCGGCCTCGATCTGCTGCTTCTGCTGGCCGGTGACGGCGCCCTTGGCGCACTTGGCCGCCGTGGCCGCGTCCGCCTTGTTGCAAAGGAAGATGGAGACGTTGACCTTGTCGTACCAGTAGTCCTTCATCGTGCTGACCTGCTCGCGCATGAGCAGGGCACCGCCGAAGAGGGCGAGGGACAGGGCGACGGAGACGATCACGGCGAAGGTCATCGTCAGGTTGCGGCGGAGACCGACGCCGATCTCCGAGAGCACGAACTGGGCGCGCATGGTGTTCTGGATCCCCCGCCGTCAGTGCTGGTAGCCGTAGACGCCGCGCGCCTGGTCACGGACGAGGCGGCCCTTTTCGAGCTCGATGACGCGCTTGCGCATCTGGTCGACGATGTTCTGGTCGTGGGTCGCCATGACGACGGTGGTCCCTGTCCTGTTGATCCGGTCGAGCAGCTTCATGATGCCGACGGAGGTCTGCGGGTCGAGGTTGCCGGTGGGCTCGTCGGCGATCAGCAGCATCGGCCGGTTGACGAAGGCCCGGGCGATGGCGACGCGCTGCTGCTCACCGCCGGAGAGCTCGCCCGGCATCCGGTCCTCCTTGCCGCCGAGTCCGACCAGGTCGAGCACCTGCGGCACGGCCTTGCGGATCTCTCCGCGCGGCTTGCCGATGACCTCCTGGGCGAAGGCCACGTTCTCGGCGACGGTCTTGTTCGGCAGCAGGCGGAAGTCCTGGAAGACCGTGCCCAGCTGGCGCCGCATCTGCGGCACCTTCCAGTTGGAGAGCCTGGCCAGGTCCTTGCCGAGGACGTGCACCTGGCCCTGGCTGGCACGCTCCTCACGCAGGAGCAGTCGCAGGAAAGTCGACTTTCCGGAGCCGGAGGAACCGACGAGGAAGACGAACTCCCCCTTCTCGATCTCCAGGGAGACGTCCCGGAGGGCGGGGCGACTCTGCTTCGGATAGGACTTGGAGACGTTGTCGAATCGGATCACGGATGCACCACGGTCGGCCGGGAGTAGGTGTGCGTGACCTTACGCGACCGGGCACGGCCCGCGCAGTCGCGGTCCTGGCTTGCGTGCTTTATCCTTTTCGCCCTTCGGGACGGAAGCCGGGCGAACCGGTGGGGCGCGCCGAAACGCCGCGGAGCTGGCACAGTGGTAGGGGGAACGTCCGGATCCCACCGGACGTTGTCCTGGTGTGTACCCCAGTGCGGGAGGAGGAGAGCGCATGACCTACGACCGACTGGTGTGCGCCAACTGCGCGGCCCCGGTCGCCGAGGGCCGCTGCCCCGTCTGCCGCGCGAACCGGGAGCGTCTGACCCCTCAGGGGCTGTCCCCCGCGATGCTGCTGGCGCTGGCGGTCGCGCTGCTCGCGGCGATCGCCCTGCTCGCCGCGATCCAGGCGGCCTGACGGAGGGCGCGAGCGGCGCCCACGAGCCGGAACCATGACGAAGGGCCGGGGAGCTGACTCCCCGGCCCTTCGTCCTGCGTCACGCGCCTCAGACGGCGGTGCGACCGCCGCCCACGAGACGCGGCAGCATACGGAAGCCGATGCCGCCGGCGATCATGGTCGCGGCGCCGATGATCAGGAACGAGGTCTCGGCCGCACCGGTCTCGGCGAGCTCCTCCTTCGCGTCACCCTGCTGCACCGGCTGCGAGCCGCCCTGGTTCGGGTCGGTGTTGTTCGGGGTGTCCACGCACTCGGCGCCGTCGAGGTCGACGGTGCAGGTGCCAGCGTCACCGGTGGAGCCGCTGGTGCCGTTCCCGG
Organism: Streptomyces sp. NPDC037410; assembly: GCF_055602235.1. Lineage (NCBI taxonomy): Bacteria > Bacillati > Actinomycetota > Actinomycetes > Kitasatosporales > Streptomycetaceae > Streptomyces > Streptomyces sp. NPDC037410. Next base: position 1,152 of record NZ_JBVJWR010000007.1, on the reverse strand, counting down.
TGGTGCCGGTGGTCGACGTCGAGGAGGACGAGGACTGGTCGCCCGAGGTCGACGTGGACGACGAGGACGACTGGTCACCCGAGGTCGACGACGAGGACGACTGGTCGCCCGACGTCGAAGAGGACGAGGACTGGTCACCCGAGGTCGACGACGAGGACGACTGGTCACCCGACGTCGAAGAGGACGAGGACTGGTCACCCGACGTGGACGACGAGGACGACTGGTCACCCGAGGTCGACGACGAGGAGGACTGGTCACCCGACGTGGACGACGACTGGTCACCCGACGTCGAGGACGACTGGTCACCCGACGTCGAGGAGGACTGGTCGCCCGACGTGGACGACGACTGGTCACCCGACGTCGAGGACGACTGGTCACCCGAGGTCGACGTCGAGGACGACTGGTCGCCCGACGTCGAGGAGGACTGGTCACCCGACGTGGACGACGACTGGTCGCCCGAGGTCGAGGAGGACTGGTCACCCGAGGTCGACGTGGAAGGGCCGCCCGCGGCAGCCGCGCCGCCGGCGGTTCCGCCGCCGATCCCGCCGGTGACGTCCTCGTCCAGCTTCACCTGGATGCCGAGGCCCGCGTCCTGGGTCGACTCTGTTCCGAACCCGCCGACGGCCTGCGCGGCACCGGCCGCCGTCAGGGACGCACCGGCGATGATCACGGCACTGGCCGCGACCCGCACCAGGCGGACTCGCGTCTTGTTGGTCATCTGGCTGCTACCCCCAGTAGCTCATCTCGTCATGGGGCAGCGCTCGTGGCCTCGCGCGGCAAGGGCGGCGGAATCACTGGACCGGCCCCCGTTCACACGCGTCCCAGAAAAGCGCATGCCAGTACGCCACCCTTCCGAGTTTCCGATGAAGCGTCAAGGTCGTTGCGCGTGCGATGCCCGAAAGATCACCAGGTGACCGAGATGCGACGATGCAACTGTGACGTAAACCCGGAACTCCGGGCCCGGCAGCGGCAGTTCCCTTGTCGACAAAGCGCCCCGACGACCCCGCTTCCGCTTGCGTCAGCGAATCCACGGACGGCTACGGAACGGGACCGGGGGGGGGGGGGGGGGGGGGGGGGGGGGGGAGGGGGGGGGGGGGGGGGGGGGGGGTGTGTTCCTCCTTTTTCTTCTTGCGCCCCCCCCCCCCAACACCT